>JAFSDX010000033.1 GCA_017436025.1 Thermoguttaceae bacterium
CCCAAGTGATTTCGAAGTAACCGCTCTTGTTTTGTTTCGTCTTGAGCTTCAGAGCCGGAAGTTTGTCTTCTTTCGGTTCTTCTTTCGGTTCTTCGACGGTCGGTTCGTCCGTGGTCGGTTCGTCGACGGTCGGTTCGTCGGCCGGTTCGTCCGTCGGTTCGTCCGTCGGTTCGACCCAGAACGGAACGACGACCGCTTCCGAAGCGTCGGACGCTTCATAGCCGGACTTCGGTTGGGCGACAACCCAAACTTTGTAATTCTTGCCTTTAAGGGCGCCGTAGTGGGTGTACGACGCTTTCGACGTCGAACGCCAGAGTTCCATACCAATTCCGTCTTCGAGGTACCAAACCTTGTAAGACTTGGCGTTTTCAACGGGTTCCCACTTCAACGTGAAGTTGTAATCGTTGATTTTAACGTCGTTGATGACCGGCGCGTCCAATTTTTTGTCGGCCGCCGTCGCAAACGCGGCCGTCAGCGACAACGCCAACGCCATCGCGCACGTCGCGAAACGTTTGAACATTTTCATAACACTTTCCTTTAAAAACTACGCGTCTCATCGACGCAACGGTAACAACGCGCCGCGCTCGCCTCCCTAGCGCGACGCGCAATGCGGTGTTTTCAAAACCCATATCGCGGTAAGAATCGGAGACGCGACGGCTCGCGAACTCGCGAACGGCGTTAGGCTGACGCTAGGAAACCGTCGCGTTTTGTCGAACGTCGTCGACGCGCCGTTTTAGGCGTTTCGACGACGCGAAATCGAGCGCGTCTCTAATTTTTCGATATGAATTCCTGAAAATTAGTCCCTTAATTCTTTCAGAACTACAATCAGTATACTCATACATTCAGAAAATACAACGCATTTTTCCTATTTTCGACAAAATTTCTTCAAAAAAAAAACGGTTTTATCGTTACAGCCCCACCTTCCCGTTTAATGCGTCGCCGCGCCAAAAATCCGGCTTTTATTTCGATTTTTCGCTAAATATTTCAGCTTTTCGTTCCGACATTTTTTCGTTCTCTTGTCTTTCGCGTCGCCGTTCCGCTCCTTCGAGCGCGCCGCAAAGAACCGTTAACCATTTCATTCTCAACGCCTTAAAAAACGCCGCCCCTTGGGACGCGTCCGAGCGTCCGGCGTTTTTACCGCGTCTAGAACGCCCGAACGCCGTTCGTCGCTTTACCGTTTTCTTCCAATTTCGCTCTCTTTCGTCGATATCGGGCCCGATTCCGATTGCAATCGCCCGCGCCTTCGCTTATAATGAATTCGAAGATTTTTCGCTAGGAATCGCCGAACCGCGTTCGCGTTTCCTTAATTTCCTTATTTTGTTACCGGAGTTTTACAATGTCGCCACGTTTTTCCCGCCGTTCTTTCCTCGCGACCGGAGCCGGAGCCGCCGCGTTCGCCGCTCTTTCGGGCGCCCAATATCTTAAAGCGCAAGACGCGCCGCAAATCCAAGGCTTCGACGAAACGAAAACGAACGTCGACGCGCAAAACGTTTGGAAACCGTTTACCGACCGCAAACTTCGCGTCGGAATCGTCGGGTTCGGCCTTTGCCGCTTCGGCGCGCAGTTCGGACTCCAAGACCACCCGAACGCGGAAGTCGTCGCCGTCTCCGATCTCTTCGCCGACCGCCGCGACGGCCTCGCCAAGGCTTGCCGCTGCGAAAAAACTTACGAATCGCTCGAAAAACTGATCGAAGACCCGAAAATCGAAGCCGTTTTCGTCGCCACCGACGCGCCGAGCCACTGCGACCACGTCGTGAAAGCGTTGAAAGCCGGCAAACACGTCGCCTGCGCCGTCCCGGCGGTTTGGGGTTCGCTCGAAGACGCGGACTTGCTCTTCGAAACGGTCAAGGAAACCGGCTTGACTTACGCGATGTTCGAAACGTCCGCCTACCACGACGCCGTTTACGCCTCGCGCCAAATCTACAAAGCCGGCGGATTCGGGCGAATGATCTACACCGAAGGCGAATACTACCATTACGCCGCCGGAACGCTCCCGGGCTATAAAGACTGGCGACGCGGACTCCCGCCGCAATGGTACCCGACGCACTCGAACGCTTATTACACTTGCGTTACCGGCAACACGTTTACGTCGGTTTCCTGCGTCGGTTGGAAGAGCAAGCTCGAAGAATACCAAAAGGGCGCGAACCCCTACGACAACCCGTTCGGCACCGAAATCGCGCTCTTCGAAACGAGCGAAGGGGGCGCGGCGCGAATGGCCGTCAGTTGGGACAGCGCCGGTTGGGGCGGCGAAGTCGGACGCAATCGCGGCGAAATCGGCGCCTACAACGCGGCCTTCGAACCGCTGAACGACGAAGCGAAGGAAATCGTCGCGAAACTCGGCGACCTCCGCAAACCGGCGCTTCCTCCGAACGTCGCCGCGGGCGGACACGGCGGCTCGCACGGCTACCTCGGCTCGAACTTTATCGAGTCCGTTTTGAAGGGCGTTCGTCCGACCGTCGACGTCGCGACCGCGCTGAACACGACCGTTCCGGGAATCGTCGCGCACTTGTCGGCGCTCAAAGACGGCGAACGCCTCGCGATTCCGCAATACAAACTCGACTAAGCCGGGCGCCAATCGTTAAAATCCGCCGTCGAGAACGCGATTCGGCGGCGGAAACTCGACTTAGGCGCTTGACAAACGCCGCCGCGTCATTAATATAATAACGTCGCGGCGAAAAAAACGACGGGAAAACGGTTCGACGCGCGTCGAAACGCTTTCCCGTTTTGCGTATTTTCTCCGTTTTAACGTCAATTTTTCTTTTCACCGTCGACTCGACCGACCGTCGAGAGGAGCGCGTTATGAAAATCGGAACCGTTAAGGAAATCAAGCAACACGAATACCGCGTCGGGCTCACGCCGGACGTCGTCGCCGCTTACGTCGCCGCCGGGCACGAAGTTTACGTCGAAGCCGGCGCGGGCGAAGGTTCCGCTTTTCCGGACGAAGAGTACGTCGAAGCGGGCGCGAAAATTCTTCCGACGGCGCTCGAAGTCGCGTCGACGGTCGATATGCTCGTGAAGGTGAAAGAGCCGCTTCCGCGAGAGTACAATCTTCTTCGTCCGGGCTTGATTCTTTACACGTACCTTCACTTGGCGGCGGAGCGTCGTTTGGCGGAAGAGTTGGCGGCGAAAAAGGTGAAGGCGGTCGCTTACGAAACGATTCAAGAGCCGACCGGGCTTCCGTGTTTGCGTCCGATGTCGGAGATCGCCGGTCGCTTGAGCATTCAAGAAGGCGCGAAATATATTGAAAGCGCTTACGGCGGACGCGGGATTTTGCTCGGCGGCGTTCCGGGCGTCGAACGCGGCAAGGTGGTTATCGTCGGCGGCGGGATCGCCGGGACTTACGCGGCGAAGGCGGCGGTCGGAATGGGCGCGCAAGTGACGATCATCGACGTCAGCCTGCAGCGCTTGACCTACTTGGACGATATTTTCGGCGCCGGCGTTACGACGTTGTTCGCGTCGGAGCGCAACATCGCCCGCGCTCTTTCCGAAGCGGACTTGGTCGTCGGCACGGTTCTCGTTCCGGGCGGTTCGACGCCGAAACTGATTCGCCGCGAACACTTGAAGACGATGAAACGCGGCGCGGTGATCGTCGACGTCGCGGTCGACCAAGGCGGCTGCAGCGAAACGTCGCGCGTTACCTATCACGACGACCCGGTCTTCATCGAAGAAGGCGTCGTTCACTATTGCGTCGGGAATATGCCGGGCGCCGTTCCGCGCACGTCGACGGTCGCGCTGACGAACGCGACGCAAATTTACGGTCTGCAAATCGCGAATCTCGGCCTCGAAGAAGCGGCGCGTCGCAATCCGGCGCTGGCCAAGGGCGTCAACTATTACGACGGCCAATGCGTCAACGCGAACGTCGCCCGCAGTCTCGGCGTCGAGTTGGTCGACCTCGCGACGCTGATCGGCTGAACGTCGAAACGTTAACCGCCGTTAAAGCAAGCGCTTAAAAAAACGAAAACGCCGCCGAGTCCGCAAACTCGACGGCGTTTTTTAACGCGCCTTCCTTCGCCGAACGGTTTGCGCGCCGTTTTTTTCCTTGCTTGCCGCTTTGCGCCCCCGTTGTTTTAAACTTTGCGACCCCCGTTGTTTTAAAGGAGAAAGCGCAATGTCCGAAGCCGCCCGTTCCCGCCGCGACGACGCCGAAATCGTCGTTCGTTCCGCCGTCGAAGCCGACTTGGAAGCGGTCGGCGCGATCGCGGAGGCAATTTTCGGCGACGAAATCGCCGGAACGCCGCCGTCGCTTTTGCCGACGCTTTATCGTTATTTAGCGCGTTATTATTGGTTCCCGAAGTCGCCGTTCAACTTGGCGGCGGTCGTCGACGGGCGGCTTTGCGGCGCGCTCTTCGCGGCTCCGGCAAATTTAGCGGAAAACGCCGACGACGCCGACGCTTGGATCGCGCCGCGCCTTACGACGTCGGAAGAACGGGCATTTTTCGCGAAATACCGCGCTTACCTCGACGCGAACCGTCGCGCCGAACTCGCCGCGGCGCGCCCGAACGAAACGCTTCTTCTCTTTTTCGTTAGCGTTCGGCCCGGTTGCGGTCGCGCGGCGGCGCGGGAGTTCGAGCGGCGTTTGCGAGCGAACGTCGCCGAGTCGTCGACGACGGCGAACGCCCCCGTTTCCCCCGTTCCGCTTTCGACGCTCCTTTGGACGGACGACACTTGCGATTTTGACTGGTACGAACGTAACGGTTTCGCCGAAGTCGCGCGCTTTCAGCAACAAACCGAACTGCGCCCGGAACCGTTTTCGACTTTTCTTTTCCGCAAAGAATACCGCTAAACCGCCGCGCTCGCCCGAACTTCAAGCCGTCTTCAAACGCGCCGCTCGACGTTCCGCCGCTCGACGCAAAAACGCCGCCGAATCAACCGACTCGACGGCGTTTTTACGCGCTAACACGTTGCCGCGTCAAACGTTACTTCTCGACGATTTCAATCTTCGCGAAGTACGCCGCTTCCCAACTCCAGCCGTTCGGTTGGTTGACGATTTCGATTTTCGTCTCTTTTCCGGCGTTTTGCGAAAGCGGAACTTCGACGGTCAGCCAACCGTCCGCGCCGACGACGTCTTTCGAAACGACAAGCTCTTTCGCCGTTTCGCCGTTCAGTTTAACGATCAGCGAATAGTCGCCGACGACGTCGCCCGCTTGGTGATGCGAAACTTCCAAAACGAGCGTCGACTTCGCCGTCGGAACGACCGTCTTCGAAACGACCGCGCCGATTTCGCGAAGTTCCGGGTGCGTCATCAAAACGTTTTGGCGACCGCGGTACTCGGCGCGGAAACCGGGGTTCATATCCGGGCCCATATGCGAAACTTGGAAACCGTTAAAGTGTTTCGCCGTCAACTCTTCGAGCGAATATTCGCGGAACTTGATTTGCTTCAACTCTTCCTCGGTGAAGCGAATCGCGGCGCCGTCGCTCGGGAGTTCTTCGCTCGGCGCGACGCACGACGCGAGCGCGCTCGGAACCGTCTTCGTTTGCGGAATGAAATACGTCGGAACGCCGTCGACGTCGCGGACGAAACCGCCCTCTTTCTTAATCGCTTGGAGCGCCAACGAATCGCAAACGTCGATCAGCGCCGGGAAGTTGTACGCCGTATGACTGAAAACGCCGGTTTCGTCGAGTTTTTCCGAGAAGCGCGCCGGCAACTTCGAGAACCCGAGCGTCGCGAAGAGGACGCCCCCCGCGTTCGACGGGTTGCAGTCGGAGTCTTGCCCGGCTTGCATCGAAATTTTGATCGTTTCGTCGAGGTCGCCCTTGCCGTACAGGAGCCCGAGCAAGATGTACGCGCCGTTGATTTTCGCGTCGATATTAAACGCGGAGTCATGACCGCCGCACGACCAAGCGCGGTACTTCGGGTTATGTTGGTATTTCTCGTTAATCTTGTCCCAGCAAGACTTCCAGTCGTTCGGGTTCTCGCGATACCAAGCGAGCAGGTCGCGGACCATCTCCGCGTATTGCGACTCGGCGGGAATCGCTTCCAACGCTTTTTCGATAATTTTCACGACGTCGGTTTCGAAAAACGCTTCGGCGTACATCGCGCCGACGAATTGACCGGCGTACATCCCGTCGCCGTAATTCATCAGCCGCCCGAATTTTTCGCCCATTCGAATCGCGTTGTTCGGCAGGCCCGGCGAAATCAAGCCGGAAAAGTCCGCTTCGATTTGATAATCGATGTCGTCGGCGCACTTGTTGAGCGTCGGATAACTCGAATACGGCGGCGCGATCCCGCAACGCAAGTTGTGTCGCCCGGCGACGTTGGCGTGCCAAAGCGCGTATTCGCTGTTCGCGAAATCGATCCCGGCTTGGCGGATGGAAACGTCGAGCCCGTGTTCCTCCATCGAGCGCAGGAACGTCATTTCGACGTAAAGGTCGTCTTGGCCGAACGCGTTGTTGATCATTTCCGGCGTCCATTTCGGCATATCGGCGTCCGGAATGATTCGGTCGCAGAAGCGGAACTCGGTCGGCGCGCCCCAGCAGACTCCGGCGATTTGGCCGATCCAGCCGGCTTTCATTTTGTCGCGGTACTCGGCGACCGGAAGCGTTCGGTAAAGTTTGCCGTCGATTTCGACGGGTTCGGCGGCGAGCGACGCGGCGGCGGAACCGAAAAGCGTCGCGGTTCCCAACAGAGCGGCCCAAAGTTTTTTCATCGGCGCAAATCCTTTTTGTCGAAGCGGTTAATTCGACGACGCTTAAAGGACGAGCGCCGCCGCAAGAAAACAAAAAACGCGGAGCCGAAACTCCGCGTTCATTATACCCGAATCGGGCGGCGATTTCAAACGGTTTCGCCGCCGTTTCGTCAAAATTCGGATTTTATTTTAAACCGTCGCTCAACGGACGATCGTTTGCTCGCGACCCGGGCCGACCGAAACGATCGAAATCGGGCGCCCGAGAATTTCTTCGAGGCGCGCGACGTATTTTTTCGCGTTTTCCGGAAGATCGTCGTATTTCGAGATTTGGTCTATCTCTTCCGCCCAACCCGGCAGCGATTCGTAAATCGGTTTCGCGCGAGCCAAGTCGTCGACGTCGGCCGGGAACGACTCGATTCGCTTGCCGTCGAGTTCGTAAGCGACGCAAACGTTAATCGTTTCGAAACCGCTCAAGACGTCGAGCAACATCAGCGACAGCTCGGTCGCGCCGCTCAAACGGCTCGTGTAACGAACGGCGACGGCGTCGAACCAACCGCAACGGCGCGGGCGTTTCGTCACGGTGCCGTATTCGTTGCCGCGGTCGCGAATCCGTTGGCCGACTTCGTCGTCGAGTTCGGTCGGGAACGGGCCGCCGCCGACGCGAGTCGAGTACGCCTTGATAATCCCGACGACGCGCTTAATGAAGGTCGCCGGCAACCCCGACCCGGCGGTAACGCCGACCCCGGAGCTGTTGCTGCTCGTAACGTAAGGGAACGTCCCGTAATCGACGTCGAGGAGCGCGCCTTGCGCCCCTTCGAGCAAAATTTTCTTGTCGGCGTCGACCGCGTCGAGGAGATAATCGACGACGTCGGCGACGAACGGCTTCAGGCGTTCCGCGTAATTCGAGTATTGCGCGATAATTTCTTCCGCGTCGAACTTTTTAACGGTCGCTTTGACTTCGTCGTCGCGAGCCATTCCCGGGAGCGCGCGGTTCTTCAGCTCGACGATTTTGCGGATTTTTTCCGGGAAGTCGGCGCGGTACATATCGCCGACGCGAACCGCCGTCGAACGCCCGACCTTGTCGCGGTAGCACGGGCCGATCCCGCGCATCGTCGTCCCGATCGCTTCGGAACGGACGCCGGCGTCGTTCATCAGGCGGTCTTCTTCTTTGTGCCAAGGAAAGATGACGTGCGCTCGCGAACTCAACATAAGGTTCTTTTCGATTTCGACGCCCGCTTCGCGCAGACGGTCGATCTCGCCGAGAATCGATTCCGGGTCGACGATGACGCCGTTGGCGATAACGGATTGCACTTCCGGACGGAAAATACCGCTCGGAATCAACGACAACTTGTATTTTTTCCCGTCGAAGACAACCGTGTGTCCGGCGTTCGCGCCCCCTTGATAGCGGACGACGATTTCGTTTTGAGCGGTCAACAAGTCGACGATTTTACCTTTCGCCTCGTCGCCCCATTGCAATCCGATAACGCAAGTTGCGGGCATTTCACTTCCTTAATTTTTTTGGGTTTCCGGCGCCGAACCTTCGACGCTCAATATTTTTCGGGAACCGCGCGGCGACCGCGCTTTGAAAAACGGCGTTTAGCGCAAAATTTACGCAAACAAACGTCCAAACGCTTTAGTTTACCACAAACGCGCGTCGACGCAAGGGGGGGCGCCGCTCAAACGGCGTTCGCGACGCCGAAAGCGTTCCTTTTTACCGACTTTAACGGAAAAACGGGCGTTTCGAAGCGTTCGGCGCCGTTTTTTCTCCTCGCAAGAGCGTTAAATTTTAACTTTCTTGAAATTTTACGTCGCGACGCTCCGAAATCGCTTGATTTCCGCCCTTAAACCGAGTATCCTAAAGGCGTCGTTTGTCGTTTTCGCGACTTTCCCGCCGCTCTCCCGCCCGTTTAAGGAGTCCGAATAATGCGTCCGTTCTCGCGAATTGTTTTCGCCGTTTTGTCCTTATTATTAATAACGCCGCTCGCGACGTTCGCCGACTCGCCCGCTTCGGAGCGCCGGGTCGCGTTGATTCTCGACCAACCGCCGGTCGTCCCGATGCAACTCGAGTCCGACTTCGTCGCCGAGATCGCGTCCGACCTCGACGCCGCCGACGCGACGCTCGCGATTACCGTTCTGAACGTTTCCGCCGATTCCGGCGTCGTTTCCCGCTCCGGCGAGCCGGTCGACCTCGCCGCGTTCGACGTCGTTTGGCTTCACCAAGGCGACGCGATTTCCGTTGAAACCGCGCTCTTTGCGGAACCGGTCGTTTCGGCGTTGCGTTCGTTCGTCGAGTCGGCCCCGGAACGCGGCGTCTTTTTGACCGGCGGAGCGGCCGCGCTCCTCGACCCGCTCGGTTTCGGCCCGATCAAAACCGCTCCGGTTACCTTCGGCGACGACCGCGCGCAAGCGGGCCTTATCCCGATCAACCCCGACGCCGCCTTCTTCGCCGACGTCGAACCGGACCGCGGAACCTGCTGGATAACGAACGCCGCGTTCCCCGCCTTCGCCAATTTCGCTTGCGAAGCGCCGAACGTCCGAACGCTCGCGACGACGCCGGGCGGCCCCGCGCTCCCGCTCTTGGTCGCGCTCGACGAAAGCGGCAAAACGCCCGAAAACGCCGG
>JAFSDX010000034.1 GCA_017436025.1 Thermoguttaceae bacterium
AACGACGTTCCCCGTTTTTCAAAAAACCGCGTTTCCAACGTTCGCCGCCCGAACGACAATTTACAAGCGTAAAGATTTCCCGTATAATAAATGAAAAAAGAGCGTTTGTTTCATAAAACGTCGCTCAATCGAACGGTCGCCCGACGCCGGTCGCGATTATCGCCGTTGCGCCTTCGTTCGCGTCGGTCGCCCGACAAATCGCCGTTGCGCCTTCGTTCGCGCCGGTCGCCCGACGAATCGCCGTTGCGCCTTCGTTCGCGCCGGTCGCCCGACGAATCGCCGCGTTCCCATTTTTCGCCCTTTTAGTCGCTCGCCTCCAATGTTTAACAGATTTTGCCTACTCGCCTTAGCGGCGTTCGTTTTAACGGTGTTCGCGTTAGCGGCGTTTGTATTTTTGAACGAACGCGCGGCCCCGACGCCGCCGACGAAAACGCCCCAACCGCAAGTCGACGAAGCGGAAAAAACGCCCCAAACGCAAGCAGACGAGCCGGAGGAAACGCCCCGAGCGCAAGTCGACGAAGCGGAAAAAACGCCCCAAACGCAAGCCGACGAGCCGGAGGAAACGCCCCGAGCGCAAGCCGACGAGCCGGAAAAAACGCCTCAAACGCAAGTCGACGAAGCGGAGGAAACGCCTCAAACGCGGTCGACGGCGCACAACTTCGCGGCTCTTCGTCGACGACAAGAAAAAGCCGAACGTTACGCGGCGCAAAAAGACTTCGCCGCCGCCGTTCGGGAAGCCGATTACGTCGCGTCGCAAATTCGGATTTTCGAACTGCATCGCGCCGCCTCCCGCGACGCCGCGCAAAAGTACGCGTCGCTCTTAGAAGCGGCGCTCGCGACGCTCGAAGAATGTTCGCGACAAGCCGAAACACACGACGACGTTTCGCCGTCCGAACCGCTCTCGTTGTATTTTTAAGCCGAGCCGCCGTCGGTTCGCCGCGCGTTTTCCGTTCCCATTTTACCTGTTCCCAAGCATTTAAGGAAAATTATGTCCGCCGTCATAACGCCCGCCTCCAAGCGTCGTTCGCTATTAAATCCCGTCGTTTGTCCCCGTTGTTGGACTCAGTTTCCCCCCGAAGACGTTCTTTGGATTTCCGAATCGCAAGAATTACTCGGCGATTACAAACTCGGCGAAACGGAACCGACGCGCTTTCTCCCGACCGAATTCAACGCCTCCGGTTTTGCGCTCGACCTTAAAGGCTTCCCTTGCCGACACTTAGCCTGTCCGCATTGCCACCTGCGTCTTCCGACCGGAGCGCTCGAAACGCCGTCGTCGTTTATGTCGATCGTCGGAGCGCCCGCGTCCGGCAAGTCCTATTTCCTCGCGTCCTCCATCTGGACGCTGCGCAAAACGTTGTCGACCAACTTTTCCGTCTCGTTTCAAGACGCCGACCCGGAAATGAACGCGCCGATTCAACGTTACGAATCGGTCCACTTTTTAAACGAAAACCAAAATAAAATCACGCAAATCGACAAAACCGAAGTCGAAGGCAACCTTTACAACCTCGTGCGACACGGCGACGAAAACGTCGTCTACCCTCGCCCGTTCGTTTTTACCGTTACGAAAAGGTCTTCGCGCGACCCTAAAACGTTCCACGCCGAAAACCTCAACCTTTACGACAACGCCGGCGAAAGTTGGCTCCCCGCGCTCAACGCCGACTCCGCGCTCTACCCCGCGACGCGGCACATCGCTAAAAGCTCCTGCATTTTATTCATTTACGACCCGACGCAAGACGTTCGCTTCCGCTCCGTTTGCCGCGAATTTTCCGACGACCCGCAACTCGGCGTCGGCGACGCGGACGCGCTCGGCGCTCGACGCGTTACCGATTCGCGCCAAGAATTGGTGTTGGGCGAAATGATCAAACGCGTTCGCCATTTTCGGCAAATGAGCAATACGCAACGTTACGAACTTCCCTTGATTATCGTCGTTTCTAAATTCGATATTTGGCGACGGTTAACGCCGGAAATCGACACGGATCTCCCGATCGACTACCGCGAATCGAACGGACGGCGCCACGACGTTTTGCGACTCGACAAAATCAAAGCCGCCAGCGAAGCCGTTCGCAAAGTTCTCGCCGAACGGACGCCGGAATTCACTCGCGCCGTCGAACAATTCGCCTCGAACGCCGTTTACATCCCGTTCAGCGCGACCGGCGTCTCCCCCGTTTTCGACCCCCAAACGCGCCAAACCGGTTTTCGCGCTTCGCAACTCAAGCCGATTTGGGCCGAAGTCCCGATGCTTTACGCGCTAACCCAAGCGACGCAATACCGCTGTTTTATCCCGGTTCATCCGAAAGCGACGCCGTCCGCCGCTCGTCCGCGTTTTTAACGTCAAACGCGCAACCGCTTTTTAAGGAACGTTTTATGACTGGACAACTTGTGTACACGTCGGCCCCGAGGGGTTTGGACTCCGGAACGAGCGGGTTTTGCACCGTCGCCCGTTCTCGCAACCTTCCCCCGAAGCTGGCTCGAACCCTCGAACAGATATCGGGTTACCGCTCTTTGGCTTCCGGCGAACGCCCCGTCGCTTACTCTTGCGTTTACGTCGACGACGCGTCGCGTCGGGTCGTTTCGCGGGTCGCGGACGCCGGTCTCGACCACACCGGTCGCTCCAACAAGATCGCGCACCATATCGTCTTGTCGAACAACGATTTAAACGCGACGGAACCGGCGGCGATTTTCACCGACCGGCGCCTTTTCCGCGAACGTTGGGACGGCGAGCCCGCCTATCTCGACGAAACGCTCGTTCCGGCGTCGATCTTTCCGAACTTTTGCCGTTGCGACGCTTGGAAAGCCGTTCTCGACGACCCGGGCTGGGGAGGTTACATTGCGTCGACGGTTTTTAGTTTACGTCCCGTCGTTCTCGTCGTTTCCCCGGGCGTCGACGTTTTGCGTCTTTTTTTAGAAGCGATCGCCGTTCTTCCGCCCCAAAAACGTTGGGACGCGACGTTTTCCACTTATTTTATGCGGGAGTTCCCGGGCTGCCGTTGCCAATGGAAAGCGGTCTACGCCGGAACGCCCGAAGCCGAAAACGCGACTCGCCGCGTTCCGCAAAACGCGTTGGTCGTCGACTTGACGCGCTCGGTTCCTCCGCTCGACACGTTGTCGCTAACTCGGGAAGAGGAAAACTTTATCGCGCTCGCTCGCGAAGCGGCGAAAACCGGCGTTCTCCCGGGCGCGTCCGCCGCGCGCTCGTCGGTCTCGACGCCGACCGCGCCCTTCGCCGACGTTTACGCGCCGACGTCTCCAAACGTCGCCGTTCCTCGCGTCGCGCCTTCGGTCAACCCGGACGGCCTTCGCGAGCGCCGCTCCTCCAAGTACGACTATACGATCGAAACCCCGCGTCGCGTCGATTCCATTCCGCTCAAACGCAAGTCGCGAATTACGTTTGTTTTCTTCGTCGTTTGGCTTCTTGCGACGCTCGTCGTTTCGGGTCTCGCGCTTGTCGCCGGCCTCAAGTACGGCGAAAGTCAAAGAGCGCCGAGCCCGGACGACGTCCGCCAAGAGCCCCGCGACCAAATTTCTTCGACGCAAACATCAAGCTCGTCCGACCCCGGCGCGACCGTCGAAACCGCGTCCGAAGCCGGCGGAACCTCGTCGTCCAACGACAAAACCAACGAAGCCGACGGAACCGACGAAACCCTAAAAGACGCGACCAAGAAAGTAACCGACGTTTTAACCGCGTCCGTAAAAGCCGCGACTAACGACGACAAGAAGAGCGTCGACGCCGTTACGCCGTTTGTTAAAGCGGTCGTAAAAGCCGCGACCGCCGACGAAGCCGCGAACGACGAAGAAGCCAAGAAGTTGGTCGAAGCGATTGCCAATGCCGCCGAGAAGTTGGTCGAAGCGATTGCCGAAAACGTCGCCGAGGAGTCGGGCCAAACGGGCGAAAACGTCGCCGAGGAGTCGAACCAAGTCGCTAAAGCCGCCGAGGACTTGGGCAAGGCGGTCGTAAACGCCGCGAGAATCGTAAAAGGCGAGAACGCCAAAGTTGACGACGCCGCCAAGAAGTTGCTCGAGGCGCTCAAAGACGACCTCAAAAAAACCGCGTCCGAAGTCAACGGAACCTCGTCGTCCAACGACGAAACCGCGTCCGGAGCCGACGCGAACGGCAAAAAACCCGTGTCCGAAGCCGGCGCGAACGACGAAACCGCGACCGAAACCGGCGCGAACGGCAAAAAACCCGTGTCCGAAGCCGGCGCGAACGACGAAACCGCGACCGAAACCGGCGCGACCGACAAAGAATCCAAGTCCGAAGCCGACGCGACCAAAGAAGGCTCGTCGACCGAAACCGGCGCGACCGACAAAGAATCCAAGTCCGAAGCCGACACGACCAAAGAAGGCTCGTCGACCGAAACCGGCGCGACCGACAAAGAATCCAAGTCCGAAGCCGACGCGACCAAAGAAGGCTCGTCGACCGAAACCGGCGCGACCGACAAAGAATCCAAGTCCGAAGCCGACGCGACCAAAGAAGGCTCGTCCAACCCAGAATCCCAGTCCGGCGCCGGCGCGACCGAACAGCCCCAAGCCGCCGAAAACCCGGAGGGCGGAACCGCGTCCCCCCAAAGCGAGAGCGACTCAGGCGACGTCGCGACCGCCGAAAATAACGTCTCAGAAGACGACTTGAACGATGCATTTACGACTTTCAAAAAAAAGTTTGACAATGAAAAGATTGACGGCGTTTACGTCGTCGCCTCCGCGACGCTCGACCCCGCGACGCCCGCCAACGAGTTTGACGCGTTCGCGACTGGTGAAATCGCCGATTCCTTCGGCAAGATGTTCAAGGCTTGGTACGACAGCGCCAAAAAATTGGATTTCGGCGCCGAAATCCAACTGCTCGTCGTCAACGACAAAGGCCTGAAATTCGACGACTCAACAGAGGAAAAGACGAAAAAGAAAACGCTGTTTTTTAGCGAAAAAGAAAAATCGTCGGTTTATCAACTCGACTTCCCCTTAACTTTCACTATTCAACGCAGGAAATATAAGTTTACATTTAGAATCGAAGTCGCCGCAAACCCTGTCGACGCTAACTCTCCCCCAAAGCCGCGCTTTGCCATCGTCGACCCCGCCCCCGTCGACCCCGAACTCGTTTTAAGAGCGATGGGAGTGGGCGCGCGCATCCGTTATTACTACAACAGGAACTTCACCGACTGGTCGACGCTTTTCAAACCGTCTAGTCAGAATTTCGGCAAGACGTATAAAGTTGTTGAGCAACTTTATGGTAGTTCCCCCAAACTTCCTGTCGCGAACGACTCGAAATTGGCGCTCGAACTTTCGCCGTTTTGCAACGACCAATATGCCGTTACCCGCGACGAAGATTTTCATTATATGTTCTGGCAGGGGTTCCCGGCGTCAGACAATAAAACCGGCGACGCGAACGACGCCGATTTGGATATGTTCTTGCAGGGGTTACCGGCGTCAGACAATGCGGAGGCCACTACGGAGAGTAGTAGTCCTTCGACAAAGCCCAACAACGCCTCGAAAAAGACTTTCGCCCTCTATTATCTCGAAGCGAGCGGCAAGGCCCAAAATGCGAGCGACAAGGTCTCCAATTTGTATAAAGGCTATAACGCGCTCAGGAAGTATTATTATTCTTCCCAAAATGTTAAGATGCCGACGCACCAAACGCTAGCCCCTAATATTAAGCAAACAACGATTTACGTTCCTATTGTTTCACTCTCGCTTGCTAAGAAGGAGCTTGACAATAATAAAAAGCTTCCCCTAAGGCGCAACAACTTACCCAACGGTGAATACAAGGACATAGAGGTATATACGGACGCCTCGACAGATGATAAGAAAATAGAAAAAATAACATTTAAGGTTCCTGAGATTACGCTCCCTACCAAGTGGACGCTTTACCTTGCGTTTCCGTCCCCAAAACAAGATAATCAAGATAATCAGGAAGCCGACGCTAAGCGGATTCGAATTCCGCTGGCGACGGGCGACTTCGGCGAAAATGCGTCCAAAAAATAACGACGCGTTGTAGCGCCTTGCGAACGCGCTTACCGTCCCTTGAAAACATCCGTTCGCCGCGCTCGACGCACGCGACAAACGCGGCGAACGGTTAATTTAAATTTACGAAAGTCATAGTGTTATGAGATTAAGCGAAGCTATTGTCGAAGATATTCTGCGCGTCCTCGACGACCCGGAATGCGCGACGCACGAGAAATTAACCCAACTAGCGCAAGATTTTGAACGCGCTTGCAGTCGCTTCAACCAACTCGAAGCGACCGTCTGCGCCGCTCTCGACGTCGGCTCCCTCGCCGAAGCGGCTCGCGTCGCGAAAAACGAAAAGCTGCTCAACGAATATCAAACCCTAAACTTCGACCAACTCGAAGATTGGCGCGACGCTTGCCGAGCCCTCGGTCTGCCCGTCTCGCCGCCGCTCTCCTCCTCCAACGTCGCGCGAATCGACGATTTTTTAGAGTTTTACGGAAAACACGAAGCGCTTTTCGCCCGTCGCCGCTATCTCGCGCTTATCGGCGCCGACGCCTTGTCGCAGCTTAAAGTCGTTCGCGATTTGCAACTCGTTTTTCCCGACTGTCCCATTTGGGATTCTCAAATTCGCATGCTCGAAGCGCTGAACGAACGGGAAATTCAAGCGTGGTACAAACGCGAAGACGATAAGTTGCAAAGCCTCTGGTCGCAAGATACGGAGGAAGCCGCGAATCGAAAAAAAGAAACGCTCGGAAAGTTGCAGGAAATCCTCGCGACTCTCGAAAGTCCCGAACGCCTCGAGCCCGCCTCGCCCGAATTCCTCCGCAAGTTGCGCGTTACGTCTCGTAAACTGGAACAACAGATAGCGTTTTACGAAATGACCGAGGCCTACGCAGAGTGGCGGGAGGCCCTCAAAGTCCAACGCGCCGACCTTCCGGCGTTTGGCGACGCGTTGGCCAAAGCGTATCTTAAATGCCAACAACTCAAGATTAACGTTCCCTCCCGATACTCGCCCCAAGAGTTTGAAAAAGCCGGGCTGGCGCAAAAATATCATAACGCCCTCGAAAGCTTCAAAGAGAAAGTAACGCGTTTTAGGAATTTGTTGCAAAACAACGACGCGACGCTCGAAGAGCAAACCGCCGCGTATAAAGCCGTCGAACTCGCCTACGAGATACTACAAACCGCCGCCAACAACGCGGCCGGCGTCGTCCAAAACTACGAAATCCCCAGTATCGACCAAGACCTCGTCGACGACTACGAAGCTCGCGTCGACGCGGTCGAACGTCAAAAACTTCGCATACGCGTTTTATGCGTTTCCGCCGCGGTTCTGTTTTGCGCCTTGCTTTCGGTCGCGGTCTTTTTCATCGCTCGCCAAAAACACTTTAACAACGAAGCGCTCGCGGTCGCCGCCGCGCTCGAGGTTCAGCTCGACTCGTTCGAACGAAAAACGAACTACGCCGCTCTCGCGGAAGTCGAAAAAACGCTCGAGGAGTATTACGTCGTTAAGTCGCCGATTACGCAACGCTTGGCGTTTATCGAACAAGCGGAGCGTTGCCAAAAACTTCGCGACGCCGAAGACGAACGCCGCGCGCGGTTCCAGGACGACGTCGAAAAACTCCAAGCGATCCATAAAACCGAAAAAACGCGCCCCGATTTGCTCCAACGCGTCAAGGACGCCGCGTTCACCGCGCAAGAAAAAAAAGAATACCAAACGCTGAAAAAACGCGAAGACGAAATCCGCAAATCCAATACCGACGCTTATTTGCAACGTCTCGACAGCCTCGTCGACCAAAAAAACGCCTTGGCCAAGACTCAAATAAGCGACCTCGAAACGCGCCTCGCTAACATCCAAGAACTCCAAGACGAGTTGCAAAAACTCGACCAAGAGTTCGACGCTTCCGCTATTTCGCCCCGCGCGAAAGAACAAGGCGACAACTTCAAGTCAAGCCTCGCCGATTGGCGCGCGACGACGGAACTTTCGCTTAAACTACAAGGCGCCGTCGGCGACGCGAAGGAGTTCGAAACGACGCTAACTCGTTACCAAGACAACATTTCGGAAGACGCCTACGCAAGAGCGCTCGACGCGTTGCAACTCGTTCCCGCGTTCGACGCTTGGAACGATTTCGCGCAAACCGACGCGAAGAGCGGCGCTTGGACGCAAACCGCCGAAAATTTCAAGAGCCGTCAAACGTCCCTCGCGCCGGCCCTCAACACGCTCTCCGAATTTTTGCCGGAAATTAACGACGTCAACGCGCGCTTCCAAACGCTGTCGAAACGTCAAGAGTTGACGCAAGAATTGAAACGCGTTTTCAAGTTTTGCCAACCGGAACTTTATGTTTTCGCCGATTTGAAAAACACCGTCTATTACTACTTAACGTCGACGCCTACGATCGCGTCGAAAAAATCGTCGGTCGAATACTGCGTTCAAATTGTCGACGGCGTCCCGAAGACCCAAGTTTTCGACACGGACATTATCGAATCGAGCCAGTTCGCCTCCATCGAACGCGCGCCGCAATACGTCCTTTATCAAAAAATCCAAAAGTTGCCCGCCGTCCCCGCCGACTCCGATTGGTTCGATTTCGTCGAAGACGTCGTCGATACGTTAATCGTCAAAGCCGACGAGCAAACGCTCGACCCGGCGGCCCAAGCCGTTTTACTTAAACGTTTAGCGTCGGTGTTGAGCCAAGACCCCGATCTCGAATTTTTCGAAGAATGGCAAACCGCGTTGGACGACGTCGACGTCGGCGTCAACCTCTACGAATCGACGCAGGCGCTCCGCAAACTCCGCGAAACCGCGAACGACGTTTTGCCGCAACTCAAGGTCGCCTCCGCGGAAACCGGGTTGCGGAACGCTCGAAAGTCCGCTCAAAATCTCGATCGCAGCCTCGCGTCTCTCGCTCCCTGCCGTTGGGTCGGGTTTGTCGACGTCGCCGATTCGACCGCTCGCCTCGCGTCGAACGACGACGCGACGCTCGAAGACGGAACGCTTTATATCGCCGAAGTTGTCGACAACTCGGTTAAAGCGCGAGTTTTCGGCAAAGTTCAAAACGGCCAAGCGACCGTAACCCCGCGCGTCGACTTCAAATCGCAACGCTGGAACCTCGTTTTCCTCCGCTCCAACGCCGCGAATTCGTCCCCAAGTCCAAAGGAAGCCTCCCTCGCTTCCGCCGCGCCTCGTTCGCTTTAAACGACGCCGAACGCCCGCGCGTTTTCCCTTTCGACGTTCGACGCGACGCAGTTTCAACGTCGCTTAACCTTTATTTTTTCAAGCAGTTGCATTATGAATTATTACCTTCAACTCCGCGGTCGCGCCTACGGTCCCTTCACCGCCGACAAAGTGCGCGTTATGTGTCAAAACGGCTCCGTAAACGCCGAGTCGCTCATTTCAACCGACAAACGCAACTGGCGCGAAGCCGGCTCGTTCCCCGAATTTTTCGACGCTCCGCAATCCGCCGTCAATACCGTTCCCCAGCAAACGCCGCCCGCCGTCCCGCCCGCGCCGGCGTTCTCTTCAAAGCCTTGCTGGTTCGTCAGTTACGACGGCAAAGAAGGTTTCGGCCCCTATTCCGCCCAAGCGATTTCCGACGCGGTCGCCTCGGGCAACGTCAACGCCGAAACGCTCGTTTGGCGTCAAGGCGAAACCGCTCGCCCAATGAGCGACGAACCGGAATTTTCAAGCCTCTTCGCGAAACCCGCGTCGACGTCGACAAACAACGCCGCGTCGAACCCGAATTTGACCTCGAACCTCGCGGAACAACTTCACCGAAGATACCTCGGTTACTGGATTTCCTGGGCCCTCTTTTTCATCGTTCCGACTTTTGGATGGGCGCTCGCGGAACTGACGCCCGCCCTCTTCGAAGAAAGCCTTAGCGTACAGAATTTTTTAATGAAGTACGTCGTTACGCCGTGTCGATACGGAGCGCCGCTCGTTTGTTACGTCGTGCAAAAGATTTTCTTGCTGATGTTCGTCTATTCGTTTTGGCGTTCGCTCCCCGCCGCCAACGCTCCGACGACGCCGGGCCCCGCTTGCGGTCTCCTTTTAGTTCCGTTTTTCTATTGGTATTGGAATTTTGTCGTGTTTTACCAAGGCACGATTTACGCAAACGCTTCCCTTAAAAAACTTGCGCCGGAAGTCGCGTCGCGAACGCAGGTATCCGAAACGCTCGCGCTCCTCTACGCAATCCTGGAACTCATTTGCATGCCGATAAGTTTGTGCCTTTCCTTCCCCCTCCTCGCTCAAATGCGAAACGTCGGCGCCGCGCTCGCCAAAGCGGAAGCGCAAGACTCCGACGACGCGTTTAACGTCGCGTAATTCCACCGTTTACCGCCGCGTCGGTAAAAACGACGCGTTGCGACGCCTTACGAAACGATCGACGTCGCGCCGCGTCGCGCTCCCTTGCCTCGCTTACCGTAACCCTTTGCAATGAAACAGAATAGCAAATCGACAAAAATCTCTTGGTTGCGCGACGACTTCGAACGCCGTCTCGCTTTTCGCGGCGAACGTTACTTAAAAGTCGGAGCGCTCTCGTCCGGTCTTTTAGCGTGTTGCGCGTCGTTACTCTTTTATAGCGCGGTGTTTATCGCTCCCGCCTGCGCCGCGAAAGCGACTTTCACGGAGCGCGGTTTCATTCCGTACCCTATCGTTTTCCTTGGTTTTTGGACTTTTTTCCTGCTTTGGATTAAGACGCGAAAAATCAAATTGCAACGCAAACCGTTGCGGCTCGCGATTTTACCGGACGCGCCCAACTTTACGCTGACGGTCGCGACGGTCGACGAGGTAACGCGCAAAATTTCGGAAAACGCCGAATCGCCGAAAGATTTTTTACTTTACCGCCGCGTTATGCAAACGCTCGCGCACCTTCGAAATTTAGGGCAAGTCTCCGAAGCCGACGCGCTTTTCCGTTCGCAAGCCGAGCGAGACGAGAACTTAAGCGACACGAGTTACGCGCTGATCAACGGATTTCTTTGGGCGATTCCGATCCTCGGGTTCATCGGCACGGTTCTCGGCCTTTCCTCCGCGATCGCGAGTTTTAGCGACGTCTTAGCGGCTTCCGGCGACGCCGCGGAACTGAAACCCGCGTTAAAGCAAGTAACGGCGGGACTTTCGACGGCTTTCGAAACGACGTTTCTCGCGTTGGCCGTCGCTCTCGCCCTACAGATTTTTGCGACGTTCGTTCGCAAGTCGGAAGAAGAATTGCTCGACGATATTTCCGACTTCTGCGCGACGAACGTCGTTCTAAAATTACGCGTCGCCGTCCGCGAATTTCCCGCCCCGACGAACGCAAACGTCGACGCGACGTCGCCAACGCGAAAATAACGACGGCGTCCGACAGCGCAACACTTTTAACGACAAACGTTTAAAATGCGTCGCAAGAAAAATCAGATTCCGTTTTCCCTATTCGCCTTCCAAGACGCGATCGCGTCCGTCTGCGGTTTCGTCGTTTTGATCGCCTTAATTTTAGCGCTCGAATTAACGAACCAAATTGTCGAGGAAGCCGCCCGGCCCGTTCCGTCCCCCGCCGCCCTTACCGACTTAACCAACGAAATCTCAACGCTTAAAAGCGACGTCGCGACGCTTAAACAAACGTCGGAACTTTGGGACGAAATGTCGCGTCAAGCGTCGCGATCTCATTTTTCGCCCGAAAACGCCGAAGCCGAACTGCTCCAAGCCGAGCGTCGATTGGCCGAATCGTTGACGGAAAACGAACGCTTGCAAGCGCTTATCGCCAACGAAAACGAAACGAAAACAAGCCGCGACGAACTCCTTCGCGAAATGGAAAAACAAAAAGCGGAACTCGCCGACCTTGACGCGCAAATCGCTAACCTGCGACGCGAGCAAAGTTTAACTCGTTCCGCGTCGATTTATTACGCGTCGACGAACGACGTTCGAGAAACGCCTTGGTTAGTCGACGTCGCCGAACGCCGAATTATCGTTCGTTCGCTAAAGTCGGAGGGCGCCGCGCCCAAACGTCCCCTCGAATTTTCCGGACGCGCCGCCCCAAGCGGTTTCCTCTCTTGGGCGCGCCAACGAGACAAAAACGCGGAATATTTCGTTCTCGTCGTTCGTCCCTCCGGCGTCGCGTCTTACGACAACATACGCAACTCCTTAGAAAAAAACGGTTTCAAAATTGGAATCGATCTCGTCGGCGAAACGTCGACCGTCGAAATCGATTGACGTCGGAGAAGACTAATGCGACGTAAACGCCGCCCGCAAGACAGCTTAGAACTTTTCCTCGACGCGCTCTGCAATATGTTCGGCGCGTTCCTGTTTTTACTGCTTTTTATCGTTGTTCTTTTGCAAACAACTCGGCGCGAACTTAGCGAACAACGTCGCCAACACCCTTCGTATAACGAGTTAGCGTCGCTGACGGCGGAACGCGACGCTCTGACGACGGAGTGGAACGACTCGCTCGAACAGTCGCGGCGCCTCGCCTCTCTTCAAAACAAGATTCTTTCGCCGGAATTGGCGGCGACAATTCAAAAAACGATACAAACCATTCAAAACCAACAAGAAACGGAAAACAAAAACGCGATTTTACAAGCTGAAATCGACGCGCGAAACGCCGCCGTAAACGCGACGTTGCAAAACCGAGACCGCCTTCAAGCCGAAATCGAAACCAAACGCTTACAATTCAAGGAGTTAGAAAACCAAATCCAAGCGGAGAAGACCAAACAAACGCGCCAAACTTCGCCGCCGCAACTGCGCTTCTCCGACAAAATCGAATTTCAGGTCGTCGTAAAGTACGGTCGGCTTTACTGTTTGAAACGTTTAAAAGGCGACGGCGCATATCCGGAACATGAATTCAACGACGAGGATTTTTACGTCGTCGCACGAGACGAACACGGCGCGATCGTTTCTCCTAACCCTAGGCGAGGAATCGACTTAAGCGCCGATCTAAACGAAATCGAAGAGGCGTTGTCGACGCGCTTCGCCGACGTAAAGGCAAGTCGTTATAAAATCGCGTTTATGGTGTGCGCGGATTCGTTCGCCGAGTTCAACGTCGCTCGCAACTACTTTAAGAACAACGGATACGACGTCCGAATTCTTATCGGAAAAACCGGACAACGCATTCTTGACCGAGGCGGTCGCAGCAAGGAAGCGCAATAAATCGTTCCCAACGCGCCAAACGTTCGCCGAGCGCTCGGCCCGCCTAAACCGTTTAAAAGCAAACGTTAACGCAACCGACGCCGACGTTCGCCGCGCTCGTAATCGTCGCGACGCTCGGCCCAACCGCGAAAATGCTCGACATACTTCGCCTTGTAGTCCGGAACGTAACGCTCCAACAACCGTTTCAACGGCGCGTCCTTTTGCAACCGCGCCGCTTCCGCCGAGGAAATCCCCGCTTGCGCCTCAGGTTGTAGCGAACGCAAATAAAGCGCCAACACGCGTTGCGTATCCGGCGAATAATGAATCAAAAAATGCGTCCAAGCCCAAGACTCGCGATATTCGCGAATCCGCATTTGGTCGACCCGCGTCAATCTCTCAAGACGCGACAACGACGGCGGAGACGCAAAAAACGACGTCGCGTCGCTTTCGACCTTCTCTAAAAACGGATTGCTAAATCCGCGTTCCCCCGGCGGCGTCTCAAAATACTTCGCCAAACCTTCGTCGATCCAAATCGGAACGTTCCTAAGCGCGGCGTTTAGGTACGCGTGCACCATCTCGTGTCGCACGTTCAAAATCATCTTTTCGTCGCGCCGCACCATCAAGACGCCCGGCTTGCCCGGTTCCTTGACGTACAACGCGGGCCGGTCGGTCGGAGCGCCGGGAAAATATTCGCAAATAAAGGCGATATAAGAGGTTCGGTCGCGAAAAAGGCAAAGCGAAATCTTCTCCGTCGACTCCGGAACGCCAAGATAACCGACCAAATCGTTCTGCAGTCGAACGATTTCCGCTTGCAAACCCGCCGTTTCTTCGAGCGGAAAATTCGACTCGCAAACAACCTTTCCAAGCGCGACCGAATAAGGCAGAAACTTTGTAAACGAAGGACTTAAATCAAGAGCGAAGGTCGAAGGAGCCGACGTTGACGCCGCGTCGTTTTCCGCGTCGTAATCGCCCGCTTCGTTCGCCTCTCCGTTCGGCGGAACATCCTTCTTAAACGCGTCGACGATCGTCGGCAACGGAATCTTGAAGTCGATCGCCCAAACGTCCGCAAATGTTGCCGTTAAAGCGGTTACGCTCGCCGCCGCGACGCAGAATCGCCGCCAAGCGCCGCATCGTTTCGGCGCGCTTGATTTTGCCGCCGTTTTCTCGCCGCGACCGTTCGCGCCTCTATCGTCCTTTTCGCTCATTTTTCTCAATTGTTTTGCAATAAACGCAACTCTTTTCTTTTCGCAACTTAAAAGCGACGCGAACGTTCCAACGTCGCGCCGCTCCAGTATTATACCTAAAAGGCTCGAAACGCGCAACCCCGTTTCGCGACGACGTTCCTTCGCCGTTACTCCCGTCGTCGCAAGGGTTGCGCCGTTTCCTTTCGCCGTTACTTCGCGACTTTTCTAAAAATCGCGTTCCAGCCGCCGTCGCGCGCCATTTTCAACGTCGCCAAGTCGCCTTTTTTGAACGTTTGCGTCGTTATCGAAATCGCGTTGGCGTCCGAATCGGTTTCCGACGCGTCGGCGTAAATCGTCGCTTCGTACTCGGCGTCGTCTTCGAGGAAGTCGAGCCGAACGTCGAGCGAGCGCGCTTTATCGTTCGTAAGCGCCGACAAATAAAAGACTTCGCCGCTTCGTCGAGCAACCGCGACAAACTCGCCGATTTCGCCGTCGAGCGCCGTCGTATCGTCCCAAACGGTCGGGAGTTCGCGCAAAAATTCGAGCCCCGGTTTCCCGGCGTAAACGCTCGGCAGATCGCAAAGGGTGCGCAGCGGCGAGTCGTAAATCATACAGAGCGCAAGTTCTCGGGCGCGCGTTCCGACGGTATGACACGTTGAACCGTCCGGCAACGCGTCGACCTTCTTAAAAGTCTCCGGATGTTCGTTCAGGAAACCGCCGGGCGTGAAGTCGGCCGGGCCGAGCATACAACGCGTAAATGGAAGCGTCGCAAGGTGTTCCGACGTCAGCGCCGACCAGCGGTTGTACTCGTTGCCGCGGACGCCTTCGCGGGTGATTTGGTTCGGGAACGTCCGCGTCATCCCGGTCGGTTTATACATCCCGTGATAGTTGACAAGAAGTCGATTTTCAGCCGCGATTCGGCAAGTTTCGGTCAGCCATTGAACCGTTTCTTGCGAGTGCGAGTCCATAAAGTCGATCTTGAGCCCCGCGACGCCCCATTTCGCGCAACGCTCTAAAGTCCTGCGAACGCCCGCTTTCTTTAACGGATCGACGTGATACCAAAGGAAGAGACGAACGCCCTTCGACTTCCCGTATTCGACGCAAGCCGGAATATCGACCCCGTCGCGGAAAACTTGCGACAAATCGTCGCTCCATTCGCCCGGTTTGCGTTCCCAACCGGCGTCGAGCGTGAAGTATTCCCACCCCATCGACGCCGCGAAGTCGATGAATTCCTTAATCTTAGCGTTCGAAATCTCGCGACCGTTTTTCGGCGCCCACCAGTCCCAAGCGCTGTTCCCCGGCTCGACCCAGGACGCGTCAAAATTACACGGCGTCGCGACGTTTTCGACGATTCCGGAGTTGTTAATCAAATCGACCGGCTTTTTTCCGAGCAAAACGACGCGCCAAGGCGACTTAGCTTCCGGACGGCAAACGACGGCGCCGCGTTTGTCGTCGCGCGGCGTCAACCGAAGTTTAATCGTCGTCGGCGTTTGCGGCGACGAAGCGAACTGCGCGCCCGCCCAGTCGAGCAAATCGGCCTCGGTCAGCGCCGCGATAAAGCCTTCGCCCTTAACGACTAACGGCATACCGACGAACGAATCCGGCTTAACGTCCGAAAGTTTTTTGCGAAGGAAAAACTCCTCTTGCGACGTATTGTACTTCGGATAGTAAGTCGCCCAACAATCGAGGTTAGCGCCGAACGCGAACTCCGTTTCGTCGACGTCGAGCGTCAGTTCGTCGAGCCCGTCTTGTTTCGGAACGACGTAACGAATCGCGACGCCGTCGTCGTAAGCGCGCAACACGACGTTCCACTTGCGTTTAGCTTCGGCGACTTCTTGTAACTCGAACGTCGTTTCGACGCAACGGTCGACGTAAACGGAACGCTTCCCAACGGCGCAAGTCCAAGTTTCGTCGACGTTTCGGCTCGACTCGCCGACAAGTCGCGACGCCCCGAAACCGATTCCCAACCGCGATTCGCCGACGACCTTCGCGCCGTCGAACGTCAGTTGGTAACTCGCGTAATCGTCGACCGTTACGTCGACTTTAACAATCTTACTCGGCGACTCGACCGTCCGTGACTCCGCCGCGAAAAGCGTCGACGCCGACGACGCCGTTCCAAGAGCGACGGCAAACGCGACCGTCAATTTACTTAACTTCAACATTTTCAACATATTAAACCTCCTAATACAAATCTTAAAAAATCAATTTTAATCCCAAAGGCAAACGCCGCCGTCGTCCTTCATCTTTCCCCCGCATTTCGGACATTTCACCCAAATGGTTTCCAAAGAATCGTTCGAATCCTCGTTTTCCAACTTTTTCCAATCGGTCGTTTCTTCAAAATCACAACCGCCGCAATGGTCGCATTTAGCGCCATATTTAATCACAAGTCGCGCCCAATCGCTGAAAGGATAGAAATCCATTGCGTCGTCCTCGTCTTCCGCCTCGCTAGTCGACGGACGCTCGGCCAATTCCTTTTTCTCGCGGCGGAACCATTCGTCCAAGAGGCCTTCGCCTTCGCCGAACAGATGAAACTCAACGTCTTTTTTTTTGGTCCAAAATTCGATAATTTCGTTGCAACTCGAACAACGGACCTGTCTTACGACGCCGTCCATTCCAAAATCTAATCCTCCGGGATATATCGCATGTTCGTAACCGCAATCTTCGCAACGATAAGACGATCTCATTCCCATTTTATGTTCTCCTTTAAATACTATTCGGCGCTAGCCTTAACGCAACTCATTGCGCGGCGAACGTTTGGCGAATCGTCGCTTTCTCGACGTCGCCGTCGACAATCAGGGCCAAGCGCGTCGGCTTTTTCGGAACGCTCGCGTCGTTTTCGCCGACGATTTTCGTTTCGAAGCGGAGCGGAAGCGCGTTCCCGGCGCCGTCCGTCGCGGCGACCGTCAGCGTCGCGGCGCCGACCTTAAACCGAAGCGTCGTCGAAGGTTGCGTCGCATCAAGAGCTTCAATCTTCTCGAACGAAACGACCGCCGTTTCGAACGCGCCCTTTTCGTTCGGCTTGAATTCGACCGAGTCGCAAATCTCGACGCCGCCGGAGTTTGCGCCGTTCGCGCGGCGGTATTCGAAAACGCGCTTCGCCGACGCGAGCGTTTTCACCGGATAAGCCGACGTCAAGTCGATCTCGTATCGGTCGACCTCGTCGCTAAACGCTTTAACGACTTTGCCTTGCGCGTCGCGTCCGGTTTTTTGGAGCGTTCCGGCGATTCGCGGAACCGGGTGCCCGAACGAATTAAGGAGTTCGCCCTCGTAACGTCGCGAGCTAAACGTCCGCGCCGTATAGGTTTCGCCGCCCGGGTCGCGAACGACGAAAACGCTCGTTCCCGGTTTCGCGTCCTTCGAATTGAGAATCAGCGAGTACGACCCGACGTCGTTATGGTTGTGCAACTCCGCGTTATGACCGGCTTTAAGGCCGAGCGCGAAATATTTTCCCGTCGCGTTCGGATTCGGACGGCAAATCAAGACGCCGGCGTCCGGGAAGTCGGTTCGAATCGGCAAAGCGTTATCGGCGTTAGCGTTAACGTCGTCGCTTGCGTCTTTTTTCGGGAAGACGACGTCTTTGTCAAAGCCGAACGCCGTCGTTTGAAGCAAGTCGCCGAGCGCGAAATTCGCGTCGAGCCCGCGTTTCTCCGCCTCGACGTAACCGTATCCCTTCAAACGACTTAAATAACCGACGTAAATCGGCGACGGACGCGCGGAAAGCGAACAGTCGGCGAAGGCGATAAACTGCCCGTCGGTAATTTCAATCGTCGGCGCGTAATCGAGAATGGCGCGTATCTTCGAAAATCTAAAGAGATCGAGCTTGCCTCCGGTCGCATTACGAACCGTCGCGCCTAAAAGCAAGTAATTGCCGAAGCCGTAATTCCAATACCCGAGCCCTTCGGAACAGTAACCGTCGTTCGTAAATCCTTTCATAAACTTCGTTTCCGAGAAGTAATCGGCGGCGGCGACAAAGAAAGCGCGACGTTCTTTCGACTCGACGACGTTCAGCGCGGCGGCGACCGTCCCGGCGTGACAGACGGCGCTCCAGTTGTTCTCGGTGCGAATCCACCACATCCGGTTGTAAGGCTTTGTCAACACGGCGCTTTCGTATGGCGCGAGAAGCCGCTTTTCAATTTCGCTAATCGTTGTCGCAACGGTTTCCGGCTTCAACTTGTCGCGGTGCAAATTGACGGCGATCGCGGCTTCGGCCCCGGCGAGCGTCGAACCTAAGTCGCTGTAAATCGTTTTGCCGTCGTAAATTTCGGCGTCTCGGTCGTGCGCGGGGAGAACCCAAGAGCGGAGCGCGCAAAATTCAAGCAACGTCGCGTCGAGCGCCTCGACGAAGCGGCCCTTATTTTCCAGCGCTTCGGCCAACGCAAACGTTGTAATCCGTCGGGTTAAGCGTCCGTATTCGCGCTGATAATTCGAGCGATTCCCGTTGCGGTAATACTCCTTATAAAGCTCCTCCGGAAGCGCGGGCGACTTTTGCGTCAACGCTTTTTCGGCGTTCTTAACCGTTTGTTTACCGGAGTTTGTCGACGCCAACAAATCCCAACGTTCGCGGTCGCCGAGGTTTGCGATTCGCGTCGTTCCGTCTTCCAGAAGCGGCGCGACCGCCTCGGCTCGCTTAAAAATCGCGTCTTTTTCCGTCTCGGCGGCGCTAAGCGACGTCGCGTAAACCGCCGTCGTCGCCAACGTAAACGCGACCGCCCAAGCCGTCCGTCGCGAAAAACGCCGAGTCAAACCGCCGTCGCGACCGTTTTTTGCAAAAAATCGAGAAAAATTCATTGCGTCCCCCTTTTGGCGTCGCGCGGACGCCGTATAATATCGAGCAAATGGACTCGCCGACGCTCCGACGCCGACGCGCCTCCATTATACCAAATCGCGCCGCCGTTCGCAAACGTTTTCGCAAAAAAATTTCGCGACGATCTTTTTTCGCCGAAGCGTTTTTCGACGCGTCGCAACCTATTTTATCGCAACACTAACGTTCGCCGGACTCGACGAAAGGAGCCCCCGATGACCCAAATCGGCACGAAATGCGTTCAAGCCGGTTACCGCCCGCAAAACGGCGAGCCGCGCCAAATTCCGATCATTCAAAGCACGACCTTCCGGTACGAATCGAGCGCCGCGATGGGCAAACTCTTCGATTTGGAGGCATCCGGCTACTTCTATTCGCGCCTGCAAAACCCGACCGCCGACACGGTCGCGGCGAAGATTTGCGAGCTGGAAGGCGGTACGGCGGCGATGCTTACGTCGTCCGGGCAAGCGGCGAACTTCTTCGCGGTCTTCAATATTTGCTCGGCCGGCGACCACGTCGTCGCGTCGTCGGCGATTTACGGCGGCACCTTCAACCTCTTCGCCGTTACGATGAAGCGGATGGGAATCGAATTCACGTTCGTGAAGCCGGACTGCTCCGACGAAGAACTCGAAGCGGCCTTCCGCCCGAACACGAAAGCGGTCTTCGGCGAAACGGTCGCGAACCCGGCGCTTGCCGTTCTCGACATTGAACGCTTCGCGCAAGTCGCGCATTCGCACGGGGTTCCGCTCATCATCGACAACACGTTCCCGACGCCGGTCAACTGCCGACCGTTCGAATGGGGCGCCGATATTGTTACGCACTCGACGACGAAGTATATGGACGGGCACGGTTCGCAAGTCGGCGGCGCGATCGTCGACTCCGGCAAGTTCGACTGGACGGCGCAAAGCGAGAAATTCCCGGGACTTACGACTCCGGACGCGAGCTATCACGGGATCGTTTACACCGAAAAATTCGGTCAAGGCGGCGCGTTTATCACGAAGTGCGTCGCTCAACTGATGCGCGACTTCGGCGCCTCGCCCGCTCCGATGAACGCGTTTTTGCTGAACTTCGGGCTCGAATCGCTCCACTTGCGGATGAAGCGACACTGCGAAAACGCGCAAAAGGTCGCCGAATTTTTGGAATCGCGACAAGAAGTCGCCTGGGTCAATTACGCCGGACTTAAAAGTAGCCCGTATTACGAGTTAGCGCAAAAATATATGCCGAACGGAACTTGCGGCGTCGTGTCGTTTGGTCTCGTCGGCGGTCGCGACGCGGCGGAAGTTTTTATGTCGAAACTGCAAATCGCGCAGATCGCGACGCACGTCGCGGACGCTCGCACTTGCGTTCTTCACCCGGCGAACGCGACGCACCGTCAACTTTCGGAAGCGGAGCTGGAAGCGTGCGGCGTCGGCGCGGACTTGATTCGCCTCTCCTGCGGTATCGAAGACGCGGACGACTTGATCGCCGACCTCGCGCAAGCGCTGGAAACCAAGTAAACGCTTGACATTAAGCAACGCGAACGACAGGACGTCGCCATTCTAAAACGACGTCCTGTCGTTCATTTTTGCGCGTTTTTGCAAAGTCGCCTAAGAGTCAAGCGCGGCGACGTTTCGTCGACTTGTTTCCTTTCGCTCTTACTCGCGTTCGTCGTCCCGGTATCGCGCGTCGCCGTAAGTCCAATCGTAATAATCGATTACGCGCTCCGTTTCAATTTCGTCGCGTATCGCGTCGAAGTCGTCGAAATAATCGTAAAGGAGCCCGTCGAGGGTTTCCGGTTCCATTTTCGAAAACGGTTCGTAATACTCGGCGTCAAAAGGAGTTGCGTTTTTCCGTTTCTTCTCCTTCTTACGTCGCGCGCCGTTTTCTTTCTCATTGCGACTCCTCGCCTTCTCCCCTTGAGTCGAATTTTCGACGCCTTGTCGTTCCGGTTGTTTTCGCTCCTCTTTTCCGCTTAACCCGTTTAACTTTCCTAGTTCCGCTCTTCCGTCAAACGATTTGTTTTCGGTCGTCGGCGCGCCTGAAACGTCGTCCCAATCCTCCCAAAAATTCAAACGCAGGTCGTCCGACGTTTCATCGTCTTCGGCGTATTCTTCCGCTTCGCTCGCCTTCGCTACATCTAGCGAAAGCGCCTCGTCTTTGCCTCCCGCTCCAAAATCTAAACGCAAATCCTCGTCGTCGTATTCTTCAACATCTTGATTTAAAAACGTTTGCGACGGTTCCGCATCAACCGCTTCAAAATCAACCGATTCCGAAGCGGCGACCGACGATTCCGAATCAACCGATTCAAAATCAACCGATTCCGAAGCGGCGACCGACGATTCCGAATCAACCGATTCAAAATCAACCGATTCCGAAGCGGCGACCGACGGTTCCGAATCAACCGATTCAAAATCAACCGCTTCCGAAGCGGCGACCGACAGTTCCGAATCAACCGATTCAAAATCAACGACTTCCGAAGCGGCGACAGGCGGTTCCGAATCAACCGATTCAAAATCGACCGATTCCGAAGCGGCGACCGACGGTTCCGAATCAACCGATTCAAAATCGACCGATTCCGAAGCGGCGACCGTCGGTTCCGAATCAACCGATTCAAAATCAACGACTTCAGAAGCGGCGACAGGCGGCTCCAAATCAACCTTATCCGACGCAACGCCCAACGTTTCCGCGTCGACTTTCGCAGACGCAACCGATTTTTTATCCTCAACTTCGGCGTCCACAAACGCGTTAATTTCAACGTTTACTCCTAACGTTTTGTCAATCCAAACACGGTCGACGAGCGACAACCTGCGCAACGGATAACGATAAAGCGTCCCGCGAGCCGAGCGAAAAAAAGCAAATTCCGTCGAGCGCGCGCTTAGCTCAATTTCAAGAGCCGCTCTGACGACAATCTTTCCCTCGTCGTTTGCCCACTCCCTAATCCCTTGCGAAAATTGAAGTTGCGCGCTATCGTTTAACGTTGCGTCGTCGGTTGAACAAAGCGGCGCGGCGTCTTGCTTCCGCCCGTCGACCTCGTCGTTATCGACGCTTTCCTCTTCCTCGGCGCCAACGGTATCTTCTTTATCGACAACATCTTGCGCCCCATCCGAAAGCGTCTTTTGAGTATTCGTTTCATCGAGCGCGCTTTCCGTCAAAATTTCCGACTTTTTAACGCCGTTAACCCCAATTTCGGCGTCTATCGGCTCCGTTGTTAACTTCTCTTCGTCGCCGAATCTCCAACCCGTTGTTTTTTCAAAACTTACGCCGTACCTACCCTCGTGTTTCTCAATCTTCTCCGTCGACGCGTCGCCAACAGCGCACAACGATTCGGCGCCGCGCGTTCCATCGGCAAGTTCCGCTTTTTCAACAACTTGCGTTCGATTTTTGCGCCAGGAACGCCTACGCGTCAACACCCGGACAACGTTGCGCCAAACGCGCGTAAAGCTCTTCCACCCGAAAATCCGCTTCATCGTTCTCCCCTCGCGCCTATCGACTCGCTTTAAATTTACGTTTTATTTTGCTTAAACGTTACTTTCTTCCTATTCTACATCACTTTTGAGCTTTTTTCAACTCGCTAAAGCGCAACGTCGGACGCCTGACGTCCAAGCTACGTTAATTTTCACCCGAAACAAACGTTAAAATCCGATTTTTCATTCCGCCTCCCCCCAAGTTCCTCTTGCAAATTCTGCAAAAATCCGCTACAATCGTATCGATTCCTTCACTTTCCCTTAAAATCAAAGAAAGGTAGCCCGATGGATAACGTTCTTTGCATGAAATGGGGCACAAAATTTTCCGCCGAGTACGTTAATATTCTTGCGTCGCGTGTGAAGCGTCATTTGTCGCGCCCGCACCGCTTCGTTTGCTTCACCGACGACCCAACCGGTTTGCGACGCGACGTCGAAGTTCGTCCGCTTCCGGAAATGACGGGTCTCGACGGTCGCCCCGAACGCGGTTGGCGCAAGTTGACGCTTTTTCAAGAAAAACTCGCCGACGTCGAAGGAACCGCGCTGTTTCTCGACCTCGACGTGGTGATTCTCGACTCGCTCGACCCGTTTTTCGAAGTTCCCGGCGAGTTCCGCATCGTCGAAGACTGGAATTTGCCCGGCAAAAACATCGGCAATTCCTCGGTTTTCCGCTTTGAAGTCGGCTCTCACCCGGAAATTCTCGACTATTTTTTGAAGAATCGCGACGCCGTGTACGCCGAACACCGCAACGAACAAGCGTACCTAAGCTGGGCGGCGCGACGCGGCGGCTTTTTCGATTATTGGGACGCGAATTGGTGTTTGAGCTTTAAAAAGCACTATATGCGCCGCTTTCCGCTCGGTTATTTTTGCGAACCTAAGCAAAGACAAGGAGTTAAGATTGTCGTTTTTCACGGCAATCCGCATCCGGACGGCGTCCGAACCGGCTGGCGCGGAAGTTGGGGGTTGCGCGCCGTCAAAAAGACGCCTTGGCTTGCCGAAAATTGGTCGGAAATCCCGCTTGACGACTAACGCTCTAACAACTTAAACGGCAATACTTAGCGCAGAAAAAACGGCGTGCGTTCGAAAGGCGTTAGAAGCGCGCAGAGGACGAACGCCGTTTCCGCGTTGGTCGAGACATTCGAGCGCCACAAGCCGTCGTCGCCGCGTTGCGACAACAAATTCGGATAAGCGCGTTTCGCCCAACGCGCCCAACGCTCTTTCGATGCCGTGTCGCGAGCGCCGCGCCAATACGCCTGGGCCGCGTAAAATTCCCCGTAAAAGTAATACTCGATTCGCGTCGTCGGCAAACGCGGAATCTCGTTGTCCGCAACGTTTGAAGCGCTTTCCTTGCGCCTCGTATCTCCTTCCGACAAACGACTTACCCCAACGCTCGACGCAAGAGGAGCCGCTTTTTCCAAATACCGAAACGCCGCCGCGACCGTCTCGGAATCGTCCGCGCCTCCGGATTGCAACGCCAAAATCGCCGCCGCCGTCCGCGCGATTCCGCTCGGCCCTCCCAACGTCATATAGCGAAAACCGCCGTCCGCGTTTTGACACCTCTCAACGTAAGACATTGCTTTCTCGATAGTTGCGCTTGAAACAAAGACGCCGGCGTCGCTAGCGGCGCGCAACGCAGAAAGTTGACAAACTGTAACCGAAAGATCGGCGACTTGAACGCGTTTCGGTTCGTAACGCAAACCGCCGTCGGCGTTTTGGGCGCGAACAATCAAATCGACCGCCGCGCGCGTACGTTCGCGAATCTCCGGGCGATCGCCGCTCGTCCCCGCCCCCAAAGCCGCGGCAAGAAAAAGGGTCGCGAACCCGTGCCCGTACATCGGCTTGCGTCCTTTTTCGCTAAAATTTGCGATTAATCCGTCGATCTCGTCTTCCGTTAACTCGTTTTCTTTCAAATAATTAAGAGCAGTCGGTTCCAACGCGACGTTTGCCGCTTTTTTTACGTCGAAAGTTTGCGACAAAATATAGTCGACGATTTTTTCCAATTCGCCGCCGAACCGTCCGCGACCGGGCGCGCTTCCCGAGGCCAAAAACGCCAAACCGCACAAACCGGCGACGCCGGGATCGCGCCCAAACAACTCCGAGGCGGAACCCAAGGAACCGTCGGGATTTAAGCGCGTTGCCAACGCAACCAAACTCGCGTCGATCGCTTCGAGCGCCGACTTAGGAAGCGCGAACGCGTCCGCGTCGAAATTCCAATCTTCGCGAAACCAATCGACAGGCGCGCCCGCCTCTTCAATCTCGCTAACCTCTTCTAAATCAACAAGTTGCGACGTTCCATTTTCCGGCGATTTCAGGGTCGCCGTTTGAGCCCCGCTTGGACGCCAAGTCGAAGCGACGCTTCCCAAAACCGCCAAGGCGCCTAAAACGACGCGTCGTCGCTCAATCGTAACCGTTTGTCGTCGTTTGGTTTCCGTTAATTTCCTTCCGGCGGCGCCTTGCGTCGTCGTCTCGCGCTCGCATCTCCAAAGTTTCATCGTTCGTCTCGACGTAAAAACGGCTCGACCGGAACGCCAATATCCGCGACGTAAAGTTCGCCGACGTAAGGTTTTGCCGCGTCGTTCAAAAGCCCGGGTTTGGCGACGGCGAGAGTCGTCGTTAACTTGGCGCGAACAGCGTCGGTTGCGACCGAACCGTCGTCGGCGTTCAATCCGCTCGGAATATCGACCGCGTAAACCGGTTTCCCCGAACGATTTAACGCGGCGACAATCCCGTCGAACGGCGGGCGCAACGCTCCGATCGCTCCGGTTCCAAGGAGCGCGTCGACCGCCCAATCCGCTTGCGTCAACTCAACTTCAAGCCGTTCAAAGGCTTGCGACGAACCGTCGAAAAAGAAAAGTTTCTCCGGATTTGGCGACGTCGCGGCGCGAACGATTTCCAAATTCGTTAACGCGTCCCCTCGATAACTTTCCGGCGTTCCAACCGCGACAATTCGGCAGTCGACGCCAAGTAGCTCCAAACGCCGAAAAAGGACGAAACCGTCGCCGCCGTTGTTCCCCTTTCCGCAACAAATCAATACGCGGCAAGGACTTGCGCCGCCGTTCAAACGCGCCGCGTTCGCAATAAAAACCTCCGCCAATCCGCGCCCGGCGTTTTCCATCAGCAAAAGCGACGGAATCTTCCACTCGGCGACGGCCCGAGCGTCAATTTCGCGAGTTTCGCGACAAGAAGCCGTATTCATATTTACCTCCGCTTATTTACATTGCGCGACGACCGTTTCTTAAAATCGCAACTCTTGCTTTAAAGTCGATTACAAACGGTTTATTACATTTTGCGACAAACGTAAACGCGAATAAAAGCCGCGTCGTCGAACGTTTGCTCGACCGTCAATCCGGTTCTCTTAAACGCTTCCTCGAGAAACCAGTCGAAACAACTATATTCTCGGGCGATATGCGCGTTCGCCTCGCCGCCGGCGCTACTTTCCATCGCGTCGAGAACCGCTTGCGTTCCCTCGCGCCAAGTCTCGACAGGAAAATGAAATACGACGTCCGAAAGGTAAAAGACGCCCCCCGGTTTGAGCGCGTCGGCGATCCGTTTCAACGCGACGACCTTCCAAAAATCGGGCAAGTGATGCAACGCCAACGACGAAACGACCGCGTCGACCGGAGTCGAAAGCGTCGGAAACGTCAAAAAACCGGCCGTAAAAGTTTCGACGTTCTCAATATTTTGTTCCGCTATCTTTTGTCGCAGAAGCCCAAGCATCGGCGCGGAAACGTCGGCGGCGTAAACCTTTGCGCAATATCGGGACGCCGGAATCGCAAACGCGCCCGTTCCGCACCCCAAATCCAGAACGGCGTCGGTTCGCTTTAAATCGGCGCGAACGCGAATTCGCTCGAACTCCGCCTCAAAGTCGCGAAACTTTAAATGCCGCGACTCATATTTCCTTGCCACTTCAAGATTTGCATAATCGACGCCCGCGTGTTGAAATTCGTCGTAAAGCCAACTTGGCGTCCCGTCGATCCGTTCGCTCATCGTTCTCGTCGCCTTTCCGTTACTTATTGTCTTAGGTTAAATTTTATTTACTTCAATCTGTCGCGCAACAGACTTAATTTCAATCTTGTCGCGCCGAAAAGCCAAAACACAACCGCTTAATTTTCAGCGCTTACAACATTTACGCTACATTGATTCGCCATCCTTTCGAGCGTCGACGTTCTCTTGCGATCGTTCGCTATATTCGATTACGCGGCGCAACATAAACTTTCCCCAAATCGCGCCCAAAATTGACGATTGCGCGACGAAAGCCGCCGCCCACGCCAATTCACAACTTCCGATATTCAAAAGACTTAACGCTTTCGTCGTCGGAAATCCGGCAAGGCGCGCCTTCTCCCAAGCGTTCAACGCGGCGCCGTCGATTTCGTCAAACTTCGGGTTCGTCGACGCCCAAAGAAAAACGCAAATCGCAAGTCCAAGGAACGCGCCGACTTCCGCTCCAAATAAAACTGGTCGGCGGAGCGGATAATCGGCGCCTAATCGAAGCGCGGCGCGAGCGCAAACCGTTGCGGCAAGAGCGATTCCAAACGCAAAAAACGCAAAAATCTCCCAACTTGGACGGCTCCAAATCGAATCGAACATTTTTCTCCTTTCGACGTTTGCGCGTCTTCTGCTCGATTAACCGCAAACGCTATCGTTCCTACGTTTACAACTTACGCTCACCCCAACCGATTTTTCGGCGCGTCTAATTTGACGAGTCCCAAACCGGGTCGGTCGTTTAACAACAATTTTCCGTTCGCCGCAAGACCGACGCCGTCAAACAAGTCGTTACCAATTAAGAAGTTGCCGTCAAGATCGGCCCAGTCGACCGCCGGCGAAAGTTGCGCCGCCGCCGAAATCGCGCACGACGTTTCCGTCATACACCCGACCATTACCTTCATATCGAGCGCCCGCGCTAAGTTCAGCATTTTCCAGGCTTCGCGCATTCCGGAACACTTCATCAGCTTGATATTAATGCCGCTAAAAACGCCTTTCATTCTTGCGACGTCGGTTAACCGTTGCAACGATTCGTCGGCCATAATCGGAAGCGGGCTACGCTCTGTAATCCACGCGATTTCGTCCCAACGCGTCTTTTTCATCGGTTGCTCGACGAGAACGACGCCCTTTTCGCTCAGCCACTCGACCATTTCCAGCGCGTAAACCTTGTCGTTCCAACCTTGATTGGCGTCGACGCAAATCGGTTTGTCCGAAACGGCGCGCACCGATTCGATCATTTCGCGGTCGCTCTTTTCGTCGCGACCGAGTTTCACCTTCAAGACCGCGAAACGCTCCGCTTCCAACGTCTTTTCTCGCACGACTTCCGGCTTGTCGATTCCAATCGTATACATCGTCGGCGGCGTCTTGTCCTTATCGAGTCCCCAAATGCGCCACCACGGTTGCCCCATTAGTTTGCCAACCAAGTCGTGCAACGCAATATCGACGGAAGCCTTTGCCGCGCAATTATTTTCGCAAATCCCGTCGACATACGACAAGATATCGTCCAACTCAAACGGACTCTTAAACTGCGACAAGTCGACGCGCTCCAAAAACGCCAATACGGACGCCGTCGATTCGCTCAAATAAGGCGGCATTGCCGCTTCGCCGTACCCAACGACGCCGTCGAGTTCGATTTCGACTTGCACCCCTTGCGTCGTTTTGCGAGTCGAACCGGCGACGCCGAACGCGTGTCGCAGTTCGAGCAAATACGGGCGAAACGAAAGACGCATCTTACCGATTTTATTCGATTTACCGCCGTCCTTCGCCGTTTCTTCCCCCGACGCTTTCGCGCCCCAAATCCCGGAAGCGCTACCAAGAGCCGCGCCGGCGACTCCGGTTAAAAATCGTCGTCGAGTCGTCATTTCCATCTCCTTAAACATCGTTAATAAGTATTACAATTAAAGGCGTTAACAAATACTAAGAACGCAAACAAACAATATACGACATTAAGTAAATCGCGCGTTCGTCCAACGTTAAAATCGCGTCTCGTCCCTTCTCATCTCTTGCGATAAAACGGGTTGTCGCCAATCCAACCAAAATATCCGTCCTTCGGCGCCCCGACGTATCGAACCGCTTTAATCAACTGCGACGCGTTATAGCGGTCAAAATCGGGCGCGGCGGGGTCGAGGCTGTTAATGCGAACGCTTGTCGCCGAGTGTATGAAACGGTCGTCGCCAAGGTAAATCGCGACGTGTCGATAATACGTCGAACCGTCGGCTCGTTTTGAACCGAAAATCAGGAGATCGCCGGGCTTTAGCGCGCTTCTTCCTTGCGTCAAATCGACCTCGACGCCCTCGCCTTGAAGGAGGCTGACGTCGCGTAAAATATTGAAGCCGTTCAAGTAAAAGGCAAGCGACGTCAACCCGCTGCAGTCGACGCCCTTCGCGGACGTTCCGCCCCAAACGTAAGGCGTTCCGAGAAAACGCTTTGCGGTCGCAATCAATCGTTCCGCGCTCAACTCTTTATTCGCGTCAAGCCAAGCGCTCCATTCCGTCGCTCCGCTCTTGCGAATCCAGCCGAGCCGTCCGTCCGGCGTTTCGACGCGGTAAAAGTCGCCGGACGTTTCTTCGTTTTTCCAAACCGTTACGTTGCCGGCAGTTAAGTCGGAGAGCGGCGCGGAATTTTCGCTCGGTTCAGAGTAAATCGAGCCGAACGCGTCGAGCCAAATCAGCTTTTTCGCGTCGACCCAGCGGTTGAACTCGTCGCGCGTCGCCGATTTAACGCTTCCGGCGGTCGTGTAACCCAAGTAACCGTCGGCGTTTTGGATTAGGATCCAACCGCCTTCGCGCTTCAAAATCCGAACCGGCGTTCCCATCCGCGACTGCGTCGTCAGCTCCGCCGAGTAACGCGGCTCTTTGCGAATTTGAATCGTCGAAAAGTTCGCCCAACCGAAAAACCGCCCGTCGAGTTCGGCGTTTTCCTCCGGCAATAACGTCGTTTCAACGCTCCACTTAGGAAACTCCGACGCGAACTTCTCTCGGACGACGTCGCGGGCGCTTTCGAGCGTCGTTTCAAGACGAACAGTCGACGACGTCGCGTCAATTTCCCAAGCGAAAACGTTCAAGCGCAAGTCGTTAATCGTTTCTTTGCGCAATTCGACAAGGCGTCGCTCTACCGCGTCCGCTTCGTTCTCCGTCGACGCCGCGTCGTTGGCGACCGCGACCGCCGCCGTTCCCCCAAAAAGCGTTTCGACGCTCTCGACGCCCGCGTTTAACGCCGTTAAAATCGCCGCGACCGTCAAGGTTTGTCGTCCTAACGTCGCAACGCGGCGCCGAAGCGTCGAAATTTTCTCGATTTTTCCCGTTTGTCTCGCGCGCATCTTCTTACGTCGCCTTTCGTTAAGTCGGTTTTATTCGCAAATCGGCGCAAAATTCGCGTTTTTTCCGCAAAAACGCTTGCGAACGCGCCGCAAATCGGTTATACTTGGGACGTTGGAGCGCGACGGTCGCCGCTCCCGATTCCTCCCTTGCAACGAAAGGACGCCCGATGAAAACGACGCTTCGCCGCGCCGCGTTCGCCCTCGGAACGCTCGCCCTCGTCTCCCTTATTGTACCCCCAAAATCGACTTTTGCCCAGCAGGACTGGGAAAAAAAGGCCGTCGAATCTATCGAAAATAGCGATTTTTCCGCCGCCGTCGCCGAACTTTCCGCCCTCGAAGGGCTCTCCGACGCCGAAAAAGTCCGCCGCGACTGGCTGATCGAGCTGACGCGCCGCATCCGGATTGAATTTCCGCACAACGAAACGGAAATCAAAGAGCAGCTGAAGGACGCCGGGCTCGACTCGAGCGACGAACAAATGCGCGCTTGGGAGGCGTCGAAAGCGCTCGAAATGCGCCCGATCGACGGCGAACGCCGCTATTTCAAGCACGCCGTTTCGAATTTGCGCCGTATCGACCGCGAACTCGCGAAAACTCGCCCGGTTAGCGGCGGCGACCGTCAGCGGTTCGCGTCGCGTATCGCCAACGTTCGCTCGATTATCGACGCGTCGGACGGCGCCGGCAAACTGACGCATAAAGTACGCAACCGCTTCACTTGCGTCGCGACGATTCCGGCGAACGCCGTTCCGGCGGGGGAAACGATTCGCTACTGGGCGCCGTTTCCGCGCGAGTCTTGCGGACGTCAACAGGACGTCAAGCTGATTTCGACCGATCCGTCCGACGGGCGCGTCGCTCCGACGGGCGACTTGCAGCGCTGCGTTTACCTCGAAAAGACCGCCGTCAAAGACGAACCAACCGTCTTCACAATCGTTTTTGAAACAACGACTTACGCGCAATATTTCTCGCAAGATTACCTCAAGAAAAAGGCGAAACCCTACCTCGACGACGAGTTCTACCGCTTCTATACCGAGGAACGCCTGCCGCATATGGTAAAGTCCGATAGAATCAGGACTTGGGCGCGCGAAATTGTCGGCGACGCCACCTGCCCGGTCGAGAAGCTCGTCCGTCTCTTCAACGCGATCGACGAACGGTACCCTTGGGCGTCGTCGAACGAATACGGCACGATGCTCTGCATTCCGGAATACGTTCTGCGCGAAGGGCACGGCGACTGCGGCATGTTGTCGCTTCTGCTAATTTCGGCCCTCCGAAGCGAAGGAATTCCGGCGAAATGGCAAAGCGGTTGGGTCGCGAACGCTAGCGGCGTCTGCGGAATGCACGACTGGGCCGAGGTTTACTTCGAAGGCGTCGGTTGGGTTCCGGTCGATATGTCTTACGGGCTGATGAACGACGATAACCTCAACGTTCGCGAGTTTTACGCCACCGGCCTCGACCAAACGCGACTTGTTGTCAACGACGATATCGGGCGCGACTTCACCCCGTCGAAAGCGCATTTCCGCAGCGAACCGGTCGACTTCCAACGCGGCGAAGTCGAGTGGAGCGGCGGCAACCTTTACTTCCCGGAATGGTCGTTCAAAATGACGGTCGAGTTCCCGGAAGAATAACGCAACCTGTTTAAAACACGTCGTTTGCGTCGAACGATCTTACTTCCGTTCGACGCGACGTCGTCTCTTTTTTGTCGGGCGTTCTTTCGCCTTTCCTCGTTTTTGTTTGTCGGGCGGTTCCGAAAATTTTCCGTTTTTCAGAGCCGCCCGACTTCCGCTAACCCCAATATCGGCAATCGTTATGACAATGTTAAAACAACATTCCCGCAAACGCGGCGCTTTGTCGCGATTCTTCGTTTTATCCGCCTCTTTAACCGCCGCCGCTTTTTTGACGCAGCCGACTTTCTCGCAAGAAGCGTCGACGCAAGCTCCGTCCTCCGTTCGCTTTACGGTTGACGCGACAAAGCGAAGCGACGCGGTTATCGGCAACAAAGTCGCCGTCGTCAACGTTTGGTCGCCGAACTCGCTGACCGTCCCCGCCAAGGACGAAGGCGGCGACCTAAGTTCTTTCGTTGAAACGGTTCAGCTGATGCAAGCGACCGGCGGCTCGGCGGAGCGCGACCTTTTCGTCGACCCGGCGAACCTCGACGTTCTCGACGATTACCGCTTCGACCCGTTGGTCGACGCTTGCCGCCGCGCGCTGCAACTCCGTGTCAAACCTTGGATTAAGTTGAGCGTCCCGGCGAAATTTTCCCGCGAATCGCAAATCGGCGTCTTCGGCGTCGACGTCCTGCCGCCGGACGATTACGACGTTTATTACCGGTACGTCCGCGCGCTCGCTCGGGCTCTCGCCGACGAGTTCGGGCTCGACGAAGTTCGCTCTTGGCGCTTCGGCGTCTTGACGGAATTCGAGAACGGAGACTGGTTTAAGGCCGCCGACGGGACTCCGGAGTCGAGCCGCGAAGCGTTTTTTAAGCTGTACGATTATTCGGTCGCGGCGCTCGACGACGAACTCGGCGGCGAAGTTTGCGTTACGGCGCACGCAATGGCTTGCACCGAAGGACTTTGGGACGAACGCGATTTTTTCGAACACTGCGCCCGGGGAACGAACGCGAAGACCGGCAAAGTCGGAACCCGCCTAAACGTTTTCGCCGTCTCGTTTTACGACGACGCGCCCGGCAAACCGCACCCGCTCGACCTCCCGGGAACCGTCGAGCGCGTTCGCACTAAAGCCCGCGAATGCGGACTTAACGACGTCGTTTTCGGCGTCGACGAGGGTCGGATTCTCGCGTCGAAAAAGGGCGCGAAAGCGGGCGACCTCACTTGGCGCATCGTCGGGCAAACGTATCAGGCGGCTTACGACGCGCGCCTCTTCAAGATTATGCTCGATAACGACGTAAACTATTTCTCCGCTTGGAGTTATTCGAGCGGTTCCGCTTGGAACGGATACCCGCTCGTCGCTCAACGCGTCGCGGAAAACGTCGCTAAGTTCAAAGATTCGAAGCGGTTGGAAACGACGGCGGAAAAAACGCTCGGCGAAGGCGTCGAGAGCGACGCGGTCGCGGCGTTCGACGAAGCGACGCAAACCCTTCGTTTAACGTCGTTTAACTTCAAGGACGATCTCGAATACGCCGACTCGCTCGCCGTCGAGTTCGCCGTTTCGGCGCCGTTTTGGGCCGGACGCGAAGTGCAAATCGTTGAAAAAACGGTCGACGACCGAATCAATTTCTTCCCGCAATGGCTGCGCGACCAAGCGGAACTCGGGATTTCCGACGACGTCTTCCCTTGGTCGCCGGACTCCGGGTGCCTCGACTCCGCGATTTACGACGCCGCGGCGCGCCAACTTTATTTCGAGAAGTTGCGTCCGAAATACGTCGAAATCGCGAACCGCCCCTACTCGACCGAGCGAACCGCTAAAGTCGGCGACGACGGACGTTTAACGCTCCAAACGACGCTTGCGCGGCACGGCGTCGTCTTTTACGAAATTTCGCCGACCAACGCAAAAAAATGACGCGGCGTCGACGTCGAAAATAAAAAAACGACGCGACGAAACCGAACGTTTTTTTGTCGCGCCGTCGACGCCTCCCGGCAAACCGCGACGCCTTGCGACAAGCTCGGCGTCGCGTTCCCCCGACGCTTTAACACCTTTAACGGTCGCGGTTAACCGTTCATTAGCGACGTCGTGCAACAAATGTTTGGAACAACATAGAGCAAATCAAATATGACGGATATTACAACGTTTCACGACGACAATACCCGCGCCTTTCCTTTGTTCGGGCAAGCGTTTACGGCGGCGGTCGACGCGCTCGAATACGGGAAATCGCGCGTTAATCGCGTCGAAAATATCGAAACCGTTCTCGGCGCCCAAACGCAAAATTTTCGGTACGACGCAACTTCTTTAACCGTCGAATTTGCAAACGGTCGCTTTCTTCGGCTCCGCGTCGCCGACGGTCGACTTCAAGGCGAAGTTTTCGCAAGCCGACCCGCGAGGCAAGCGCCGAACGTCGAGGCGCTTCGCGTCGTTTACGACGACGGCGCGGTCGACTGGACAAGCGACTTCTTCGACAAGTACGTCGGTAAAACCTTTAAGCGCGTCCACTTAGAACGCGGCGTCGTTTGGCTTTACTTCGAAAACGCCGAAACGCTGTTAACCGGCGTCGCAATGCACGTCGCGGAACGAAAAACGCCGATTTTAAAATTAAGCGACGAAGATTGAAACCTTTACGACGCCGGTCGGTTCGTTTTCCGACGTCGCGTCAACGCAACGACGCAACGTCAAACGTTGGGGCAAAATAAAACCGCCGCGCTCGGCGTTCCGGAGCGCGGCGGTTTCGGTTAATCAAGCGCAAACCGAATCAACGCAAGCGGTTACGCGTTCTTTTTCGCCAATTTCTCGACCGCGTAAGCCGCCGGGGAAATCGTCTTTTTGCGGTCGAGCGGCCAGCTCTCCATTTCGTCGAGCGCTTCGAAGATCGCGACGCAAGCCGTTCGATAATCGACTTTAGCGATTTCGGAAACGAGACGGACGCTGCGGTCGATCAGCTTTTTGTTCGTCGCGTCGACGTGCGCCATCCAGTTCCCGTTCAGGCGGCCGAACTTGCCCATCGTCGCGCTCGAAATATTGTTCAGCGCTAACTTTAACGCAATGTGCGCGAACACGTCGAGCGGCGTCGCAACCATCGGCGCTTTAAATTTGAAAACGCGGGCGCCGTCGACCGCTTTGCGTTTCTCGGAGTCGCAACCGCAATCCGTTTCTCCGCAAGCGTTTACACCGAGCGTATTTTCGACCAAAAACGCGATTTTTTGTTCGAAGGGCGCGGCGCCCTTTTCGAACGCGGCGAACCACTCGTCGGCGGAGTCGCCCCAAATTTGCGTCTCCGCGTCGGCCAAGACCGCGACGGCGGCGTTCGGCGAAACCTCCGTTCGCGACGGGTCGGCTTCGTTCCCAATCGGGAAGCGGTACACGGCGGCGCGCCCAATCTTCGGCGGGTCAAGGATTTGCGCCGACGTCCCGCCCATCGCGCGGTAATCGTCCGGCGTCCATTCGAGACAGCGCGGCTCGACCCCGCCGAGAAGCCAAATCCACGCGTCCTTCGCCGAGCGCATCGGGTCTTTCACAAACGCCCAAGGCGCGGGCGCTTCCGTCTCGTCGAGCGAACGGAACGGCGGGATTTTGAAGGTCGGCGAACGCTCCGTCGTGTCGGTGAAGACGTCAAGTTCGTAATCTCGCGCAAAATAGGTAATCCGCCCGCCGCGCCGGTAAACGTCCGTCTCGAACTCAACGTAAGAGGCCGCCGTTTCGACGTTTGCGTCCGAACGAATCGCTTCCAAAAACGCGTCGAACGCCTCCGCTTTTTCGGTCGGCGACTTCTCTTCAAAGCCGAGCGCGGCGAACTCGTCGGCGGTTAACGTTTCTTTAAGTCGTTTAGTAACGGCGGTTTCGAACGCAAATCCGGCGACGAGAAGCTCGATCGTCGTCGCTTGCATTCGCGTCGACCCGGCGATCGCCATCGGGCCGGTCGTCAGGTTGACGACGGTAACTCGTTCGTCTTCAATCACTTGACGCGAACGTTCGACCCGCGACGCCATCAGGTCGCTCGGGTTGTTGAAGAGGAAAAACGCGGGAATTCCGGCGTCGACGGCGGCGAAAATCGTTCCGATGACCGACGACGTTTCGCCCCCTTCGCTGATCGCGACAAGGACGTCGTTCGGGCCGATTCCCGCTTGTTCGAACTGCTTGCGGCCAAAGGAGATAAAGTCTTCAAAACTTTCGACGGAGCGAATCAGCGCAAAGTCGCCGCCGGTCATCACGGCGTTCGTTTGCGCGGCGAGCGTTCGGAAAAAGTCGGCGCGGCTCGGCAACTTCTCGGCGCTCGTTCGGCAGAACTTTTTGTTCGCGGCGTCGAGGAGAATCGAGAGGCGCCCGGTCGCGCCGCACCCGCTGAACGAAACGCGGCCTCCGGCGCTTAACGCCTTATAAATCGCGGTTTCGAGCGCGGCGAACTCCGGCGACGCGATCGTCTTTTTGAGAACCGGCGGAATGTCGTCGTCGACCGAAAAGAGTTGGCGCATCCCGGCCGCGACGTCGGTTTCGAGCGTCTGCGAGAGCGTCCGCGTCTTCGGGTGCGACTGCTCCGTCGTCAACGCGCCCAAGTGAAACTGCGTCTCGTTTTGAATAAAATCCTCGGCCTTTTCCAACGGCGTCGCCGCGCGTTCGAACGAAGTTTCCATCGCTTTTCCTTTCGTTTATCGTCAATAAAGACAAGAGATACCGTTTTCAATTTTAACCGACGAGTCGTCAAGCGGCGGTTTCAGCGGACGTCGCGTTCGCGGCGGCCTCCGCGTCGATTCGCTTTTGACGGTCGCGAGCGAACGTGCCGAACGCGGCGAAACCGACGCAGATCGCGCCGATCAGCCAAGCGCAAGACAAGGCGGTAAAAGCGGTTCGGTAACCGTCGACGTACCCTTGCGCCCGGCCCGCTTCTTCGCCCAGCTCCGCGACCGACGCCGCGACCGCCGAGTCGACGCAAGCGCCGACCATCTGCGCCGACCAAGAACCGATCAAAAACGCGAACATAATCATAAAGCCGACCGTCGTCGAACGATACTTCGCCGGCACCGTCTCGAACACCGCCGCGTGCGTGTTGCACTCGTAAAAACCGCGGCAAACGCCCATCAAGAAGAAGAGACCGAAAGGCGCCTCCGGAGAACCGGCCCGCCCCATCGCCGCGACGACCGGAACGCCGAGCGCCATCGCCAAGCATTGCAATTTCGGGCGGAACGTCGGCCAACGGCGCGAAACTCGGTCGCTCAACGACGCGCCGACGAAGATGAAAATCAGCGCCGCGATATGGTGCCAAAACATCCCGTGAAAGCCCGCGCTCGTCGGCGTCAACGCGAAACGGTCTTGAAGGAATTTCGGAACGACGTTCAAATAAGCGTTGTTGACGAAAACGATCGCGGTGAAACCGACCGTCAAGCACAACGCCGACGGGTTGCGGAAGATCATCGCCAAAAATTCGCCGACCGAAACCTTGTCGCCGCTCGACTTCGGCGCTTCTCCGCCGCTTGCGTTCCCTTCCGACGCCGGGTCGCGGAGCCGACAAATTAGGAGGCAACCGATCGCGACGCTAATACCGCCGAACGTCCAAAACGCCGCGCGCCAACTCAACCGTTCGCTCAACCAACCGCCGACCAAGCCGCAGAAGATAACGCTCAAATAAACCGCCGTCTGGTGAATCGACAACGCAAACGACCGCGTTTCCTTGTGATACGACGCGATCAAACTCGTCGACGCCGGGCCGTAAAACGCCTCCGCGACGACCAAACCGACGCTGTTGAAAAGAATCAACGCCAAAACGCTCCAAGACGCGCCCGTCAAGAGCGTCGCCGCGCTCCAACAGAAAAGGCAGCCGATCAAGAGCTTGCGTTTGTTCGCTTTGTCGCCGACGAAACCGGCCAGCGGAACGACCAACGCCATCAGCGCGAACATAATCGTTCGCGTCATATAGAGCGTTTGGTCGCTTAAGTGGAACTCCGACTTAATCGACGTCGCGACGACGCCGTAAATCGCGCGGTCGGACTGATGGAAGAAGTACGCCAAAAAGAGGAGCGCAAGCAACTCCCAACGGTAAAACGACGAAATCGGTTTCGCCGGACGCGGAACGTCCGGAACGCGCTTTTCGCTCGACGACGAACGCGACATTTTTCTCTCCTTCAACGAGTTAAATTCGATAAGTTTGGTCGAGAAAACGTCGCGCGTCGGGCGGCGTCGCTCGAATTGCAAACGCCGCCTCCGAAACGCTTCGAAGCCGTTAAAGGCGGGCGGACGTTAAATTTCGGGGTCGTTCCAAACGGCGCGCAACCGTTCGGCGGCGGTCTCCGGCGAAATCGGGTTGACGTCGACGCCGCTCCCCTGCTCGTACCCGGCTTTCTTTGCCAAACTCGGCAAAATCAACCAACGCGGTCGGAAAAGCCCGGCGCCCTCGGCGAGCGAACCGTCGAGGCGGCTCGGCGCGTTGCGGAAAACGACGTTGTGCGCCAATTCCGACGTCGCGTCCGCGTCGAAACGGCGGCGAGCGCGTTCGAGAGCCGCGACCAAATCGCGGGAAAGTCGGGCCAGCTCCGAAACGGCGGCGTCGGCGGCGTCTTCGAAGAAACCGTCGAACTTTTGCCAAATCGCGACTTCCATCGGAAAACGGCTCGCGAACGGGCAAAGCGCGACAAAACGCTCCGTCTCGGCGACGATTCGCGAACCGTCGGCCAATTCGGCGTTTAGGAGCGCGTCCCAAAAACCGAGTTCGTCGCCGCGCGCCTTGCGTCCCCGTTCGTATCGGATTAAACGCTCGACCTCGACGCGGACGTCCGGCGGCAGGAAGTTCGTCGCCGTCAGTTGGCAGTGCGAGTGCCCTTGCGACGCGCCGGCGTCGGAACCGACGTTCTTGAAAATAAAGGAGTAAGCGTATTTGCCGGAGTCGCGCAACGCTCGCAGGCGCCAACGGAACGCCAAAAACGCCGACTCGATTTCCGCGTCGGAAAAGTCGCTCCAACCGCGAGCGTGCCGGTCGCAGTCGACGATCACCTCGTGTTTGCCGAGCCCGGTCGCCGTTTGGAAAAGCGCGCCCGCTTCGAGCGCCGCCGCGCCGTCGTCCTCGAACGCCGCCGACGGTTGTTCGTCCGCCGCGCTCCCGACGACGTCCGCCGGGCGAAACATCGGGTACTTGTTTTCGAAAACGCGAACGTTCCAGCGCAACCCGTCGACTTCGGCGTCCGACTCGGCCTCGCGGAAGAGCGTTTTTCCGGTAGTCAACCGCGCTCCAATGAGACAGACGCGCGGCGTCATCGACTCCGAACCGGGGCAAAAAGGACAAAAAGAGTCGGGGCCGTCGACCGTCGCGTTCGCGACTTTGTCGCCGCTCGGCTCCAAATTCGTCGGACGAGAACCGCGTCCTTCGGCGATCAGGGCCCAGCGCCCGGTCGCGGGATCGAGTCGAAATTCGGAGCCGGTCGCGTCGACCGCGGCGCCCCTTCCGCCGTTCAAAACGTTCTCCATCGTTGTCGTCGCAAGCGTTCCGTCGAACGCCGCCCAACCTTTCTCGTTAAAAATCGTCGTAAACTTAATGGAACAAAGCGCGCCGACGCCCGTTTCCAAGCGCCGACGCGGCGTCGTCAAACGTCGCGAAGCGGCAAAACGCCCCCGGCGTCGCGAACGAACGCTTTAACGTTTTAACGCTAAACCGTTTCGTTCGCGAACGTTCGGAACGACCGTTTTTCCCGCCTTACGTTAAAGACGACTAGCGGGTAACGGTGTGGTAAACTTGACCGATACCCGGGACTTGAATCTTGTAACGGCCTTGTTCGTCTTGGACGTTCCACGGGGTTCCGTCCCAAGCGTAGGACGACGGCGCGTAAGATTTTTCGCTCTTCATCGCGTCTTCCCAGGTGATCTTGGCGCCGGTGTAGCAGGCTTCGCGGGCCATAATCCCCATCATCGTCGACTTGGCCATATATTCGCCGTTGTTGATCGTGTCGATCTTGCCGCGGATCGATTTGTACATTTCGATGTGTTCGAGCGTGTACATATCGGACGCGACTTTCTTTTGTTGGTAAATAACCTTGCCGTCGAGGTCGGTGATGCGCGCGCCGCCGAGGACGGTCGCGAAGCCCTTCGTCCCGGCGAAGTGCGCGTTGTTTTCGCCCCAGCAACCGTTTTGTTGACGGCAGAGGGAGTAGAACGTCGTTCCGTTGCCGTATTCGAAGACGGCGGCCATCGAGTCGTAAATGTCGCCGTTGGCCGGTTGTTCGACGCGTTGCATGCGAGCGCCGAGACCGTAGCAGGAGACCGGCGCGGCGTCGTTCATCGCCCAAAGCGCTTTGTCGAGCGTGTGGACGTGTTGTTCGACGTTGAAGTCGCCGGAGAGCCAAGCGTAGTTGTACCAGTTGCGGACTTGGTACATCATTTCGGTGTCGCCTTCTTGACGCGGGCGCTTCCAGAGTTGCGACGTCAGGTAGGTCAAGCGACCGGAGGTAACGTCGCCGATGGCGCCGTCGAGGATGCGTTCCATCATGTCTTTGACGTTAAGGTCGTAACGCCAGCAGAGACCGGAAACGAGGGTGAGGCCCTTTTTCTTGGCGATTTCGGTCGATTCGAGGACGGAGCGAATGCCCGGGGCGTCGGTCGCGACCGGTTTTTCGGCGAAGGCGTGTTTGTCGTTTTCGACGGCGTAACGGAGCGAACGAGCGCGGAAGGCCGGGGTTTCGCAGAGGAGCGCGACGTCGGCTTTGTCGATCGCTTGTTTGTAAGCGTCGAGGCCCCAGAAGACGCCGTCTTTCAGGTCGACGCGGTCTTCGAATTGCGCTTGGAGACCTTCGGCGGCGCCTTTGGCGTTCGCTTCGAACGCGTCGGCGATGGCGACGATTTTAACGTTCGGGTCGGCGTTGAGGGTGTTGACCGCCGCGCCGCGACCGCGACCGCCGCAACCGACCAAAGCGACCTTCAAAACGCCGTCGGTTTCCGCCGCGTGAACTTTCGGAAGACCGGCCGCCAAGACCGCGCCGCCGAGGGCGCTCGTTTTCAGGAAATTACGTCGAGAAAAATTGCTCATCTGATTCTCCTTAAAATATTTCGGATAACGCGGCGCCTTGCGACGCGCGCAAAACCTAAGCGGGCCGACTCGTGAAAACCGAGACCGCTAAAATATCGTTAACAACGTTAAATTCGGCAAACGCCCGACGTCGCCGACGCGGCGCCGAACGCTTCGTTTGTTCCCTTAAATCGAGCGCGATTAGCGTTTGACCGAGTGATAAACCAACCCGGCGCCCGGAACCGCGACCTTGTAACGACCGTTCGCGTCCGGCGTGTTGCGCGGCGTTCCGTCCCAAGTATATTCGCTCGGGCCGAACGTTTCGTCGCTATTCCAAACTTCGTCCCAACCGACGCGCTTCCCGGTGTAGCAGGCGGTTCGGGCCATAATCCCCATCGCGGTCGCTTTGGCCATATAGTCGCCGTTGTTGATCGTGTCGATCTCGCCGCGCACCGACTTAAAGAGTTCGCGGTGTTCGAGTTCGTACATATCGGACTCGACCTTTTCCTGTTGGTAGATCACCTTGCCGTCGAGGTCGGTGATGCGAGCGTTGCGCAGAACCGCGGCGTGTCCCTTCGTTCCGGTGAAGTACGCTTCGTTTTCGCTCCAGCAGTTGTCTTGTTGACGGCAGAACGTGTTGAGCGTCGTTCCGTTCGGGTACTCGAAGACCATCGCGGCGGCGTCGTAAATGTCGCCGTATTCCGGTTGTTCGACGCGTTGCATGCGACCGCCGAGCGCGAAGCAGGAGGCCGGCGGAACGTCGCGCATCGCCCAGAGGCCCTTGTCGAGCGTGTGAACGTGTTGGCTGAGCATAAAGTCGCCGGAGCAGCCCGCGAAGTTGTACCAGTTGCGGACTTGGTACATCAGTTCCGTGTCCCCCTCTTGGCGCGGACGCGTCCAAAGTTTCCCGGCGAGGTAATTCAAGCGCGCCGACGTAATCTCGCCGATGGCGCCGTCCAGGATGCGCTTCATCATATCTTGGACGTTCAAGTCGTAACGCCAGCAGAGCCCGGAAACGAGCGTTAAGCCCTTTTCTTTGGCGATTTGCGCCGACTCGACGACCGAACGAACGCCGGGCGCGTCGATCGCGTTCGGTTTTTCGGCGAAGACGTGTTTCCCTTGCTCGACGGCGTAACGCATCGAGCGCGGACGGAACGCCGCGACTTCGCAGAGCAAGACGACGTCGACGCGATCGACGACTTCTTTATAAGCGTCGAGGCCCCAGAAGACGCCGTCTTTCAGGTCGACGCGGTCTTCGAATTGCGTTTGGAGCCCTTCGGCGGCGGCTTTGGCGTTCGCTTCGAACGCGTCGGCCAGCGCGACGACCTTCGTGTTCGGGTCGGCGTTCAGCGCGTTGACGATCGCCCCGCGACCGCGCCCGCCGCACCCGACGAGGCCGATTTTCAGCTCGTTGCGCTCCGCCGCGTGAACGGCGCCCCACGTCAAGCCGGTGAAAACCGTTCCGGCGATCGTTCGAGAATTCAAAATCACGTTGCGAGTAAGTTTCGAGGCCATCGTCGTCGTTCCGCGTTGTTTAAGGGTGAGACGGTTTCATTCGCTATTTTCAACAAAACCGCTAAAATTGTCAAAGTCGCCGTTTCGCCACAGAAACCGGGACTCGCCGACTACCGTTATACCAGCGACCGCCCGCCCTTTCAAGTATCGGCGCGGAATTTTTTTCGTTTTTTTCCCGACTTTCGCGATTTTCAAGAAAAAATTCGGCGACTTTCGCAAAGCGTTCTCGCGACAAAAACGTATTTTCACCGTTCTTTTTCATCGGCGTCTTTTCAACTCGGCGCGTTCCGACGTCGGCAAAGCCCTTCTTTTGGCGCGACAAAAAGTCGCGTTTGCGGAACGTTTCCAAATTTCCCGTCTAACCCGCGCGACCGTCAAAATCGGCGCAACCATTCGCGCAAAAAAGAAAAAATTTGAGAAAAAAAGAAAAAAAACGCTAAAAGTCGGGAACGTCCCCGCTTGACAAAACGTCTAAAACGAGTAAAAAACTTCAAACGTTCTTTTGTTTTCCGTCCTCGCGCCTCGCCCCCTTTTGCCTTCGTTCTTCGTTTGACGACGAACGTCGCGTTATTGTGAATCCCGTTTGCTTGCGGTCGACGGCTCGAACGAGAAAACACGTTAAGAACGACGCGTTTCCTTAAAATTTCTTGCGGAGAAAACAATGACCTCTCAACAACGCGCCTTCAAAGGCTTCACCCTCGTCGAACTGTTGGTCGTTATCGCGATCATCGGTATCCTTATCGGTTTGCTTCTTCCGGCCGTCCAAGCCGCTCGCGAAGCCGCCCGCCGTATGCAATGCACGAACAACCTGAAACAACTCGGGTTGGCCGTCCAAAACTACCACGACGCGAACAACGCCCTCCCGGCCGCTCGCTCGAAGGTCGGCGCCTGCGAACTTTGGAGCGCCGAAACCAAAAACGGCACCCTCGCCGCCGGTTCGTTCGGCGCGGCCGTTCACCTCCTGCCTTACGTCGAACAAAGCGCCGTCTACGAAGCCGTTAAATCGTATTGCGACGCTTCCAAGAGCCCGCGTCTCCAATACGCTTGGGGCGGCAACGGTCTCGACGCGAACTTCAAAAACTCCTGCCCGGCGATGTGCGCGGTCATCGACGCGTTCATCTGCCCGTCCGACGGCAACGCGACGCAACTCTCGACCGACGGGCACAACACCGGTCGTCTTAACTATATGACGAGCCGCGGCGACTCCCTTTGGAACAACAACCGCCACGTTAACGACGAAAGTTCCGCCGCCGCGAAAACCGCTCACCGCGGCGTCTTCCACGTCGGCGCGTTCCCGAATATGTCCGCCGTTACCGACGGCACCTCGAACACGATCGCTTGGTCCGAAACCGTTACCTACTCCGGTCAATCCGGTCTCCAAATCAAAGGGAACGTCGTTTCCCAACTCAAATCGATGTACAACGGCAACTCGAACGCCGGTCAATGCCTTGCGAAGAAAAACGGCACGGAATTGGTCGCCGGCACCTCGACCGTCGGTTGGCGCGGTCAACGTTGGGCCGACGGTCGCGTGATGCCGTCCGGTTTCGTTACCGTTCTCCCGCCGAACTCCCCGAGCTGCTCCTACGCCAACGACGACGGTTGGGGCGCCGCTTCCGCGCAATCGAACCACAGCGGCGGCGTCAACGCGGCGATGCTCGACGGTTCCGTCCGTTTCATTAGCGAAACGATCGACGCCGGCAACGCGTCCAACAACTGCGTCAGCAGCGGCAAATCCCCGTACGGCGTTTGGGGCGCGATGGGCTCCATCAACGGCGGCGAAACCGTTACCCAATGAGTTTAGCGTTCGCGCTTAACTAAATTATACGGAAACGCGGTCTTTTCGGGCCGCGTTTTCTTCAATTTTACCCCTTCCGCGTCCTTTTTCGCGACGCTTAAATATTAAAAGGAACAAAAAATGAAAACGAAACAATTCTTCGCTCTCGCGCTCGCTTGCGTTTGCGCCGTCGCCGTCGGTTGCTCGAAGGGCCCGAAAAAACCGGCCGACCTCCCGGCTCTCAATCCGACGACCGTTACGGTCGTTTACGACGACGGAACGCCGGTCGACGGCGCGACCGTCATTCTGCTTCCGGCGGACGGCGGAAACTCGAAATGGAACCTCGCGGGCGTTACCGACGCGCAAGGGAAACTCGTTCTGAAAACGAACGGCAACTGGGACGGCGCGCCGGCCGGTTCCTACAAAGCGTCCGTTACCAAAGAAGTCGTCGTCGAAGCCGCCGAAGCCAACGCGGACGGTTCGCGCGACGTCGAAAGTTACACGCGTTACGTCGACCAAAAATTCAACTCGACCGAAACCTCCGGTTTGACCGCCGAAATTAAAGACGGCGGCAACCAAATTGAGTTGAAGGTCGGCGAAAAAACCAACGAAGCCCTCGAGTCCCTTTAATTGCGCGACGCGAAGCGGTTTCCGCGCCGTTAATCGACGCTAAAAGGAAAAAGTGCGAAACGCCGTTCGACGTTCCGCGCTTTTTCCTTTTCTTGTCGCCAGTTCTTCACCGATAAAAACGTCAAAATCGCGTCGACCGTCAAAACTAGCCTCGACGCCCCAAAAAAGGGCCGACGCTCTTTCGCTCCCGCCTTTCCGGCGTTTCTTCTCGCGGAGTCGACAAAAAAAAGCGCCGACGCAACCGCCGACGCTCTTTTCACTCCTTAACCTTCGGGCCTCTTCTCGTTTCGCCGACAAAAAAGCGCCGACCGTTCGCCGACGCTCTTCCGTTTTAGCGTTTTACTCGCTTTCGCGAAACCGCCGCCGAAATTAATGCGGCTCTTTCGTTTTCGGGTAGCGACGCAAAATCTCGACGACGGCGTCCTTCAACTTGGCGTTCGTCGCGACGCCTTCGCGGCCGCGAATCGTCGCGTTCCCTTGCCAATCGCCGAAAAATCCGCCCGCTTCCTCCAAAATCGTCTTGAGCGGCGCGGCGTCCCAAATTTCGAAATAAGGGTCGATCATAATCTGCGCTTTTCCGGTCGCGACGAGGTAATACCCGTACGCGTCGCCCCAAGTGCGGGTCAGCCAAACCTTGCCTTCGATCTCGTCGTAAGCGCCGTCGCGACCGACTTTATCGAAATCGAATGCGTCCGACGTCAAAAAGAGCGCGTCTTCGAGTCGGTCGACCGTTTCGTCGACGCGAGCGGGCGTCGGTTCGGAAACGTCGCCGAAACGCCAAGCGCCCTTTCCTTTTTCCGCCCAAATTCCGCGGCCGAGCGCCGGGAGCCAAAGGACGCCGACGACCGGCTCTCCGTCTTTTTCGATTCCGATCAGCGTCGAGTAAAGCGGAACGCCGGTAATGAACGACTTCGTTCCGTCGATCGGGTCGACGATCCAGCGATACCCGCTCGTCCCTTCCTTATCGTCGAACTCTTCGCCGAGAATCGCGTCTTCCGGGTAAAGCTCCGCGACGCGCCGTCGAACCAGCTCCTCCGCGCCGCGGTCGGCCAACGTTACCGGCGAACCGTCGCTTTTGCGCTCGACGCCCAAATCGTCCCGATTAAAATAACGCAACGTTAATTCGCCCGCTTCTTGCGCGAGCTTGACCGCGAATTCGCAACGCTTTTCCATTGCGGCGCGTCCCCTTTCGTTAATTTCGCTAAAATCGTTAAATCTTCGTTAATTCCCAAAGAAAAGAAACGGCGGAGCGTTTTCCCCTCCGCCGCTTCGGCGTCGACGCGTCGACGTTACTTTTGCCGCTTTTGGTATTCGCGGCTCGCTCGGCGGAGCGTTTCGCGTTCCACCTCGGTCAAACTCTCTTCGCCGGACTCGCTAATCTTCAAAAGGAGCCGGTCGACTTCCGCTTCCAACTTCTCAAACGCGATATCCTCGGCGGCTTTCTTCGCGGCGTCGCGGTTGAACGGAACGGTCGCGGGCCCGGACGCGGCGTCTTTTCTCGCCCGTTCGCGCTTTTCGAGCCAACGTCGCAACGACTTGCGATCGCGCCCCTTCCCGACGGCCAACTCCGAAAAGTTGACGCCCGCCAAGTAGTAAACGAGCGCGAACGCGGCGCCCGCCAAGTGAACGTCGTGCGCGATGTTCCCGGCGCCGCTCCGAGCGCCGAGCGCGTCGTAAACGACGAAAAGCGCCCCCGCCAACCAAGCCGGAGTCGGTATAATCCCGAAAATCAGAATCTGCGCGCGCGGATAATAGAACGCAAAAAGCAAGACGACCGCCGAAATCGCGCCGGACGCCCCCAAGCAAACCGCGTTCGCGCCGACGTTTCCGACGCTCCAAACGACGCCGCCGACCAAAAGCGCCGCGAAGTAAAAGAACGCAAACTCGCCGCGTCCGAGCCGACGCTCGATCGGCGGCCCGAAAAAGAAGAGCGCGAGCATATTAAAGAGCAAGTGCGTCAGCCCGTTCGGGTCGTGCGCGAAGCCGTACGTCAGGCAGCGGTACCATTGCGCCGGTTGGTCGGCGACGACGCCGAAAAGCGCCATTTTGTTGAAAAGCGCGCCCCCCGCCGCCGAGTTCGCGAAGAAAAGCAGAACGTTCGCGGCGATCAATATCGCGCTCGCCGACCAACCCGCCGGAATCAACCCGCCGGAACCGTTCGAGCGTTTGCGACGCGGGCGGCGTCCGTCGTTATCGTCGTCGCGAAAATAATCGCGGTCGTAAATTCCCATTTCAACCCCTATTTCTATCGCGCAACTCAAAACGCTTTTCGCGCGAATTTCTTTCAAGCGTCTCCGCGACGCAATATTGTTCGACCAATCGTTTTTTCTTTTTCGCTTTAAGGCGGCGCTGGTCGCGTTCTCCGCTCTTTTCAAACGCCGCGTTTCATCGGCGCCGGTCGCGTTCTCCGCTTTTTTCGGACGCCACGTTCCTTTATTATATCGGAAAATTGAAAAAAATGAAGAGCCGCCCCCGCTTTCCCGACGCGCAGCGTTAAACGCGACTTTTTTTCCGCGTCGCCCGGTCGCCGTCCGCCCTTTTCCCGCCGCGTCGTTTTGTTCGTTAAATTCGACGCGACCGTCAAAACCGGCGCCGCTCGCCGCCAAACGTTCGCTTTTTCGGCGTTTCGACGGCAAGAAATATCGACGTTTTCAAAAAAAGCGGAAAAAAGCGCTTGCAAATTGCGCTCGCTTCGGTCATAATGAAACGCGTTGAGAGAAAGTCGCGCCGCCGTTTCCGTCCGCCCGCTTTTCGCCGCCCGTCCGTTCGCCCCGCCGTCCCGCTTTTCCCCTTTATATTAATAATGACAAAAGACCGCGCGCTCCTTTTCGCCGTCGTCGGAGGAATCGGCTCCGGCAAGAGTTTCGCGACCGCGGCGCTCCGAGCGTTCGGCTTCCCTTGTTTCGACGCGGACGTCGAAGCCCGCCGCCTTTTCGACGACCCGGCGATTCTCGACGCCCTCCGCGACCGTTGGGGCGCTTCGGTCGTTTCGCCGGACGGAACCGTCGACCGCCGCCGTTTGGCCGAAATCGTCTTCGCGCCGACCGACGAAGCGCGGGCCGAACTCGACTTTTTGAACCGAACGACGCGGCCGCCCCTTTTCGACCGCTTTCGCCGTTGGCTCGACGCCGTTCGCGCCTCCGACGCCGAGTTCGCCGTTCTCGACGCGCCGCTTTTGTTCGAAGTCGGTTGGGAGCGCGAAGTCGATTTCGTTATTTTCGTCGAAGCGTCCCGAGCGACCCGTTTGCGCCGCGTCGCCGAACGCGGTTGGTCGCCGGAGGAACTCGACCGTCGGGAAGCGAACCAACTCCCGCTCGCCGTCAAACGGGAACGCGCCGATTTCGTTCTCGTCAACGACGACGCGCCCGCCGAAAACGCCGAAAACGCCGAAAACGCCGAAAACGCCGCCGAAAACGCCGCCCTAAACGTTAAAAACGCAGAAGTCGGCCCAAACGGCGAAACCGGCAAAAACCGCCAAAGCGAACGCGCCGCCGCGACCGCCCCGTTTTCCGCCGCCGACGCGACGGCGCAAATCGCCCGCATCGTCGACGAAGCGCATCGACGCCGCGACGCCCGACCTTAAACCGGCCTCCTTTTCCAAAAATCCCGCCTATTTTAACGTTAACGTTTGTTTCGCGACGACGGCTCCGCGCCGAACCCGCCTTTTTATCCCGCCTCAACCGCCTTTTTTACCTATTTTAACAATAATGAACCGCAACGACGACGCCTCTTCTCGCCCCCGCCCCCGCAAAACGGTCGACGAATTCCTCGACGAAATGGACGCTTGGGACAAAATCGCCGCCGGAATCGACGACGCCGAGTCCTTCGACTTCGACTCGAACGCCGAGTTCCCTTGGAGCGGTCGCGCGAAAAAATCGAACGAAAATCCCGACGACGCGCCCGCCCCCGCCGCTCCGCCGCAAAAACCGAGTCGCCCCGGCGCTTATCTCGTCGATTACGACGACGCCGACAAGATCGACGAAGATTACGAGACCCGCGCTAAACGCCGAGAAAGAAGCGTTTGGAGCCGCGACGGAATCCGGCGCGACGACCGACGCTTCGGCGCCGACTCCGCCCCCGACGGCGGCGCTTACCGCGACGGATATTACCGCGACCGCGACCGTTATCGCGCTCCGTCGGAAAACGACGACGAACGCGACGGCGCCCGCTCCCGTTATTATCGGCAAGACGAACGCGGCCCCCGCGACGGCGCCGAACGTTTCGACCGCCGCGACGGGCGCCGTCCGCGCCAAGATTATCGCGACTACCGCCGAAACAACTATCGCGAAAACGGTTATCGCAACGAAAACCGCGACGATTACTCCGACGTCGGTTATCGCGGCGGAAACGATAAAGAACGCTATTCCGCCGACGGTCGCCGCCCTTATTATCGCGACGGCAATCGTCAAAACGGAAATTATCGCGACGGCGGTTATCGCGAAAACGGTTATCGCGACGGAAATTACCAAAACGGCGGCTATCGTCGCCAACCGCGACGCGATTATCGGAATCCGAACGGCGATTATCGGCAAGACTACCGCCCGAATTACCGCGACAATTATCGACGCTTCGACGACGCCGGGCCCGGCTCCGACGGCGATTATTACTCGCCGCGCGGGCCTCGCCGCCGACGCGACTATTACGAGAACCTCGAACCGACCGTCGGCGCGCTCGGGAAGCGGGGCGAACCCCTTTCGTTGGCCGAAGAACTCGCGGCGCGACGCGGCAAACCGCGTTACGGAAACGGTTCCAACGTCGACGAAACGCCGAACGCCGATCTCGCTCGGGACGACGAACTCGAAAACGCGACCGAAGAGGAACGTCAAGAAATCGTCGAACTCGAACAAATGGACGCCCGCGAACTCGTCGCCGAAGCGCGCCGTCAAAACTTGGAAACGATCGACGGCGAACGCCGCCGCGACCTCGTCGTCCGCGTCCTCCGCGCCCGCCTCCAAAAGAACGGCCTTATGTACGGCGAAGGAACGCTCGAAATCCTCCCGGACGAGTTCGGCTTCCTCCGGAGCGCAAGTTCGCGTTACCTTTCTTGCCCGGACGACATTTATATTTCGCCGAGCCAAATTCGCCGGTTCGGTTTGCGCGACGGCTTGTCGATTTTCGGTCAAATTCGGCCCCCGAAGGAGCGCGAACGTTACTTCGCCCTGTTGCGCGTCGAAACGATCAACGACGAAGACCCGAACGCGCTCGCGTCGAAACCGCGTTTCGACGAGTTGACGCCCGCCCTTCCGACCGAACGCGTCGCCGCCGACGCGCCCGGCGCCGACCTCGACTCGCGCCTCTTCAACCTCCTCGCGCCCCTCGGATTCGGAAGCCGCGGTCTCCTCGTTAGCCCGCCGCGCGCCGGAAAAACGACCTTTATTCAAAAAACGGCGGAAGCGGTTCTCGCCGAGCGTCCGGACGCTTGCGTCTTCGTCGTTTTGATCGACGAACGCCCGGAAGAGCTGATCGATATGGAACGTCGGCTCCGCGGCCCGCGTTGCGAAGTCGTCGGAACCACCTTCGACGAAACGGCGGCGCGACACGTTCAAGTCGCCGAAATCGCGTTGGAAAAGGCGAAGCGGATGGTCGAATACGGGCGCGACGTCGTCTTCTTCCTCGACTCGCTGACTCGGCTGACTCGCGCTTGGAACGTCGAAACCGCCGCCGCGGCCCTTACGCCTCCGACGCCGGGCGTCCTCGACCCGTCCGTCCTCCTTCGCGCGAAAAAATATTTCGGGTCGGCTCGCAACGTCGACGGCGAAGGTTCGCTGACGATTCTCGCGACGGCGCGCCTCGACGAAAACGGCGACTCCGACGCTCAACTCCTCGAAGAGTTTAAAGGCGCCGGAAATTGGGAAGTTTGGCTCGACCGTTCCCTCGCCGAAAAGCGCGTTTGGCCGGCGATCGACGTCGTCAAAAGCGGCGCGACTTGGGAAAATTCGGACGACGGCGACGCCGAAAAAGCGGAAAAAATCGCCGCGCTCCGCCGCCGTTTGACCGCGATGGAGCCGGGCGAAGCGATTCCATTTTTGCGCGACAAGTTGGCCGAAACGGCGACGAACGCCGAATTTCTCGCTTCGATCGACCCGCAAACGTTTTAACGACGCGACGCGTTAAAGTCGACGCGACCGGCGCGACCGTCAAAACCGGCGCCGCGTCGTTCCGCGTCGACCAAATTTCGGCGACATAATCGATAAAATCGCTTCAAACGACGGCGCGTTCCCTTAGCGTCGGTCGTCGGGGCCCCTTGTCGCCCGCTCCGTTTCGGCTAAAATAAAGGAGACGGCGTTTCGACGGCGAACGCTTCCCCGTCGACGCGTCTCTCGTCCGGCTCGTCTCGCTTCGTTAACCGGTTCGAACCGAACGACGCGTTCTCGCCCCGTCAAACTCCGCCGCGTTTCCCCTTTCCTCCCCCCTCAAAAACAGCTCGAAAAGAACGAAGAACCGAAATGACCGAATACGAAGGATACGTCTGCGCGCCCGGCGACGCCGGTAAAATCGCGATCATCGTCGCCCGTTTCAATCAAACGATCACCGAAAAGCTCCTCGAAGGCGCGCTCGCGAAACTCCGCGAACATATGGTCGCGGAAGACCAAATCTCGGTCGTTCGCGTCCCGGGTTGTTTTGAAATCCCGACGATCGCCGAGCGTTTCGCGAGCGACGAAGATTATATCGCCGTTATCTGCTTAGGTTGCGTCATTAAGGGCGAAACGTCGCACGACGAACACATCAACCGCGCCGTCAGCTCTCAGCTCGCTCGCATCGGCGCCGAATACGGGATTCCGGTCATTTTCGGCGTCCTCACCTGCAACACCGTCGAGCAAGCGTTGGCCCGCAGCGGTCAGCTCGAAGTTTCGAAAGATAAAGCGGTCGACGTTCAACCCGGCAACAAAGGCTCCGAAGCCGCCGAAGCCGCGCTCGAAATGATCGACCTCCTCGGCAAGCTCCCGGAACTCAAATACGAAGACGAAGACGACGATTTCGCCGCCGATTCGATCGAGCGCAACGCGGCCCGATACGCTCGCGGCGACTTCGAACCGGTCGACGTCAATCCGGACGACTTGATCGAAATCGACGACGAAGACGAGGAGGACGGCGGCGATTGGTTCTTCCGCGGCGGCGACTTCGCCCGCAAGTCGGACGGCCCGTCCGGCAAGCGCGACGGCGGCGAACGTCGCGGCGGTTCCGGCGGCGGCAAACCGGCGAAAAAAGGCGGTTTCGGCGGCGGCAAACCGGCGAAAAAGGGCGGTTTCGGCGGCTCCAAATCGGGCGGCAAAGACGGCGGCAAAAAGTTCGGCGGCAAGAAATTCGGCAAATAATCGACGCCGAATTAAAACCGCTCCCCTTCCCGCCTCGACCGACGCCCGGCGCGCTCGACGTTTCGCCTCGACAATTCGCAAACGTCTCGCAAAACGGGCGCCGCGTCGCGTTTTCAAAGAAACGACAAAAAACAATGACCGACGACAAAAAACTTAGCGTTTACAAACTCCGCTCCTTCGGACGCCTCGTCGCGTTCCAAGCGGCTTATCAGGAAGAACTTAACCCCGGTTCGACGGAGCGCAATTGGGCCGACAACGATCCGTTCGCCGAAACGCTCGACGCGTTTTGCTCCGAAACGGGAACGCGTTTGACCGGCGCCGAACGCGCCGAAACGCTCGACTTCGCCCGACGCCTCTTCGAAGGTTACCGCGACCGCCGCGTCGAAATCGACTCGGCCCTCGACGCCGCGTTGACGAACCGAACGCTCGCTCGCGTCGACGTCGTCGCCCGTTGCATCTTGCGCGTCGCCGCTTATGAAATTCGTTTCATTAAGACGCCGAAAGCGGTCGTCATTTCGCAAGCGCTCGAACTCGGCAAAAAATTCGGCGAAAAGGAAACGACGCGCTTCCTCAACGGCGTCCTCGACCAAATCGACGCTTAAAACGCCGCGCCGCTCGTCGACGCGCCGTTCGAAAGCGTTTTTCGAAATTCCCGCGAGATAAGGAGAACGACGATGTCTCAAACGACGAATCGACTCGGCGGCGTTTCGCGCCGTTTCCCCCTCAAACGACTCGGCGCGTTCGCGACGGCGGCGTTTTGGGGCGCGTCCCTTCTTTGCGCTTGCGCGGTCGCCGCGACGGCGCAAGAGTCGACGGCGATTTCGGCGGCTTCCGCTTCCCCTCAACCGGCGCAAGAGTCGGCGGCGATTTCGGCGGCTTCCGCTTCCCCTCAATCGGCGTCAAACGCGGCGGCGCGAGACGGCGTTTCGCGTTTCGAACCGTTCGAACGCGCCTATATTTCGTTCCGAATTTCCGGCGGCGTTTGGGAAGACGAAAAACGTTTCGCCGATCTCCTCGACCTTTTCGACAAACACCCCGGCGCGACCGACGAAATCACCTTCTTCACCGAGCAAACGCACGCGCCGCCGACCGTCGAAGCGTTTGAAAAGCGGCTCGAAATTCTCAAAATTCGGATGGCGGAGGCGAAACGGCGCGGCTACCGAACCGGGCTGAACATCCTCTGCACGATCGGGCACCATCCGGAGTCGATGAAAACGGCGATCGGGCCGGAGTATCCGCGCTGTATGACGCTCGACGGCAGAACCGCCGAAGCGACGCTCTGCATGAACCAACCGATCTTCCGCGAACGCGTCCGCCGGATTTACGCCGAAATGGCCCGCTCCGGCGCCGATTACATTTGGATCGACGACGACGTTCGCGCCGGACATTGGCTCGACTCCGCCGGAAACGCCGGAAACGTCTGCTTTTGCGACCGCTGTATGGAGGGAATCTCCGCCAAACTCGGCGCGCCGACGACTCGCGAAGAACTCGCGCCGCGAATGGGCGAACGCGCCGTTCGGGCGAAGGTTCGCGAATTCAACGCCGACTCGATTAATAATCTCTTCGCGCTGATCGAAGAGACGGTTCACGCGGAGAAACCGGGCCTTCCGCTCGGCTTTATGACCGGCGAACGTTACGCCGAGGGATACGACTTCGCGCGTTGGGCGAAAACGCTCGCCGGGCCGGAAAACGCGCCGGTTTATTGGCGCCCCGGCGGCGGTTTTTACTCGCAAGACCCGATCGGCGCGATGACGGCGAAATCGGACGAAATCGCCCGTCAAGTTTCGACGCTTCCGGCGGAGGTTCGCGTTATCGAGTCGGAAATCGAAAATTTCCCTTACGCGCCGCTGCAAAAGTCGCGCCGAATCACCGCTTTAGAAGCGACTTGCCATCTCGCCGCCGGTTGCGCCGGCGCGGCGTTCAACGTCGTTACGATGAACCGCGAGCCGGTCGCCGATTACGAGCCGCTGATCGCGGAGCTGGCGCGCCGCCGTCCGTTCTTCGACGCGGTCGTTCGCGCGTTCGGTCGCAAGCCGCTTATCGGCGCCTTTCCGACTTGGAACCCGACCGACTTCGACCTTCCGAACGGCAACCCGACGCCGCAAACGGTCGCCGCGCTCGCGGAAGTCGGGATTCCGTTGACGTTCGAGCAAACCGACGCGCCCCTTGCGTTCTCGACGGCGGCCTACCTCGAAACGCTTTCCCGCGACGAAGCGCTCGACCTCCTTTCGCGGGGGCTTTACCTCGACGTTTGGGGCGTTTGCCGCCTCAACAATCCGGAGACGGTCGACCTAATCCGTTACACCGGAATCGAATGGGAGGGCGAACGCGCCGTCGACTCGATCGAGGTTTACTCGGACGACCCGATCAACGGCGAGTTCGCCGGAATCGAGCGCGACCAACGCCAATCGTTTTGGCGCGACCGCGCTTATTCGCTCCGCTTGACCGATCCGGCGGCCCGTTCGCTCGCGCGACTCGTCGATTACACCGGCGAAACGACGGCGGCGGCGAGCGCGGCGATCTTCGAAAACGAACTTGGCGGACGCGTTTCGGTCTCCGGCTATCACCCTTGGAACTACTTCCATTCGCGACCTAAAGCAACGCAAATCAAACGGTTGGCGCGTTGGCTTTCGAACGACCGTCTTTGCGGTTGGGTCGACTCGTTCGACCGCGCTCGTCTTTGGGTTCGCGCCGACGAAACGGGCGCCCCCGCCGCCGCGCTCTTCCTGAACGCGACATACGACGCCGCCGAACGCCCGGTTCTCGCCCTCCGAACCGACGCCGAGAGCGCGACCGTTCTCGACCGCAACGGCAAAAAAACGGTCGTTCGCGCGTCGGAGCCGGACGGCCCTTACCGCCGCTTCGAACTTCCCGAAGTCGAGCCTTGGGACGCGGTTCTCGTCGTTCTCGACCAACCGAGCGACCGTTAAAACCGTCAAAATCGCTCCAACCGTCTCCGTTTAAGCGACGGAAACGTTAATATCGTTAAAAAAATCGCGGCGTTCGTTCTCGGAAACGAGCGCCGTTTAACGCCAAATGAAAAACGGACAACTAAATGGGTTTTTTCGATAAAATCAAAAAAGGGCTTGGGCGCACTGTCCAAGTCTTGCAAACGGACGTTCGCGACCTCTTCAAGCAAGACGGTCGGCTCGTCGACGCGGAGTTTTTGGACGAACTTTTCGAAACGCTCGTCAAAACCGATATGGGCGTCGACGCGGCCCGCGAAGCGACCGACGAAATTAAGGAACAATTCCGCGGTCGCGTTGTTAAAAAGGAAGAGCTTGTCGACGCCGTCAAGGCGAAGCTCAAAGCGCTGATGGCGCAAGACGCGCCGCCGATTCGGTTCGCGCAGTCCGGCCCGACGGTCGTTCTTTTCTGCGGCGTCAACGGGAGCGGCAAGACGACGAGCATCGCGAAACTGACGAAAGCGATGAGCGACGCCGGGAACAAAATCGTTCTCGGAGCGGCGGACACTTTCCGCGCGGCGGCGGTCGACCAACTGAAAATTTGGGCGGGTCGTCTCGGCGTCGAAATCGTTTGCGGGCCGCCGCAAAGCGACCCGGCGAGCGTCGCGCACAAAGCGGTCGCCCGCGCGCTCGAAGTCGGCGCCGACCTTTGCGTTATCGACACCGCCGGGCGTCTGCAAACGCAAACGAACTTGATGAACGAACTCGAAAAGATCAAACGGGTCGTCGCGAAGCAAATTCCGGACGCGCCGCACGAAGTTTTCCTCGTTCTCGACGCGACGACCGGCCAAAACGGCCTTAGTCAAGCGCGCAAGTTCACCGACTCGGTCGCCTGCACCGGGATTTTCCTTTCGAAACTCGACGGAACCGCGAAGGGCGGCGCCGCGGTCGCGATTCGTCAAAAGGTCGGGCTTCCGGTCAAATACGTCGGGCTCGGCGAGTCGGAAACCGATTTCGCCGTTTTCGACCCGGACGCGTTCGTCGACGCGATGTTCGAATAAACCGCCGTTTTAAAGCGTTCCCCCAACGAACGGCAAACGGCGAAAGGAGCGGCGGGCGCGAACGTTCCCGAAAAGTCGGGCGGCGCGTTCCGTCGTCTCGACGAAATTTCGTTAACGCAACGAAAAGGAGTTTCCGATGAATTTCGCTATTTCGTCCGTTCTCGCCGTCGCGGCGATTCTCGCGTCCTTTATGCTCCAGCTCGGCGGCGAGGACGCGAGCGGCGCGTTCGTCGCCGCGTTTTCGTTCTTCGGAATTCTCGGCGCTCTTTACTTCGTCGACTTTAAACGATTTTTCGCGATTCCGAAGGGCTGGACAAACGTTTTGATCGTCGCGGTCGTTTTGGCGCACCTCGGCCCGTTGGCGCGGTCGCGGCAAGAGTTTTTAGCGTTTTCGATCGCCAACATTTTAGCGGTCGTTCAAACGTTCCTCTTTTTTCAAAAAAAGACGCGCCGGATTCATTATCAAATTTTGACGATTTCCTTCGTCGAGGTCGCGGTCGGCTGCGTTTTTCAGCGGAGCGGACTTTTCGCGATTTTAACGCCCCTTTACGCGCTTTCGGTCTTTTGCGCCGTTTCGCTCTTGACGCTCGAAGGAGAGCGCGCCTTTTACGCCGCCAACGCGACGCTTCGTCCCCGTTTCATCGGCCCCCGCGCTCCGAAACAAACGACTCGCGACGAAGAAACCGCGCTCGTTCTTTCGACCGTTTCCGCGTCGACTTTCGCTCGACTCGAAGCGGCGGCGCTCTCCGAATCGGCGCGTTCGACGCCCGACGCTCCGCTCCGATTTTACCGTCGCGGCGGCGTCAAGTCGGCGGAAGTCGACGCGGAGTTTTTCCGCCGTTTCGTCTTTTCGTCGAGTTGGGCGTTCGCGGCGGCGCTCGTTTTCTTTTGCCTCTTCCCGCGTTTTCACCGGCTGGAAGTCGGCGACGTCCAATTCGGTCGCGAAAACTGGAACGCGGGCGGCTCGGCGGTTCGCTCGACGGTCGGTTTCTCGGAGAAAATCGAACTCGGCGAACTCGGCCCGAGCGGCGACAACCGCCAACCGACGCTGACCGTCCGCTTTTTCGACGTTCTCGACCCCGACAAAAAACGCCCGGTCGACCCAACTTCCCCAATTTATCTGCGCGGAATCCCGACGGCGCTTTACTCCGACCGCGTTTGGTCGCAAGTCGATTGGGAATCGGCGCGTCTCGACCTTCAATCGCTAAACGCCGCGATTCGCCAAACGTCGCCGACCGACCCGACCGCGCTTTTGGCCCCGTTGCAAGCGGAGCTAAAAGAAATCGACCGCGAACGTCGAGAGCGCGAACGCCGCGAACGCCGGTTTAACGACGAACGCAACCGTTCGAGATTTTCGCCGCCGTCGCAAGCGCCGGCCAACTTAAACGATTGGCGGTCGCGTCCGACGTCCGGCGGAACGTTGGCCGACGTCGCGTCGACGCCTCTTTACCGTCCGAAGGGCGATTGGCTCCCGTATTTCGACCAAGCGACGGCGCTCGGCGAACTCAAAAGTCCGACGTTCTTATACGAACGCCTCTTCCTCCCAACGGCGCGTCCGTTCGAACAACTCGACAAATTCGACGACCTGCGAACGATTTTGCCCCCGCCCGGCCTTTCCGACTCCGGCGCCGTTCGTCGACGCGTTCCGAACGCCCGCCTTTTCGACGGTCGAACGCGCCTCCTCGGTCTCGAAGTCGAAATGGAGCCGCTCGATACCGGCGTCGTTTTCGCGTCTTGGCCCTTTTATTTTTTGCGACAAGATTTTTATTTCGCCGGAAACGTTCCGCGACGAACCGGACGCGCCGCCGCTCGCGAACAACGGTTCCAATTCGCGACGAACGCCTTTTTCGCCGACGGTCGCCAAACGGAACTGACGCCGAACCAAGAAGCGGTTTGGCCCTTCCTCGACCAATATCTCGCGCTCGACGCCGAGCGGTTCCCGGAATTAATCGCGACCGCGCGACGTTGGGACGCCGAATCGGGACTCCCCAAGGAAGATTTCGCCGGGCGCGCCCTTTACTTAACGTCGCGACTTCGGGATACCGGCGAATATCGATACGACCGAAGCGGCGTCGCGCGGACGCCGGGGCTCGACCCGCTCGAAGACTTCGTTTCGGTCAATAAAAGCGGGCATTGCGAGTATTTCGCGGGCGCGCTCGCGCTGATGTTGCGGGCCGTCGGGATACCGTCGCGAACGGTCGTCGGGTTCCTCGTCTTCCCGAACGAAAACGGCGGCGAAACGGTCGTTCGGCAGTCGAACGCGCACGCTTGGACGGAGGCGTTCATTCCGCCGCAAAATCTCCCGACGTCGGACTCCCCCGCCGCTCGCCTTCTCGACGGCGCGTTCGACGAAACGCCGAACAATTTCCCGGTCGATTCGAGTTGGACGGCGGACGGCGGTTGGCTCCGACTCGACGCGACCCCGGCGTCGTCGTTGGAAGCGGAAACGAACTCCCTCATCCTCAGCGCGGCGCTTTGGAGCGAATTTTTCGCGTCGGTTTGGCGCGATTACGTCCTCGACTTCAACGGCGCGCGCCAAACGGAAGCGTTTTATCGCCCGTTGGCCGAAGGAGCGAAAAACGCGTTCGCCGCCCTTCGCTCGTTCGGCGACGGCGGATTCCGACCCTTCGCGTCGACTTTCGAACGCCTAAAAGACGCGGTCGACCGGGCGAGTTCCGGCGACTGGAGCCCGGAGGCGGTCGGTCGCCTCTTAACCTTGGCGGCGCGGTCGGCGCTCGCGGCGTTTATCGCTTGGCGACTTATCCTCTTCTGCCGCCGACGTTTCGGGTTCCGGCGACGCTCCGGAATCGGAAACGGCGGCGACGACGCGGCGCGGACGCGACGGCGAACGCGGCGCCAACGTCGCGAGTTCGCGTTTTATTATCGGCTTGAACAGGCGCTTTCCAAACGACTTTCAACGGAGCGTCGCGCCGACGAAACGCCGCTCGAATTCCTCGAACGCTGTTTCGCGTTGGAAGACGAAGCCGCCGCGACCTCCCAAACCGCCCAAACTCCCCAAGCGCCCCAAACAACCGCGTCGGTTTCGCCGACGTCGACGCTTTCGTCCGACGCGACGCCGACTGAAACGCCGCGCCCCGCCCCGAAAAAAGCGACAAAGTCGTTAAAACCGACAAAATCGCCGCGTTCCGCTCCCGTCGCGCCGTTCGAACCGACGCCGGACGCGACGCGCCGCCTCTTCCGCGAACTTGTCGAGCGGTATTATCGGGCCCGGTTCGCCGATTCGCAACCGACCGCCGCCGAAAAAGCGCGTTGGGCCGCCGCGCTCCGCGACGCGAAAATCGCCTAATCGCGCCCCGCGCCGGCAAGCGTCGACAAACGCTCCGTTGACCAACGCCGTCGCGGCGCCCCCCCAAGTCGCCTTGTCGCGACGCGCCGAACGTTAAATTCGCCAGAACCGTTAAACATTAACGTCGATTTCTCGCCGAGCGCGCCCGCTTTCGCCGCAAGAACGCCAAAAACGACGGAACGTCTTTCGACGCGCCGTCGTTTTCGCGTTTTCCCTTTCTTTTCATTTTCGCGTTTCGGTCGCCCGTTCGCGCCGCTCGACGCTAAAAAAACCGCTCAACGCGCTCCAACTTTATCGATTTTAACGATAACGCCGCCGTTCTCCGCTTCTTGCGTCCCCGGCGCGACGCTCCCCGTCCCGGTCAAGCGCGCGACGCGGCCCCGAATCTCGTCGAACGCCGCCGACAATCCGGCGCGGTCGAGCCCGGCGTCGGCAAGTTGTTCGCTCCGAGAACCGCAAGGAATAAACGCGTCCGGGACGCCTTTTCGCAACAAAAATCGCGCGTCGAGCCCTTCGTCGTTCGCCGCCTCCAACACCGCCGACGTAAACCCGCCCGCCAACGCGTTTTCCTCGACGACGACGGTCGGAATCCCCGCCCGCAACGGCGCCAAAACGCGGTCGCGGTCGAGCGGTTTAACGAACCGCGCGTTGACGACGCCGACGTCGAGAGCCGGTCGTCCCGGAACGGCGCCGCGCGCGAAATCCTCCGCCAAATCGAGCGCCGTTTTCAAAATTCCGCCGCCGCAAACGACGAACGCGCCGTCGGCGCCGTCGCGCAAAACCTCCGCTCGCCCGAGTTCGAACGGCGCGACCTCGCGGCGAATCCGCGCCGCGTTCGTTTTCGGATAACGAATCGCCGTCGGGCCGTCGAGCGTCAACGCGAACTCGAACGCCCGCGCCATATCGCAAGCGTCGCCCGGCGCAATCGTCGTTATATTCGGAAAAGGCCGCAAATAACTCAAATCGAAAACGCCGTGATGCGTCGGGCCGTCCGCTCCGACCAAGCCGGCGCGGTCGATCGCGAAGATAATCGGCAAGTTTTGCAGCGACGCCTCTTGGAACAAATGGTCGTAAGCGCGCTGCAGAAAACCGCTGTAAATGTCGACGATAGGCCGCATTCCGGCCTTGGCCAACCCGGCGGCGAAGTTGACCGCGTGCGCCTCGCAGATGCCGACGTCGAAAAAGCGATCCGGAAATTCCGCCCGCGCCGCTTCGAGCATATTCCCCTGCGTCATCGCGGCGACGACGACGCAAACGCGCGGATTCCGCATCATTTCCCGATAAATCGCGCGCCGCGCCCAATCGGTAAAAGAGCGTTCCTCGCCGTTTCCGTCCGCGTCGATCAGTTCGACAACCTTCGCGGCGCTCGACGCGTTGGCAATCTCGATCTCCAGTTCCGAAGCGCGTTTCGCCCTCGCGGCTTGGCGGCGACTTCGCGACGTTTTCAACTCGTCGTCCGCCCATTGGTCGAGCAAAACGACGCTTTCGGCGTTGAGCGCCTGCTCCGGATTCGTCGCGTGAAAGCTCGCCGGGTCGATTTCGGCCGGTCGGTATCCGCGCCCCTTCTCCGTCAAGACGTGCAACAACACCGGCTCGTCGATCGTCTTGATGCGTTCGAGGTATTTGCGCAACGTCGCGAGGTCGTGTCCGTCGATCGGCCCGACGTATCGGAACCCGAAATCTTCGAAGAGCATTCCGCCGACGAGCCCGGCTTTCGCCGCGTCGCGAAGGCGCGTCAGGAAGCGGTAAGCGCCCGGTTTCTCCTTCAAGAAACGCCGAAACGCCGTCCGCGCGCCAAGATACGTCGGCGCCGTCCGCATTTTGTCGAGCGAACGCCCAAGTCCGCCGACCCGTTGGCAAATCGACATTTTGTTGTCGTTCAAAACGACGAGCATTTTTTGACGCAAACCGCCCGCGTGATTCAGCGCCTCGAAGATCGGCCCGCCGGCCAACGCGCCGTCGCCGACGACCGCGACCGAGTAACGCGGCGCGTCCGTTTTTTCCGATTCCTCCGATTTTTCCGTCCCCGATTCCGCTTCGCCGCCGTTCAAGCGCGCCGCCAACTCGTCGCCGCGAGCGAGTCCGAGCGCCGTTCCGACGCTGCAACCCGCGTGTCCGGTTCGGAAAAGGTCGTATTCGCTTTCGTCCGGGTCGGGATAGCCGGAAAGCCCGCCGCGCGTTCGGATTCCGCTAAATTCGGCGAAGCGCCCGGTCAGGAGCTTGTGCGGGTAACACTGGTGTCCGACGTCCCAAATAAGCCGGTCGCGCCGGAAGTCGAACGTCGAGTGAAGCGCGATCGCCAACTCGACGACGCCCAAATTCGACGCGAAGTGAACGCCGCGACGCTCCGCCATATCGCAAATCGTCGAGCGTATTTCCGTCGCCAGCCGCTTCAAGTCTTTGAGCGACATTGACTTGAGCGGTTCCGCCGAGCGCAGCTCGCGCAAAAGGATCGGTTCGACTTTCGGGCGCGGTTCGAACGCCGCCTTTTTTTCGTTCTCTTTTTCGTTCGTCATCGGTCTCGCCCCGCGACGTAATCGGCGAGATAATTCAGCGCGTCCCAAGCCGCCGAGTCGACCGAGAACGTCGGCCCGGTCGACTCGGACGCTCCGTCGGCGCCGATTCCGCCGCCGATTCCGCCGTCAAATTCCGCGACAAATTCCGGTTTCAGCGCCAATTTCGCTTTCTCGACGCATTCGGCGAGGAGCCGCCGCGTCCCGTCGACGCCAAATAAGGAAATATACGTCAACTTTCCGGCTTCGGCGTCCTTTTGAGCGCGTTTCCCGAGCTTCGCTTCGTCGCCGACCGCGTCGAGGAGGTCGTCCGAAATTTGGAACGCTTGCCCCCAATACCGCCCGAAGAGGTCGAGCCGATTCAGCGTCGCGTCCGACGCTCCGGCGAGAAGCGCGCCCAAACGGAGCGAAACGCGAATCATCGCCCCGGTCTTGCGTCGATGAATTTTGCGCAAAAACGCCGCCGTCGCGTCGCGAACGGAATCGTCGAGCGCCGTTTTTTCGACGCTTTCGTCATTACCGTCGTCGCCGCAATTTCCGTTATTTTCACCGTTTCCGTTATTTTCGTCGTTTTCTCCGCTTTTCGCGCCGTCGAGCGCGTCGCCGCCGTCGGAAAACGCCGTCTTCAGAACGGACGCGACCAAGTCGAAAGCGCCCGGCGACGCCGCCGAAACCGCCGACCAAAGAACGTCGTCCGCCTGCCCGCCGACCATTCCGGACGCTCCCGCCGCCCGCGCCAACTCGGCGACGCAACGAACGACGCGGCTCGGCTCGACCGGGCTCTTCGCCAACGCTTCGAACGCGAACGCTTGGAGCGCGTCGCCGGCCAAAATCGCGGTCGCTTCGTCGAAACGCCGATGACAAGTCGGGCGTCCGCGGCGCAGATCGTCGTCGTCCATCGCCGGCAAGTCGTCGTGTATCAACGAGTAAGAGTGAATCGCTTCGACCGCGACCGCCGCCGGAACCGCCGCTTCCCGACTCCCGCCGCAAAGCTCCGCCGCGATCAGCGTCAACGCCGGACGCAACCGCTTCCCGGGCGCGAGGAGCGAATAACGCGCCGCGTCGGTCAACCGCTTCGGCGAATCGTCGTCGAAACGCGAAAACGCGTCGAGCGCCGCGTCGATTTCCCGCCGCAATTCCGCCAAATATTCCGTCGGCGTCGATTTTTCTCGTCGTTCGGTCGTCATTTTTGCCTCTCGTTCGTCGTCGATTCGCGAGTCGTCCCGTCGCGGTCGTTTTTAGTTATCAAGCAAGCCTTAGTTTGCCGATTCTGCCGATTTTACCGCCTCGACATTGCATTTTTTGCCGTTTTAAACTTTTTTGACGGTTTTAAAGGTCGCTCAAAACGGCGGCGCGTCGTCAAAAAGCTCCGACCGCGCGGCGGTTCCGGTCGTTTCGGCGGTTCTTGCGTCGGAGCGGAAGTTCGCCGAGTCGTCGTTCGGGTTCGCGCCGGACTCGCCGCCGGTTCGGACGCCGTCGGTTCCGCCGGAGCCGGAGTCGCCGTTCGTCGCGCCGTCGACGTTCGAGTCGGTCGCGACGCCGGTTCTTGCGCCGACGCGTCGGGAACGTTCCCGTTTCCGAGGGCCGTCAAGTTTGCGGGTCGCGCCGGATTTTCCGGTTTTACCGCCGTCCGAACGCCCGACTTCGCCGCCGTCGCGGGAGGCGTTTGGCGTCCGGCGACGTCCGTTTGCGACCGGAGCGCGTTTTCGTCCGCTTGTTCGAGAATCGGCGCGCCGTTTTCGTCGACGCCCTTCAAAATTTCGACGCGGCGCTCCGCTCCGTCGAGAATTTGACGGCAACGGCGCAACAGCCGAATCCCCTCTTCGTATTGAGCGAGCGACTCTTCCAACTCGCCGCGCCCGCTTTCGAGCGTCGAAACGATCGTTTCCAAGCGCCGAAACGCTTCTTCAAAGGAGATTTCGTTCATCGCGTCCTTTCGTTTTTCCCTAAATCGCCGAGTCGACCGACTCTCGCCGACCGTCCCCGCTTCCCTATTTTACCGTCGTTCCGTCAAACGCCGACGCCGCGCCGCCTGCGTTTTTTCTTTATTTTACGCAAACGACGCGGTTTCGTCGCTAAATTTTACGCGTTTTACCCAATTTTCGGCAAACCGCGTTTTTTGTCGCCTGTTTTTCAGGTTCAGTCGACAATCTCGACCTTAACGGAGGTCATTTTGTCGCCTTGTTGGATCGTATCGACGACGTTTTGCCCTTCGAGAACTTTGCCGAAAACGGAGTGTTTGCCGTCGAGCCAAGGGCAAGGAACGTGCGTAATGAAGAATTGCGAACCGTTCGTGTTCGGGCCGGCGTTCGCCATCGAGAGGACGCCCGGGCCGTCGTGTCGGAGGTCGGGATGGAATTCGTCGTCGAATTGATAACCGGGGCCGCCGCAACCGACGCCGGTCGGGTCGCCGCCTTGAATCATAAAGTCGGCGATGACGCGGTGAAAGATCAGGCCGTTGTAAAAGCCGTCGTTCGCCAAATTTTCAAAGTTGGCGACGGTGCGCGGGGCCTTGTCGGCGAAGAGTTCAATTTTGATCGTTCCGCGTTCCGTTTCGATCGTCGCGATTTTTTTCATTGCTGCGTTCCTCTTTTTATCAAAGTTTCAGACAAAATTCATTTTTCGACGCAAACCGTTTTTCTCGTTTGAAAAGCGACGGTTCGCGGAGCCGGGCCCGGCCGACGTTTCCGACCGTCGCGGCGCGTTACCGTTAATTATAACTTTTTCGCGAAAAAACTCAAGACGCAAGCGCATTTTCCCGTTTTTTCCGTTTGCGTCGACTTTGCCGGCGTCCGTCGTTCCCAACGCGTTTCGCCGCCGTCGCTCCGACCCTCCGCAAACGTCGCTTTTTCGCCAATTTTTCGCCGTTTTTCCCCTTATATATTAATAAGGGCGTTTTTGGGCGTTTTCGCCGAACGCTCAACGGCAAAAGTCGGCGACGGCGGCGACGAACTCGTCGGAGCGTTTCGCCGGGAAGACGTGCGACGCGTCGGGGAGCGCGATTCGCCGAGCGCCGGGAATTTGCGCCGCGATGTATTCGCCGGTCTCGACGCGGTAAAGCGAACCCGGGTCGGCGTGCAGGACGAGGGTCGGAACGTCGATTTTGCCGAGCGAAGCGCGGAAGTCGGCGGTCGTCATCGACTCCCAATAACGGCGGTCGACGGCGGCGCGCTCCGGCGGAATCGGCGCGAAAAAGACGCGTTTCGCAAGGGATTCGCGGAGCCCGGTAACTTCGATCGCCTTCGCGAGCCAAGCGTCGCGGTCGAGCGGTTCCGGCCAACTTGGCGGGTCGGCGGGATTCGACGGAATTTCGCAACGGGCGAAGAAAGTCGTTTTAAAAAGAGGCGGATCGTCGCGCAAAATTTGCATATCGCGCTCGTAATCGTCGGCGAAGTAGCGCCCTTGGCAATATCCGAGCCGCCAAGCGTCGTCGTTGAGGAGCTTGGGGCACGTGTCGACGAAAACGGCCTTCGCGACGCGGTCGGTTCCGAACTGTTCGAAGTAAGAAAAGAGGACGGAGCCGCCCATCGAGTACCCGACGAGCGCGACGTCGCGAGCGTCGAGGCGTTCGATCAGCGCGCGCAGGTCGGCGGCGGAGCGTTCGACGCCAAAATCGGGCGAAAAGGGCGACTTGCCGTACCCGCGCTGGTCGAAGGCGACCGTCCGGAACGCGCCGCAACCGTTAAAGCGTTCGATAATTCCGTTCGCCGTCGCGACGGAGCCTCCGAACCCGTCGATATAAAAGAGAAACCGCCCTTCCCCGACGTCGACGTAAGCGATTTCCGCGCCGTCGTCGACCGTCGCCGTTCGATATTCGAGCTTCATTTAATTTTCGCGACGCGTTTCGAGCCGCCGCGCTCCTTTTCGCGCTGTTTCGCCGTTTCGGGTAAAATTTCGACTCTCGAAACGAAGCGACCGCCGAACGCGCCCGACGCTCGCCGCGTTGAACTTTACCGAATTTAACGAAAAAACGCAAGAGCGAAGCGGGAAAAACGCCGCGTCGCGCTCGGGTCAATCGCCGAAAAGACCGCGCCGCGCAACCGCTTCCGCCGCTTTTATCCGCGCGACCGCTTTATTCCCTCCCGTCCCCCCGTTTTCCCCGTCGAGCCAGTTTTCGCCGCCCAAACGCGCCGTCAAACGAGCGGTTTTATACGCCATATCGAGCGTGTAAACGGTGTGCCCTTGGTAAACGCCGGTTTCCGGAAGCCGCTCGACGACGAGCGCGACGTCGGCGCGTTCCGGCGCCTCGCGTCGAACGGTTAAAGTCAACGGCAGAAGATAGCAAACGTTGCGTTTTCTTGGGTTAAAAGAAGGAACCGCCGTTCGAAAGTTCGCCGCGACGCGCTTTTTCACCAGCTCGACCGCCGCGTCGAACCGAAGTTTCATCTCGAACAACTCGCTCGACCCGGGCAGTTTCTTCTCCAACGCTTTAAAATATTGGCGGCGCGCCGGGTCTTTCTCCGGCTTGTCGACGACGGCGTCGAGCGTTCGCGTTTCGCCGTCGATTTCCAAGGTCAGAAACTCCGGCGAACAGTACCGCCGCAAGAAAACGCTCGGCAGTCGAGCGACGTTTTCGACGAGGCAATGCTCCGCGTCGCAAAGAATCGCCGCGTCGCCGTCGAAAACCAGGTCTTCGCGACGCTCGAAAAAACGCGCTCGCTCCGGAAACGGGTCAAACCGCGCGACCAACTCTTTCCCGTCGGCGTTCTCCGCGGCGACGGCGAACGACGAAAGGCGCCAAGGTTGCGGCCCCGCCCCGACGTTTTTGCGGAAAAACGCGAAAATCGGGTCGAATTTGCGGTCGAAAAGACCGGTATTGAACGCGGCGACGTCCTCGGCGAGCGCGATTTTCACCTTCCCTTCGAACGCGAGTTGGCGGAACGTATATTTCAAATACGACTCCAAAATCGGATAACGCGACTCTCCGGGCGCCGGTTTCGCGCCGTCGAACCGCCATTTTTCCGGAAGCGCGAGGGCGGCCAACTCGTCGAACCGCTCCGGCGCGACGACCGCCCAATCGGCGAGTTCCGCGTCGTTTTGGTTCGGCGCCAACGTCGGACGAACCCGCCAAGCGGTCGCCTCGCTCTTGTCGAATTGCAACGCTTCCGGAAAACGCGACTCCAACAGCTTCGCATAACTCGCGCACCCCAACGACTTGCAATCGACGTCGTTCGCTTTCAAGCGCGGGCCGAGGACGGTGAAATCGACCCAAGCGCTCGGGTCGCGGCGTCCGGAATCGTCCTTTTGCAACGCGCGCAACGCCGCCAAAACGCGCTTTTCCAGCTCCGCGTCGGAGAGTTTGGGCGACGTTTGCGGCGTCGAGACTCTCGCGACCGGAACGACCGCCGTCGTTTCCTTTTTCGGAACGGTCAAAGCGTTCGCCGCAACCGGCGTTTTTTCCGCGACGGTCGCGACGGTCGACGCCGTCGTCGGCGTTTGCGCAACCGGAACGACCGCCGTCGACGCCGTTTTCGGTCGCGTTCGTCGAGCGTTTGGATCGCCGTCAAATTCCAATTTATCGGCGAAACGCGCCTCCACAAATTTCGCGAACGTTGAAAAACCGGCGGTTTTGCCGTCGACGCCCTTTTCTTTAAGCCGAGCGCCGAGCCGGGTATAAGGAACCCAATCGCTCGCGTCGCGGACGCCGTTTTCGTTCGTTTGCAGTTCGCGAATCGCCGCCAAGACGCGCTTTTCGACCTCCGCGTCGGAAAGTTTGGACGGCGCGTTCGCGGGAACGCTTGGCGACGCGGACGTCGGCGCCGGAATCGCCGTTTCGACCGCGACCGTCGACTTTTTCTCAGGAACGCTCGACGACGCGACGGCTTTTTCCGGCGGCGCTTGCGTCAAACGAACGCGGCTGTTCGGGCGCGCGCCCGATTTGTTTAAGCGAAATTCGATTTCGCCGCGCTCCGCTTCGTCGCGAAACGCCGCCTCCATAAACGCGGTAAAATTCGAGCCGAGTTCGCAAGTCTTCCAAGCGACGCCCGCTTTCGTCAACCGCGAGCCGAGCGCGCCGAAGTCGACCCATTTTGCCGAGTCGAAAACGCCGTCCGCCGCCGTCTGCAACGCGACGATTTCCGCTAAAATCGCTCTTTTCATCAACGCCGGAACCGCCGCGCTCGTTTGATTCTCCATCGCCGTCTTTCGCCGCCTTCGTTTTAATATTTCGCCGCCCGCAATTAACCGCAACTTTTTTTCAATCGCATTAATCGCCGAAAGACGCGCCGACCTCGCAAGCCGACGCGCCGTACTTCGCTCGAACCGCCAACCGTCCGAACGCTAAATACCTCGTTCCCGAAGCAAAACAACGCTAACCGGACGCCAGTCCGCCGCCGTAAAGTCTTGCGTCGCGACGCAACGGACGACGACCGCCTTCTCGCAAGCGCTCTCGCCGTTCTTCGCGCCGACGCGTCCGTCGAACGTTAGAATCTGCTCCCTAAAACAAGACGGAAACCGGAGTCGCCGCTGCGATTCGACGGAACCAAACCGTCCCGATGAGCCGACCGACAGCAACGCGCCAAACTGCACCAACCTCCGCCGCGCAAAACGCGGAACGTTCCCTTATTCGGGCCCTTCGGATCGGTCGCCGACGTCGCGTCGCAAGGCGCCATCCAATCCCAGCACCATTCCAAGACGTTCCCGTGCATATCGCTCACCCCCCAAGGGTTCGCGGCTTTCGTCTTCACGGCGCGCGTTCGGGAACCGGAATTGTTAAAATACCAGCCTAAATCGTCCAATCGCAAACCGGCGTAAGGGCCGTCGGTTCCGGCTCGACAAGCGGCTTCCCACTCGGCCTCGGTCGGAAGACGCAACGCCAAACCGTCGCTCAAATTGACCGTCGCGTTCAACTTATTGATAAAATCCAGACAATCGAACCAACTTACGTTCTCGACGGGAAATTTCAACGCGTTCGAACCGCTCGCCGGAAACTCGCTCGGATTCTTTCCCATTATCGACGTCCACATCGCTTGCGTTACCGGGGTTTCCAAAATCCAAAAACCGCGCGTCAACGTTACCTTGCGCAACGTTTCGTCGTCGGCGCGCCCCTCTTCGTTCGCCGGACTTCCCATCCAAAACGTTTGCGCCGGGCAGTAACGGAGCGCGTATTCGATCCCCGCCGCGCTCAGCGTTTTGCGCGTTCCCGCCTCGTAAACCGCGCCCCAACCGAACGCCGCCGAAGTCGACCGGTCGCGGGACGGCGTTTTCGTCTTTCGCGCCGCTTCCGCCGCGTCGCGCGCCGCGGACGTTTCCGCCGCCTTTAACGACTCCTCGCACTTTCGACGCGCCGTCGCGTAATCCCCGACGTCGCCGGCTTTAAACGCCTCGTCGCACAACCTCTTCGCTTGCGCTTCCCTCGCGGCCGCGTCCGCTTTTTCCGCGTCGTCGATCTCGCGCCGCAACTCGCGCGTCGCGGACATTTCGAACGCGTTCAAGGACTCTTCGCACTTACGACGCGCCGTCGCATAATCGCGTTCCCTATACGCTTTGAACGCCTCGTCGTACAACGCGTTCGCGGTCGCCTTCGCGATCGTTTCGAGGCCTCGCGACAATTCGCGCGCTTCGTTCGCTTTCTTCCGCAACTCGTCGGTATTCAGCTTTTCCGCTTCTTTCAAGGCTTCTTCGCACTTGACGCGCGCCGTCTTGTAATCGCGTTTGTCGCGCGCTCGCCGCGCTTCGTCGAGCGCCTTGTTCGCGCGCTTCAAGATCGTCGCCGCTTCCGCCTCTTGCACGCGTCGCGCCGCTTTGAGCATCTTCAAGAGTTCGCGCGCGCCGACCGTTTCCGCTTCTTCCAAAGACGCTTCGCACTTCCGTTGCGCCGTCGGGTAATCCTTGGAATCATACGCTCTCAACGCTTCGTCGAACAACGTCTTCGCTCGCTTCGCCGCGTCCTCGTCGAGCGTCTTCTTCAAGTCGAACGCGTCGGACGTTTCCGCTTCCTTCAAGGACGCTTCGCACTTCCGTCGCGCCGTCTTGTAGTCCCCGGAATCGTACGCGCTCAACGCTTCGTCGTATAACGCCTTCGCTTTTTCCAACGCCGCCGCTTTCGCGCGCTCCGCTTCCTTGATCTTCTCCAAGAGTATGCGCGCTTCGGACGTTTCCACCTCCGCCAAGGAGGCTTCGCATCGGTCGCGCGCCGTCTTGTAATCTCCTTGTCCGAACGCTTTACGCGCTTCGTCGAGCGCCTCTTTCGCGCGCGCCGCCTTCGCTTCTTCCTCAAGTAACGCCGACTCGATCTTCGGTTGCAACGCGAGCGCTTCGGGCGTTTCTTTCGCGGCCAACGACGCTTGACACTTGACGTTCGCCGTCGCGTAATTCTCGGCGACGTAAAATCTTAACGCTTCTTCGAACAACTCGTTCGCGCGTTTCGTCGCCGCCGTCTCGATCTCCGGCCGCAACTTGAGCGCCTCGGGCGTTTGCTTCGCCTTCAAGGACTCTTCGCACTTGGCGCGCGCCGTCGCGTAATCCTCGGCGTTATACGCTTTCAACGCTTCGCCGTAAAGCGTTTCCGCCTGCGTCGCCAACTTCGCCTCTTGCACTTTGTTCAAAAGCAGAACGTCGTCGATCTTCCGCAAGAATGCGCGCGCCTCGGACGTTTCCCACGCGTCCAAAGACGCTTGGCAATCGCGACTCGCCGTCTCGTAATCCTTTTCTTTGAACGCTTTCGACGCTTTTTCAAACCACTCTTGCGCGGTTTTACGTTTCCTCGCTTCTTCGGCGCTCAACTTTTCTTCGATTTCCGACGCCAATTTTAGCGCCGCGGTCGTTTCCCACGCCGCCAAAGACTTTTGGCACTTGTCGCGCGCCGACGCGTAATCCTTGGCGTTATAAAGCGTTAAGGCGTCGACAAACAACTTCTTCGCCGCCGTCTCGAGATTAGACAGCAACTCGCGCGCCTCGGGCGTTTGCTTCGCCTTCAAGGACTCTTCGCACTTGGCGCGCGCCGTCGCGTAATCCTCGGCGTTATACGCTTTCAACGCTTCTCCGTAAAGCGTTTTCGCGCGCGCCGACGCCGCCTTTTCGATCTCCTTCAATAATTTTCGCGCGTCGTCCGCCTTCTTTCGCGTCTCGTTGGCGTCCGACGTTTCCGCTTCGCGCAAGGCTTCTTCGCACTTGTCGCGCGCCGTCTTGTAATTTTCCGTTTCGCAAGCCTTCAACGCTTCGTCGAGCAAGCCGTTCACGCTCGCCAACTTCGCCTTTTCGTTTCGCTTTTTGACTTCTTGAATCCGTTTTCCAACGCCGCGCGACGAGGCGACGCTCGTCGCGAACGCTTTCGTCTTCTCAAGCGCGGCCTTGACTCGCTCCGGATTTCGACGGAGCCAAAACGCGCCTCCCGCCGCGCCGCCGACCGCCAGCAGAATCCAAATCGTCGACGTTCCGCTCGAACCGCCCGTCTCGCCTTCCTCGCCCTTTACGATCAATTCCGCCGGTTCTTCCTCCGACGTCGGAAGACCGGTCAAAAGCGTAAAGTCGCTTCGTTCCGCTTGCCCTCCTTCGACCGGGTTCTGCTTCACGCCGCAAGCGTCGGCCAGCTCCTCCGTCCGCTTCATCACGTAACTGATAATCTCGAAAAACCTTAAATCGCCGTCGGCGCCGTTCGCTTTCAGGTTGTTCGGATCGAAGGCCTCCAAAAGAGCGCGCGTGAAAAGCCCGTTCTCGACGCCGTCGCCGCCTTCGTAAGAGCATTGGCCCGGCGTGCAACTGCGGAGGATCGAAACCGTCTTCGGCGCGTTCTTAAAATCCGCCGCTAAATCCTTCGGTCCGAACGATCGCACGCCCGTAAACATCTGTCTCGGGGTTTTCGCGCCGTCTTCTTTTAAATTGTTCCGACAAGCGTCGACGATCGCCCAACAGAAATCCGCGTCGCTTTCCCCCAACCTTTCCAGCATCCAGTCGATCGAAACCGACGTTCCGAACGGGTTGTCCGCCGTTACGTCGGTCGGCGCGAAATACGCCTCGCCGGCGTCGTTTTGAAAACCGTGTCCGCTTAGATATAACACGGCGAAGTCGCCCTTCTCTAACGAGTTAACGAATTCACCGAAACGGGCCTCGATGTTTTTTTGGGTCGGCCAATTGTCGAATCCCAGTTTGTCGTCGACTTTCAACACCGTAACGTTTTTTTCTTTGAAGCCGATTTCGACAAAGCGCGCCGCCAAATCTTCGACGTCTTTCTTGGCGTAGGGCAAATCGGTCGCTTCGGCGTAATTATGCACGCCGACGAAGAACGCCTTGAACTCGGTCGGTCGGTTTTCTTTGGCGGCTTGCGCCGTCATCGGACGGTTCGCCGTTTGCGCCGATTCCGCGCCGAAAATCGCGCGATTTTCAAAAAGTCCGTTCGAGATCGAAGGCGCGACGCTCGCGACGTTTTGCGCGCCGAACCCCAACGCCGCCGCAATGATCGCCGCTTGCGCGCGGCGCTTCGCTCGTCTCTTGCAACTTCCTAAATCGCGCATCTTATCTAAACTCCGTCCAAAAATTCCGTCGACGAGGCCGCGAACGATTCTCCGCGACAATTTTCTTCCTATTTTAACAGAAATCGCCGACGACGCAAGATTCGACGGCGATTGGTCGCCCAATTTTAACGAAAAAACGACGAATTTTCAAAAAAGCTCGCAAAAAAAACGACGCGCCGACTCAACAAGCCGACGCGCCGCCCTTCGCTCGAACCGCCAACCGTCCGAACGCTAAATAACTTGACTTCGAAGCGGAACGACGCTAACCGTCTAACGCCGCCGCGTTGTTCCGCTCTTGCCGAACGCTAACGCAAGCGTCCGGAATCACTCCCACTCGATCGTTGCGGGCGGTTTCGAGCTAATATCGTACGCGACGCGGTTCACGCCGTCGACTTCGCTCAAAATGCGCGACGAAATCTTCGCTAAGACCTCGTAAGGAACCGGATACCAGTTCGCTTCCATAAAGTCTTGCGTCGCGACGCAACGGACGACGACCGCCTTCTCGTAAGTGCGTTCGCCGTTCTTCGCGCCGACGCTGCGCACCGGCAACAACACCGCGAAGACTTGCGACGTTTCGCGGTAAAGCCCCGCTTTCGTTATCTCTTCGACGACGATCGCGTCCGCTTCGCGCAAGCAGTCCAAATCCGGCTTCGAAACCGGGCCCAAGCAGCGAACCGCGAGCCCCGGGCCCGGGAACGGGTGCCGCCAAACCAACTCTTCCGGCAACCCGAGTTCCAAACCGACTTGGCGAACTTCGTGTTTGTACAGCTTGCGGAGCGGTTCGACCAACTCGAACTCCATATCCTCGGGAAGACCGCCGACGTTGTGATGGTACTTCACCGTCTTCGCCGGCGCGCCTTCTTCGCCGCCGCTCTCGACGACGTCCGGCCAAATCGTCCCTTGCGCCAAGAACTTCGCGCCGTCGACCTTATGCGCCTCTTCGGTGAAAACGTCGATGAACGTTTTGCCGATGATCTTGCGCTTTTCTTGCGGGTCGTCGACGTCTTTCAACAGCGAAAGGAAGCGTTCTTCCGCGTCGACGACGACAAGATTCGCGTCGAAATTTTCGCGGAAAACTTTCGCGACCGAGTCGATTTCGTTCTTGCGCATCAAGCCGGTGTCGACGAAAATGCACGTCAGACGCGAGCCGATCGCCCGCGAAACCAACGCCGCGACGACCGCCGAGTCGACGCCGCCCGACAGACCGCAGATCACGCGACCGTCGCCGACTTGTCGACGAATACTCTCAATGGAGGTTTCGACAAAATTCTTCATTGTCCAAGTTTCCTAAATTAGCCTTGCAAATCTAACGAACGAAAACGCGACAAGGCCCGCGCCTTTCGTCGCGAACGCCCGTCGAAACGAGCGCCGCCGTCGAACCGTTTCCGCGACCGCCCCCAAAACGCCGCCGAAATATTTTCGACGAGGAAAGTCGCGAACGTTTTTCTCGCCGTCTATTATAACGCGCTCCGCAATTTCGAAAATCCCCGCCTGCCTCCGCGTTCGATAAGACGAAACGTTTCGCCGCGACCGCCGTTTTCGACGCGACAATTCAATAAAGCGTCAGAAACCGCTTAACGACGCGTTTTAAAAGTCTCGAACCGTCGTCTTGCTAATAACAACATTCTTCGACGTTATAGAAGACGCCCGATTTTCTTTAAAACCGTCGTATTTTACGCGACCGACGCAATCGTCGCATCCGTTCCCGTTTGCCCTCGAAAGAATTTATACCGTTCGCGTCGATTTTGCCGCTTTCGCAAAAAATTTTAAAAATTTTCCTAAAATTTAAAATAATTCTTGCCAAACATTCAACCCTTACAACTCTAACAATCGGAAAAGGAAAAAAAATCGTTTCGTTCGCGAAAAAATCGATCGTATCGATTGCGCTGAATTAACGACGAAAAAAGCCTAAAAAAAAGCGTTAAAATCGATTTTGTCGCGCCGCCGAAACGCAAAAAAACGTTATAATAGATAAAGCGTTAAGGCAAAGCGAAGAACGAACGCCGTTTTTCCTCTCCGCTTTTAATCGTCGACGTTTTAACGCGACCGCTCGTCGCGCCGTCGACGCCGTTTCTCTTAACGCTTTGTTCCGAATAGGTTTCCCTCGATGAAAAAACGTTCGTCCGCCGCCCGCCGTTCCGCTTTGAACGCGAAATTTTTCGTCGCCGCGCTTTGCGTCGTTCTCGGCTTCGGCGCGGCTTCGGCGATTCCGGGCGGTTCGACGTTGGGAGAAACTTGGCGTTTTCGGCTCGAAGCGTTCGGGCCTTTCTCGACGAACGCGCGCCGCGGCGACGCCGAACGTCCGCTTTCTTACCTCGACGCTTCCGGTCGCCGCGTCGTTCTCGACGCGAACGCGACGCCGCGTTTCGATTCGGCGCCGGCGTTCGTTTCCGAATCGACGGAGCTTTTGGCGACCGACGCTTCGCCCGCCCCGGAACCGGTCGGCGCGACGTTCGACGAAGCGGAACCGGAGTCGACGCCCGTTTCGTTCGCGAACGCGGAAACCGCGCCCGAAGCCGAAGAGCCGACCTCGCTCTTTACCGACGACGGTTGGTTCGTCGTCGACGCCGACGACCGCGAACGCGACGAATGGTCGCGCGAACTGCGCCTCGAAACATTCCCCGAGCCGACGTTCGCCGAATGTTCGGCTCCGACTTGGCGCGACGCCGTCGCGGTCGAAGCGGCGACGCTCGACGAATTGCGCGCTCTCGAATTCGAGCCGGGCGTCGGTTCGTCCTCGTTGGTTTCCTCGTCGTTGCGCCGCCGCGCCGCGAACGCTCGACTTGTTTCCGGCGATTACTCGTTCGCGGAAACGTCGAACGCTTCGGACGCGAACGCTCCGCAAACGTCGGTCGCTCCGGCTCCCGTCCCGACGACGGCGACGCAAACGTCGGACGTTCCGACCCGCGTCGGCGCGTTCACCGCTTGCGGAACGTTCGATTCGCACGGCGTCGTTAAAGTTCGCGTCCAGTAACGCCCGCCCTTCTCGTTCTCTTGAAAAACCGCCAAAGTTCGCGCTTTTCGCCGCCCGACGTTTTTCTCGGAGCGGCTCTTTTGCTTTCAAACCAGAATCAAAGAACGCCCTTCGTACTCGGGACGCCCGTTTGGCGAGG
>JAFSDX010000035.1 GCA_017436025.1 Thermoguttaceae bacterium
ATATTAACGTAATTTTTCGCGAAAATAAGTTTGCGCTCCGTGTCGCCGAAAAGGGCCTCGACGCGCTCCTTCAAGAGATTCGGCGAAAAATAATCGGGCGCCGACGCGACAATTTTCGCCAAAAGCGACTCGTAAAAAACCGTTTGCGCCCCCGACTCGAACGCGTTTTCGACCGCCCTTTTAATCGTCGCGTCAAAACTTGCGTCGGCGACGTAAACCTTGCCTTCGTAAACGGTTCCGACATCCTTAACGACGTCTTGCAACATTTTTTCGTCGAGTTGCGCCAAGTTCGCGAGTTTCGGGTTCCCCGTCTCCACTACATAGCGTCGCAACTTCTTCGATTCGATCGTCGAATCGAGTCGGAAACCGTTTGGAAACCGTTCGCTTAACAGAAGTTGCAACGCGTTCTCTTCGCTCGCGCCCGTCGCTTTTGTCGACTCGACGTCGACGTCCGAAACCGACGTTTTTTCGACGTTCGCCGTTGGTTTTGCGACCGCCGCCTTTGCCGCGTAACGTCCGCCTCCGCAATACTTATATTTCGGCGAAGCGTTTAAATAAGCGCGGATTTTCGCTTTCGGAATCAAGACCCAATCGGCCAAAACGTCGAGCGCGATTTCTTCGCCGTTCCAAACGCGTTCGATTTCGGTCAGCGCCCGTTTCGGCTCGCTCGCCGGCGTCTCTTCCGCTTCGAAAAACTCGTCGTAAAACGAGTAATTAGGAAAGTAAGCGCGCAATCGTTTTTTCAACAAGTCGAGCGAAACCAAACGCCGTTCAATTAGCGACGGTTTGAAGCGCTCGAAAAACGTCTCGTAATAAACGACGCGCCGCCCGTCGGCGAAGAGCCCGGCGACCAACTCGGTCAAGTAGGTTCGCTCGTCCTTAACGCTAACGTAAACCCTGTCGCCAACGCGATTTCCAACGCTCGCGACCAACTTTCGCAGTTCGGAGTCGCTTAGCGTTCCCAACGACGGCTCGCAACGTCGCAACGTCGCGGCGTCGACGTCGCTCGTCAACGAGAATCCGTTCATAAAGTTATTAGCGACAGCGCTTGCAACAACCGTTTTTATTTCGTCGTCGACATTTTCCTCCCTTGCGTCGCGCTTTTCGTCCCGAACGAACGAATCGGCGGGATAAATTTTGCCGCCGCCCCCCGCTCGCCCGGACGCGTAAAGAAGACGGAGCAAGTCGTCTTTCGATAAGTCGAGCGTTTGTCCCGTTTCCTGCGACAAAAGACGGCCAAAGCGGAAAACGTCGAGCGCCGCGCCGTCCGCTTTGCAACCGCGCGGAAAATGCTTCCTCAAAACTTGTCGCGCGGCGACTTGCAAGCGTTGCGGCGAAATCGCCGTTTGAAGGCTCGTCGGCTCGTTCGCCTCGACCTGCCGCGCAACGTCGCGTTCGTTGTTTTCCGTCGTCGCTTCACTTCTAACGATCGTCGTTTCGCCGTTTAAATCGCCTTCCTCGTCGTCGCAATCGCGCAAGTCGTATTCCGGCGACGCGGCCAAATAATACTCGACGATCTCCTCGGGAATTAACGTCCAAGCAGCCAGGTCGGAGATCGACGTCTCGTCGCCTTCCCAAACGCGCTCGATTTCGCGCAACACGATTTCCGATTCGCTTAAAGCACTTTTCGTCGGCTCAAAATAATCGTCGTAAAACGCGTAATTCGGGAAGTAAACGCGCAATCGATCCGTCAACAATTCGAGCGAAACGAAACGATGTTTGGCGAGCGTTTCTTTATAACGTTCGAAAAGCGTTTCAAAATAAATAACGCCAAATCCTTCGTTCTCGAAAAGCCGCCGAACCAAACGCGTTAGGTACTGCCGTCCCGTTTCTAAGACAACGTAAACCTTAGAACCGACAAGAATTCCAGCGCTCGCTACAACCGTTCGCAACTCAACGTCGCTTGTCTCGTAAAAAAGGGCCGGGTCGCAAGCGCGGAAAAGCCCCAAATCTTGGGCGCGCTCAAGATCCAAACCGTTCTTAAAGCGTTTATGCAGAATATTTAAAGCGCTTTCAAAGATTTCCGGCGGCAACTCGTCGCGCGAAAACTTCTTGATATTCGCATACGGGCGCGTCGCCGACGGCGGCGTTCGCTTTCGCGGCGCTCGCGGAATCGACGACGTCTCGTCGTTTTGCTTTACGTCGCGCCGATCGTTCGACGCGGCGTCGTTCGGGCTTTTCTCGTTCGAGGCCGCGCTCTCTTCGGCCCCGCTCGACGCGACGTTTTTCTTCCGGTTTTTAGGCGGGTAAACTCTTCCGGCTTCAAAAGTTCCAACCGAACGAATCAACTCGACTAGCTCGTCGTCGGACAGAACGCACTTTAGCCGCGTCTTCGTCGTCAAGAGTTCGCGAAACCGAACGACGTCCCTCGACTCCCGGTCGATAGCGACCCCGTAACGAAAGTTTTCGTTCAAAACTTCTTCGGCGTTTTTGAGCAAAAATTGACTTAACATTCAACACCAACGTTTCCGCAACGTTTACATTCCTTCCGTCAACGCGACAGCGTTTATTCCCGCGCCGTCGCCGAGTTTCGTTATTTCGCCGCGTCGCGCTAGGTTGCGATTCGCGATTCGCCCGAATTATTATTTTACTTTTCGTTTCGCGTTTTCGTTTAACGAATTTGAACGCTCGACGAGCCGAATTTTCCCCCTCGGTTTTGAGTTTAACGCAATCGCCCAACTCGGACGCGCGCCCCGTTTTGGGCAAAAAGCGCTCGTATTTCCCGAAAATTTTACAAGTTATTTTGTTTTTATCCTTTTTCATTTTGGCGTCAAGGGGCCCCTCCCAGCAGGCGTCCAACCTGAAACACAAAATGAAAAATTTCTTTAAAATTTTTGAGAAACGCCGCTTTTGCCCTCGACGCGGCCCCGTTCGCGCCGTTTTAAGCGTCGAAAATCTTTTTGCGTTGCAAGAAGACGTTCGCCGGACGCCTTGCCTTTCGCGTCGCGGCGTCGTTCGTCGGAAGAAACGCGCGCAAAGAAAAACGCTCGCCGACGTCGAACTCAAACTGAACGTCGGCAAGCATTTAAGAAGCCGTCAAGAACGCGACGCCGTCATTGCGACAAAGCGCCGCTAAAACATCGTTCGCTAAAAAAGGCGGAAAATGCCGACGCGGAGCCCGCAATTGTCGCCGCGATACGTCGCTAAAAAGTTGAAACGCGACGCGCTGCGACAGTTTTCCGCCGGACTGCGCCAACTTCCGCCCCTCGCGACCCGCTCCGCGCCGCTCGCCGAGCCGGTCGGGTCGACGTTTCGCGCCGGATCGTACTCGCCGTATCGGTCGGCCGTCCACTCGCAAACGTTCCCGTGCATATCGCAAAAGCCCCAAGGATTCGGCGCGAAAAGCCCGACTTCACAAGTCGTTTCGCCGCCGACATTTGCGACGCGTCTTCGACCGTCGCCGCTTCCGCTCCCGCCTTCTTCGCCGTCGCTCGCCCCGCCGCTTAGACGCCCGAACGCGCCCTCGATACCGGTCGCGCAAGCGCCGAACGAAAACGGCGTCGTCGTCCCGGCGCGGCAAGCGAACTCCCACTGCGCCTCGGTCGGGAGGCCGTATCGCCAGTCCGGCCCGAGAAACGTCGTCAGTTCGAGCAAGTACTCGTCGGAGTTGAGCTTTTCGATAAAATCGACGCAATCGATCCAGCTAACGCGCTCGACCGGGGCCCGATTAACGCCGCGATTTTTGCTCGGATTCGCCCCGACGACGGCGCGCCACTCCGCTTGCGTCGTCGGAAACCGGCTTAAATAAAAGAGTTGCGTCAACGTCGTTCGACGCGGCGTTTCGTCGGCGAAGCGGCGCGGCTCGGTTCGCGGACTTCCCATCTCGAACGTTCCGGGACGAACCGCTAAAAATTGCATCCCCAACGAGTTCGCCCAACGCTCGGGCGTTTTTTCGTTCGCGCCGCCGCTCATCGCCCTTCGCTTCCTCCACAACCCTTTATTTATCAACGCTTAGCCAAACGCGACGCCGACGTTCTTCAAGAAACGCGCCCAAACGACGGCAAAACCGCCGCCGTTTGACTCGACGCTAATCAACGGAACGACCGACGTTTGCGTCGTTCGTCGGGGTCGTCGCCGTCGACAATTTCGTTCAACGTCTCGAAAACGTTCGCCGATTCGAACGGAAACGCGCCGACAAACGGAGCGATTTCCGCCGCCGCGTCGCCGTCAAATTCCGCCCAATCGTCAAACTCGTCGGCAAAAAACGCGTCGCCGAGTTCCGCCGCCGTCGGGTCGTCGCCCCAAACCGCCGCCGAAACGGTCGCAAACGTCGCCTTTTTCCAAAGGGGCGTCGACAATTTCCAACCTTTCGAGTCGACGTAAGAGACGTGCGTCTCGTCTTCGCTCGTTTCCGCAAGGTCTTCCGGCAAAACGACTTCGAAACGCTCGTCGGCGCTCTCCGCGACGCCGGAAATTTTCAGCGACTTAATATTACGCGCCGTCGCCGTCGCGTTCGTTTCCAAGTCGAAATAGGTCAGCGCGCCGATTTCCGCAACGTAATGCGCCCCGGTCGAATCGTCGCCGATCAACGACAACGCGGCGAGCGTCGTTTCCGGTTCGAAGATCGTCTCCGCGACGTTCGTCGCGACGCGAACGTACTCGCGACCCGGAGTCGTCTCGTCGCCGCCGAAAGTTCCGGTCAAAATCGCCTTCTTTTTCGCGACGACCGCCTCGACGTCGTCGCCGGAATCGGTCGCGTAAAACGAGTCTTCGCCGCCGTTTACAAACGCAATTCGCGCGTCGGTAAAGTTCTTCGCGACCAACGAAAATCCGCCGCCGGAAAGGGTCAAATCGGCGTTCGTCGTCTTTAAGGAATCGTTAAAGGCGGTATCCTCGATCACCGCGACGTCGTTTCCGCCGTTTCCGGCGTCGACAACAATCGAATTGACGTTGTTGAACTCGTATCGCTTGCCGCTTGCGGTCTCAAAATAGCCGGAACCGTTCGCATAATAAAGCGCGTCGTCCCCTTCAGTTCCGACGAACCGAACGTTTTCGCGAACGCCGCCGCCTCGATACGTTATCGCGCCGAAACCGCTCAACGACGTCGAATCGCCGGAATCGCTCGTCCAAGTCGTTCCCCAATCGGAACTTGCGACGCTCCCGGCAATCTCCGGCGCGAGCCAAAAATCGACGGCGGCGTCCGGATGCGATTCCGTTTGGAACGTCGGATACGTCCCGAACGGCGTCGAATCGGGCGCAAACTCCCAAGCGAAATCGTCGACGGCGATTTCGAGCCCCGCGTCGTCCCAAAAAACTTCGAGCAACTCTTCGTTCGCGGCGTCGAGCGCGCCGTCGAGAAGCGCGACGTTGTTCTCGTCGATCGGCAGCAACTTTGCCGCGACCGCGTTAAAGTCGGCCGCCGACTCGACGACGACCCAATATTCGACCGACGGATCCGCGAACCACTGAACGCGTTGGCCGGTCTCGGTCGACTCGGAAAGTTCAAGCGGCTCCGCTTCCAACGAACCGGGACGAACGGTTAGCGCCAACCCGTCCGGCAAGTCGGCCAAATCGGCTTTCCAAGCGAAATAACCGCTCGTTTCGGGCGTTAACGTAAAGACGTAACGCCGCTTCCCGCCGTCGGTATCGAGCGTTCCGGCGAACTCGTATTCGTCGACCGTTCCCAAAATAATCGGCGAATCGTCGTCGTAAATCGTTCCCTTGACGAGCGCGTCTTCGTTCGTCAGGTAAGCGTTTTCCAAGTCGACGATCTCCAAGAAAAAGTCGGTCGACGGGTTCTCGTATCCGCCTTCGACCGCGGCAAGCCCCTCCGGCTTCAACGCGTCGTAATTGCCGAGAACGTAAAACTCGATCGTCGCCGTCGTTTCGCCTTGCGCGATAATTTTCGGGTCGCCGACCGGAACGACGAACGCTTCGCTCTCGACCGCCGTTCCGCCGAGCGCGACGCGGTAATTGAACGCGACGTCAAGTCGCGCCGGAGCGTCCAACTCGACGACGAACGACGCGACCGTCGAGCCTTCGTCGCCCTCGTAAACAAACGCTTCTTGAACCGTCATATTCGGCAGATTCGTCGGCTTAATCGCGACGGTCAGCTCCGCCGCTTCGCTCCAGTAAACGCCGTCGAAAACGGAAATCGTTACGACGCGGTCGGTTAGCTCGCAAAGTTCCTTCGCGTTGAAGTACGTCAGCGACGCGATCGCGTCCTCGTATTCTTCGAGCGTTCCGACGCCGGAGAGCGTTACGACGCCCCCTTGTTCGTCGAAAGTCGCCCGCAAATTCGTTCCGGCGACCGACGCGTCGAGCGATTCGTCGCCGCCGTCCGGACGGTTCGCGAATTGAATCTTCGCGCCGTACAGAAACGCCGAATCCGCGTCGGTAATCGTCAGTTTCGACGCGGCCAAAACCTCCGCCGAATCGACCGCGCCCTCGACGAAAACGGCGGAAAAACCGGTTCCGTCCGCTTCGTCGCCGTTTAAGTCGACGACCGGCGGCGCGGCGCTCGCGTCGGCGGTTCGGAAATCGAGTTTCGCGTTGACGCCGTCGTTAATCGAAACGGTTTTCGTTACCGGAGTCGCAAACCCTTCGCCGGCAACCGTTACGCGGTACGTTCCGTTGAGCAAAAAGAGCTGATACCCGCCCGCGTTCGCCGACGTAATCTCGACTTTTTGCGGCGTTTCGGAACCGTCGAGCCGCTCGATCGTCAGCGTCGCGCCGCGGACGCCTTCCCCGGCGTCGTAAAAAAGGTCGCGGTCGGAGTCGTCGAAAACAACGCCGAGCAAATACGCCCCGTCCGTCCGCGCGCCTTGAACGCTCGTCCCCAAATCGGTCGTCGCGACGTAAGGCCCGACCGCTTTCGACGTCGACGAAATCGAAAGGCCGATCTCGGTAAACGCCGAATTCATTAGCGCGTCGCGGTGCGAGTGCGTCGGGACGCCCCAGTCGATCGCGAACGCTTCGAAGATAAAGGACGCGACCGAAAAGCTCCCGTTCGCCGCGAACGAGCCGCCGACGTTTTCCCCGAGCGCGATCGAACCGTCGGCGTTCGTTAATCCCGACTCGAATCCGGCGGCGACGACGCGGTCGGCCAACGCTTTTTCGCCGCTCGTTTGATGCGACACGTCGTTTCGCGCGATCATCGCTCGGTTGTGCGTCGCGGCGGCGGCGTCGAGCGCGACGTTAATCGCCAACGGCGGCGCGGCGGAGAGCGCCTTCCACTCCTTCAAAAAGGTCTCGACCGAGTTCCGCGGGTATTGATAAAGCGACAACGCGTCGTTGACAAGCGAGTTGCGCGCCGTCAATTTCGTTTCGGTAATCGAGCTGAAAATTCGGTCGAGTTCGCCCGCCGGGTCGGCGCGGAAGCGGTTGATTCGTTCTAGAAGTTCCTGCTCCGCCGGCGACGCGTCGAGCGTCGTCTCCTGCACGAACCAATCGGGCGTTTCGGCGTTCGAGACGTTCGAAGCCGCGACCGCCGCCGAATCGACCGCGACGACTTCGCCGGTCGAATCGCTCGAACCGATTTTAGCGATTTCAACGGCGCTCGCGACGTCGGCGAACTCCGGATTGATCGGCGCTAAATCGACCGCCAAAAGGCGACGCGTTTCCAACGTCTCGAAGCGGAGGCGGCGCGCGTCGGCGTTTCGTCTGTTTTTCGCTCGCGATTTCATCGTTCTTCCCTTTCGGCTATTTTCGAATTGTTTTTCGTTCAAACGTCGACGGCGGAACGCCGCCCTTGCCCGGACGCTCGACGCGGTTCGCTCGGACGCCGTTTCGCAAAACGCGACTCTCCGCGACGCCCTTATTAATATATCGACGCAAAAGCGGTCGCGTCGGTTCCCGCAAAATCGCGAAAACCGACGCAAAAGCCGCTTTTCAAGCGTTTCAAACGTCAAAATCGGCAAAAACCGCTTCGACTACTCCGCTTTCTTCTCGTCCGGGAGGCGGTAATTGTCGCCGCGCTCTTCGACGACGCGACGCAGCCAAGATTCGGGATAGCCGACGTTCGGGTATTTGCCGTCGTCGGTGCGCGTGTAACCGTCGTTGAACTTAACGAGCAGGTCGTTCGCCAGTTCTTCCCAACGGTCGCGAGCTTTTTCCGTTTGCATAACCGAATAATCGGTCAAAAATTCGACGGCGGCCTTCTCGTCGGTCTTCGCGAGTTCCGCCGCGACGCGTTCGACCGCCGGTTGAGCGCGGTAAAAATACGTTTCGAGTTCTTCTTGAACCGTCTTGATTTCCGGAATCATTTCCTTATAACGCGGATAGGCGTAATTGGCGACGAAGTTGAACGTCCACCAGCCGGACTTCATCTCGAAACGCTTGATCGAGCCGCGGTCGCAGGACGCCGGAATCCGCGTCGTCGCGGCGTAAATCGGCGAATAGCACGTCGTGTACGTGTCGTCCCAACCGAACCAAACGAGCCCGCCGACGGCGTCCGGGAGGTCGGCGGTCGAGCGCGTAATGATCGAGAAGCAAGTTTGTTGCGTCGAAATCGGGCGTTCCCACATATACTTTTTGCCGTCGACTTCCCAGTAAAGCGGGCGACAGCGCATCGGAATGCCGAACTGCCCGCCGTCGATTCCTTCGCTCATATCGTATTCGGTGCCGTCGTAATGGTCGCGCATCAGGGCGGCGACGTCGGCGGTCGTCAGCTTTTTGTCCGGCTTAATCGACCAAGGATACGGCGCGGCGCCCTCGACGCCTTGCGCGTAATCGACCGGGAGATTCAGCGACGGCGCGGCGCGGCGGAAGATGCTCCAAACGCGTTTTTCGCAGGCGCGCAGGCTCGTTATGTCGATGTTGCCGTAAGCCTCGCAGAAGGAGAACGGCTTCCCGGAATTCGGGTCGTACAGCCCCTTTTCGATCGCGAACGACTCGACGTTTTTCGAGTAAATGCAATTCGCCGGGTCGTTTTTCGGGAAGACGCCGATGCGAGCTTGGTTGGCGTGCGCGGTGATTTCGCCGTCCGGAACGCGCATCGCGACCCAAACGCAACCCTTATTTTCGGTCTCTTCGGTCGAGCCGGTGCCGCTGATTTCGAAAATCCAAGCCTCGTTCTTGTCGCAGACGGAGATCGATTCGCCGACGTCGGCGTACCCGTGTTCGTCGACCAAACGCCCCATCAGCTCGACGGCTTCCCGAGCGGTCGCCGCGCCTTGGAGCGCCGCGGTCATCAGCTCCGGATACATAAACTTCGCGCCGTTCTTGTTTTGCAGTTCCTCGAACCCGCCGAAGGTCGTTTCCGCGATCGCGACTTGTTTCTCATTCATAATTCCTTGAAACTCGTCGATCACCGTCTCGCCGCAGAAGCCGAAGACGCGGTAAGTCGGCGTCCCTTCCGGGAAGACGTCGGAGCCGCCGACCGGTCGGAACGAGCCGTCCGACGCTTCGACGATCGCCAATTTCGCGAAGAAACCGGCGCTGTCCGCCGTGTACGTAACGACGCAAGCGTTTTCCGCCGACGCGCCCTTGGTAACGATGAGGTTGGTGCAAGCGAAAACGCTCGCCGCGCCGCCGACGACCAGCGCCGCCGCGACGCTAAGGAACGTCAAACCGCCGAGAAAGAACCGTTTCATTTTGCGCAATCTTTCTATTTTACTTAAATCTTCGTTAAAAATTCCGAGCAAACCCGGTTCGCGGAAGTCGGCGACGCAAAATCGTTAAAACCGGCGTCGTTTCGCCGCTTCCTCTACTTTAACCGTCTTTTGCCGCTTTTCTTTCCGCGTTTCCCCCCATTTTAACCGCTCTCGCGTCCGTCGTCAAGCGAACGACGCGATTTCGTTCCGCTTCGCGTCGAATTTTTGCGCCGTTTGAGGAAAAATTTGGAAAAAATCGCGAAAAATTCCGTTTTGACGGTTTATTTTGCGGCGGCGTTGCGGTATGATTAAAGGAAAGCGCCGATTTTCGCGCCCTCGCCCGCTCCGAACGCGCCTCGCTCGGGCTCCGGATTCGAAATCGTTTGGCTCCGGATTCAAAATCGCGGCGACATTTCCGCAAAATCGACGCGCTCGCATTTTGTCCTTATTACTATAGCGCTCGTTCGACGGCGCCCGGCTCGGTCTTTCCGTCCGCCGTTTGCCGTCGACGTTTTAGGAGGCTTGTTATGAATCCTTCGTCCAACGGTTCCCAAGGTTTCGACCGTCGCTCCTTCTTCGGTTCCCTCGCCGCGGCCGGTTTGACCGGTTCGGTTCTCGCGTCCGGCGCCGACGCGCTCGCCCAAGACGGCGCCAAGCCGGCGGAAAAACCGGCGCAACCGGAAAAAATCGCGGCGTCCTTCCCGCTCCTGCAAAACGTTACCGAAACGAGCGCGTCGATCGCCTGGTCGCTGAACCGTCCGGCGACCGGTTGGGTCGAATGGGGAACGACGCCCGACCTTGGCAAGTTCGCTCGCAACTCCGTCTTCGGCTTGAACCCCTACGAAACGGAGTTCCTGAACGCTCGCATCGAAGGGCTCGCGCCGAACACGAAGTACTATTACCGAACCGCGACCTGCGCTTTCGATTACAAAAACGCTTACGACAAAACGGTTTCCGCGCCGCAATACAGCGACGTTTACTCCTTCGAAACGGTCGGCCCGGCGCCGGAACAAGTCTCGTTCGGCGTAATGAACGACACGCACAACACCGTTCCGACGATCTGCAAACTGATCGAACGCTTCGACGAACTGAAGCCGAATTTCATCGTCTGGAACGGCGACGTTTGCTCCGATTATATGACGAGCGAAGTCGCGAAAAAATCGATCGCGAACCCGAACGGCAAGCCTTACGCCGCCGAACGCCCGCTCGTTTTCGCCGCCGGGAACCACGACCGCCGCGGCAAATGGGTGCGCGACCTGAAAAAATGCTTCACGACCTGGAAACACGACGATCCGCATTTCGCCGAACTCGGCTGCAACTACGCGTTCCGTCAAGGCCCGCTCGCGGCGGTGATTCTCGACACCGGCGAAGACAAACCGGACTGGCATCCGGCTTGGTCGTCGATGGCAAACTACGAGCCGTACCGCGAACTTCAAGCGGCTTGGCTCGAGTCGGCGCTCTCCCGCCCGGAGATCGCGTCGGCGCCGTTTATCGTCGCGTTCTGCCACATCCCGCTTTACGACGCGAACCCGAAAGCGAACCCGGGCAACATCTTAGACAAATGGGCGTCGTACCAATGGACGTGCCAAAAACTTTGGGGCCCGATTCTCCACCGACACGGCGTCCAGCTTTTGGTCGCGGCGCACCAACACCGCTTCAGCTACGCGGAACCGACGGCGGACCGCGGTTGGGCGCAAATCGTCGGCGGCGGCCCGGAACTCAAGGGCGCGACCTGCATTTACGCGACGGCGACGAAAGACGAACTCAAACTGAGCGCGGAAATGGTCGCCGACAAGAAAGCGCTCGGCTCTTGGACGTTCAAACCGCGCAACGTCTGAAATCGCTAACGTTAAGCGCCGCCGGTTTTAACGGTTAAACGCCCGAAAAATCGGCGACGTTTTCGACTCGAACGCGCTCGACGGCGCCGGTTTTAACGTTTAACGTTCAAAAATCGACGTCGACGGAGATTTTGCGCCCTCGTAAAGTCGGCGGTCTTTTAAAAAACGCAAAAAACGACGCGCACGTTCAAAACGCCCGCGTCGTTTTCTTTTCGCGACGCTTCCGCAACGTCTTCAACGAAGCGACTTAACGCCGACTCATTCGCCTTCGAACTCGATCAGCGACGCGACCGGCAAGCCAGCCAACGCTTCGCGGCCTTTCAAGTCGACCAACTCGATGACGAACGCGCACCCGACCGGAACGCCCCCTTGCCCCTCGACCAACTTCCGGCAAGCGGCGACCGTCCCGCCGGTCGCGAGCAAGTCGTCGAGCAACAAAACGCGGTCGCCCGGCTTGATCGAATCGACGTGAACTTCGAGTTTGTTCGTCCCGTACTCGAGTTCGTACTCGACCGAAACCGTTTTATAAGGCAACTTACCCGGTTTCCGCGCCGGAACCAATCCCGCCCCGAGCCGCAACGCGAGCGGCGCCCCGAAGACGAACCCGCGCGCTTCCGGAGCGACAATTTTATCGATCGGGCCCCAAGTCGAAATCGCGTCGGCGAGCCCGTCGACCGCCTCTTTCAGCCCGGTCGGGTTCTCGATCAGCGGCGTAATGTCGCGAAAAATGATGCCGGGCTTCGGGAAACCGGGAATCGAACGGATATAATCGGCCAAATTGCTCATTGCTTTCCAAACTTTCGTTCCAAAAATAATTAACGTTAAAAAAACAAAATTATCAAAACCGCGTCAAAACCGGCAAAGTCGCCGCGTTTTAACGCCGATTCGAAAAACGTCGCCGCGTTTTGCGTTAAAATAAAGCGACTTTTTCGATTTTTACAGCATTTCCGGCAAGCGTTCGCGAATCGCCGCCGCAATTTCCCGAGCGCACCGCCGGTAAACCTCGACCGAGCCGCCGAACGGATCCGCGACGTCGCCGCCGTCCGGTCGCAACAACTCGCAACGCTCCGCCGCGTCGGGAAACTCCGCCAACAACGCCGCGCGGTGCGAGCGTCCCATCGTCAAAATCAAGTCGGCGACCCGAACGAGAGACGGCGTTACCGACTGCGCCGCGTGTCGGTCGAGCGACGTCTCGTAATCTTCGCGAACAACCGTCCGAGCGTGAGCGCTCGCCGGAGAAAAATCGGCCGCCGCGACGCCCGCCGAAGCAATCCAAATCCCGCGTTCTTGCAACTTAGCGTCGAGTTCTTCCGGCGTTTGCGCGTCGATTCCGCAACGCTTGGCGACTTCTTTTTTCGCGATAACTTCCGCCATCGGACTCCGGCAAGTGTTCCCGGTGCAGACGAAAAGAACGACTTTCGCCGAAAAATCGCGCAGTTTTTCCGCCGAAATCGCCCCTTCGCGCAAAATTTTCGCGGTTCCTTCCTCGCCGCCGTCGCCGACTTTGCCGGTTTTAACGATTTCAACAACGCTCGACGGTTCCCCGAACGCCGCGACGCCGTCGTCGACGATCAAATCGGGCCGGTCGTCGAGCCCGACTTTCGCGTCCGCCGCCGAGGTTGCGGGCGGTTCCCCGCTGAGGTTCGCGCTCGTCAAAACGATCGGCTCGCCCAGCGCCTCCAACACCTTCAAAACAAACGCGTTGCGAGGGACGCGAACCCCCGCTTTTCCCTCCGGCAAAATCGCTTTTTTCGACGTTTCCGGAAGTCGCGCCAATTCGCTCGTCGAATCGGAAGCGTCGAGAACGAGCGTCAGCGGCCCGGGCCAAAGTCGGCGCGCCAACCGCTTCGCCAACGTCGGAACGCCCGGCGCGAACCGCTCCAAAACGTCGGCGCCGGAAATCGCGAGCGCCAACGGTCGACCGGCCGGACGCCCTTTCGCGGCGATCAATCGCTCGACCGCCGCCGAGTTCGACGCAAGCGCCGCGAGCCCGTACACCGTTTCGGTCGGCAAAACGACCAATTTCCCGTCCCGCAACGCGTCGACGACTCGCCGAACCGCCGCCGCTTCGTCGACGTTTTCCCCTCGGAGCGCGATAAATTCCGGTTGCATTTTCGTTACAGTCTCCTTAAAATCAAAAAACGTCGAAATTTCGCCGCTCGAGCCGTCAAATCGTCCGCTCTTCGCCGCAACCCTATAAAAATAACATAAAAAATCGCCGTTGACAAGGCGCGTTTAAAAAAGTACACTCGAAAAGTTGAAAAAGGCGGAGAAAATTTCGTCGCGACCCGGTCGCGTTCAAACGCAAACCGCTTTTATCGTTTTTATCGTTATTTTTTAAGGAGCGTTCCGTTGCGCGTCGTTTTTTCGTCCCTTTCGCTTTGGCCCGGTTTCGTCGGCGTCGTTCGACGCGGGCTTTGGGATCAGTTGGCGCTCGCTCTCCTTTTCGGCGTTCTCGCCCAAGCGACCCTCTTCGTCAACTTTTTTTGGAGCGATTGCCCGAGCGGTTACCTGCGCGCCTCGACCGGCGTCGTTTTCCTCATTGCTTGGATTTTCCTCGGCGCCATTGCGAGCGGTCGTTTAAAACGTTACGAAAAATCGCTCCTTTTCGACGCCGACGGCGAACTTTTCCTCGAAGCGCAAACCCGTTATCTCCGCGGCGAATGGTTCGAAGCGGAATGCGCGTTGAAATCCGTCCTCAAAAAGAACCCGAGCGACGCCGAAGCTCTCTTGCTTCTCGCGACGCTTTACCGACATATCAAACGCTTTTCCGAGGCGCGCCAAACCCTCGCCGCGTTGGAGAAACTCGAAAGCGGCGATTACTGGCGGTATGAAATCGGTCTCGAAAAAGAGGCGATTCAAACCGACTTGCGCGCTCTCCGCGAAGAACGCCTCGCCGAACGCGAAGAAGCGGAGCAAGAGTCGCAAAACGCCGAAACGCAACCCGTTGAAACGTTGAAACTTCCGCTCAAGTCTGACGCCGTCGAACAGTCGACGCGCCAAACGCCCGACAAAAGCCCTTCCACCTCCGCGACGCCGCCCGATCCGGACGTCGTTTCGTTCGAAACGGTCGCTTCCAACGTCGGAACCGGACGCCCCATCCTCCGCTTTTGTTTAACGCCGAACGACGTAAAGTCCGACGCCGCTTAACGTTAGCGCCGTCGTTTTCCCTTTTCCCAACGCGACGTTCGCCGTTCCGCGTTGCGTCGCGCCGTCCAATTCAATTCAACCGTTAACTCGCTAATTTTAAGGAGTTCGCGCCTTGACCGCTCGCCTTTTCCCGCCGAACCGTTCGTTCCAAAATTTCGGACGTTCCCTACTTTTCGCCGCCGTCGCGTTCGTCGTCGGCGTTTCCTCTTCTTTCGCCGACGACGCCGCGTCGCCGACGCAAGCCGAGCAACTTGTCGAAGTCGAACGTCTTGAAAAAGCGGAACTTTGGAACGACGCGCTTCAACTCGCCGAAACGATTTACGAAACGACGCCGACCGACGACGCGACGCGACGTCTCCTGCGCGATAAATTCGACGTTTTGCGTCAAAAGGTAGCGCCAAACCGCGACCCGGCGAAAGCCGGCGTTTGGAAAGTGCGCGCCTTCGTCGTTCGCTCGCTCGACTTCGCTTGGCAAGACGGCGACGCAACTCGCCGCGCTCAATACGTTTACGACGACGAAGAAATCGAGCGCATTCGCCGCGGAATGGCCGGTTTCGCCGCGTTCGTCGAAAAATTTTCCGACGGTTGGCTGCGAATCGAGTGGACGTTCGAAGTCGTTGAAAAGACCGCGACGGAGATGGCGAACGTCGACGGTCGTTACTGGGCCGGCCCGGTTGGAATCCTTCCGCTGTTGCCGGAAATCCCCGTCAATTCGACGGATACGATTATGGCGTTTGTAAAAACCGGCGGAACCGCGCCCGCCGACGTCAAAAACGACGCGATTCCGCTTCTTCTTTTCGGCGGCGCGATCGGCGAATGGGCGCCCGTAACTCGCGGCGCCACCTACATTTCGTTCAATTGGGGAACCGGAGCCGCGTCGCACGAACCGGACGGCGAACCGATGCTACACGAATGGCTTCACTCGCTCCAATGGGCGCTCGAAGACCGTCAAGGCTATCCGCGCAACCTCGGCGGAAACCCCGACGGCGGACGATTTATCGGCGAAGAACGCGATCCGGAAGCCGCCGACCCGTGTTACCGTCGCGACCCGGAAAAGGAAAAAAGCTGGATCCGCTTGTACGAACACATTTTACGTTGTCATAACACCCGCAATATGCTCCGCGAAGCCGCTTCCCGCGACAAAAAAGTTAAAATTTGACGCAACGCAACCAATTCTCATTCAACGTTTTACGTTTCTCGACAAAGCATAACGCCGACGCCGAATTTCTCGACGTCGGCGTTATTTTTTTACGCTTCGTCCGCCCCGCCTAAAATTTCAAAAGCGACGCAACGTTCTATTTTTCAACGCGTTAAACAGCTTTCTCTTCAACGCTTTCAGTCGTCTTTTCCTTATCGCTCGCAAGCGGAGCCGTCGCCGAACGCGCCGTCGCGACCAAAACGATCGCCGCCCCGACGACGATTCCAATCGAAATCGTTTCGTATCCGAAAAGTATCGAAAAAACGACCGCGAAAATCGACTCCAAACACGCGACGACCGCGATCACCGTCGCGTCAAGTTTCGATTGCGCAAGGACTTGCGACCAATACGCGAAACCGGTCGAAATAACGCCGAGGTAAAGAAACTCTGCGACGCTTCGCGACGTCGCAATCGTCGCGAAGTCGATTTTATCCCGTTCGAAAAGCGCCGAAAAAAGTATCGCCCAAACCGCAACCGTCGCCAACTGCGCCGCCGCCGAATTCAACGGGTCGAATCGCGACGCAAGTCGTTCCGTCGCAAGGAAATGAATCGCGAAGAAAACGCCGGAAATCAACGAAAACCAAGCGCCCGCGTTAAACGACGTCGTATCGCGATAAACTTCGAAAAAAACGAAAAGGCCGACCGCGCAAATCGCCGCGTCGACAAATGGTCGCAAGCGAATTTTGCGTTCGAGCGCCGACAAAAAAAGCGGAACAAAAAGGACGTAAGTCCCGGTAAGCATTCCGTTTTTGGCCGGAGTCGTCAGCGTCGTTCCCCAAGTTTGCGTCGCGAACGCGCAAAAGAGCGCCGACCCGCAAATCGCGCCGCGGAACGCTTCTATCGCGCTTAACTTCGGCGATTTAGCCAACTTGCGAAAAACGGTCAGCGTCGCCAACCCTAAAACGAAGCGTCCGGTCAAAATAAAGTAAACCGGCGTTTCGCGATTCGTCAAATTTTTGACGACGAGAAACCCAAATCCCCAAATAACGGTCGTTAGGAAGAACAAAAACAAATAGCGATACTTCGGCGAGGTCATCGAATCAATTCAAAAGTAAAAAAATAAAACGACGACGCGACGTCGTTCGCCAACGCCGCGTCGTCTTCTTAAACAACCGCTAAATCTAAGCCGCGACTAACGTTGCAACTCGGCGGTAATCTCGTAAAAACCGGAGCCGAGTTCGAACTCGACGCGTCCGTCCGTCGCCGTTTTCTTCAGCGACGCGACGTCAAACGGCGCGAAAATTCGCTCGTATTTCACCGGTCGAATTTCCCCCGCTTCCGGCGGCACAATCTTAAGTCGCGTCGAACGGATACTTAGCGATTCCGGATTCGTCGTCGGAACGGAAACGAGCGCCGTCGCGTTCGGCGGAACCGCGACGCTCCAAACGAACGTTCCGTTCTCGTCGAGCTTCCAATCGCTGATAATCAACCCGCGCGGCGAGTCGTGTTTCGCCTTGACGTAAGTCAAGTCGCCAACGACGTTTGGACGCATAACAATCCGCTTGAAACCGAGCGAATTTTCATCCGCTTTAATCCCCGCGAGGTACTCGTAGAACCAGACGCCGAGGTCGCCGACGAGCATCACGTGGTTGCCGCTGTTCATCGCCGGGTCGGCGGTGTCGCCGTTCCAAAGTTCCCAAATCGTGGTGGCGCCCTTCTCGATCATATAACCCCAACTCGGGTAATCGCGGTTAGTTGCGAACGCGAACGGAATATCGATGCGCCCCATATCGCTGAGAACGCGGTTGCTCCACTGGCCGCCGATCAGCCCCGTGCCGACGTGCATATTCGTAACGTTTTCAATGTTTTGCGTCAACGTCGCGAACACCTTTTCGCGGTCGCCTTCCGGAACGAGTCCGAAGCGAAGCGGCAAGACGCAGGAAGTTTGCGTCGCGTTGTCGTAGACGCCTTTTTCCGCGTTGTAAAACTTGTCGTTAAACGCCTTCGTCATCTCGACGGCGCGGTCGCGGTAGAAGTCGGCGTCCTCTTTCTTCCCAAGTTTTTCGGCGAAATCGGCGACGATCTTCATATCGTAAATCAGATACGCCGTCGCGACGAGGCTCGGATTCGTGCGGCGCGCGGGGTCTTCGGAGTGAATCAGCTCCTTGCGCTCCGGCGGCACGCACCAGTCGCCGTAATTGTCCTTCGACGTCGTGCCGTCTTCATCGACGAGCGACAACATGTAATCGAGCCATTTTTTACGCGAATCGTAGTGTTTCGCGATCGCTTGCGAATCGCCGGTCATTACCGCAAGCGTTTGCGGGATAATAACTTGCGCGCTCGGCCAAGTAACGTTCGGGCTATAGAAACGCCAATACGCCGGGCAAACGTCCGCGACGTTGCCGTTTTCCATTTGCGAATCTTCGACGTCTTGCATCCACTTGTTATACATCGTGTTAGCGTCGAAAATGTACATTTCGCCCTTCGACTCGGCGGCGCGGTCGCCCTGCCATCCCATCCGCTCGTCGCGTTGCGGGCAGTCGGTCGGCATATGCAGATAGTTGCCGCGGGTTCCCCAAACGATGTTCGAGTAGATTTGGTTGATCGTTTCGTTCGAAGTTTCGAAAGCGCCGACGACCGGCAAATCGGTGTTTAACGCGTTGGCGGTCAACGTGTTAAGATCGGGCGTTCCCGGATAGCCGGTCAACTCGGCGTAACGGAAACCGTGATGCGTAAAGCGCGGTTCGTAAACCTCTTGCGTCGCGTCGCCGCGCAAAACGTAAATATCGCGTTGCTTAGCCGTGCGGAGGTTCGCGACGTAAAGGTTCCCGGCGCGCGGGCCGTCGGGAATGAGCGTTTCGGCGAAGCGCATCTTAACTTCCGTTCCGGCTTGACCTTGGACGCGCAAGCAAGGAACGCCGACCAAGTTTTGCCCGAAGTCGAAAATCCATTTGCCCGGCTCGATCTCCTTGACGGACTTAGGTTTAACTTCGACCGTCTTGCGCATCGCCGGAATCGATTGCGCGACTAATTTCCCTTTCGGCGCGTCGAAAATTTCGACTTGACGTTCCGTCGCAATCGCGACCGAGGTTCCGAAACGAGTTTCGATAAAACGCGACGTCCCGTCAACGCGCTTCGCGGCGTCGGAATTAGGATCGATTAACGTCGCCCGACGCGCGTCGTAAACCTCGCCGTCGTAATCGTTGTTTTCGAGAATCGGCCCGGCGTCGGTTCCCTTCCAACTTTCGTCGCTGACGAAAATATCGGTCGAACCGTCGGCGTATTCGACTTGCATTTGGAAGAGCAAACGCGGCAAACCGTAGTGAACGCACTTGTCGATGCGCGGCGCGTAAAACCGCCCGTTGCCGA
>JAFSDX010000036.1 GCA_017436025.1 Thermoguttaceae bacterium
CTTCGCTCCGCTCGGCGCCGTGCGCGTTCGCGACGACGGCGCAAAGGCGCGCGACGAGCGCGCAATCGCGTTCGCTCGCCGCCTCGGCGTAATCGCATAATTCGCCGAACGTTAGCTCTCGAAAACCGGGACAGTTTGCGCGTCCAGCAAGTCGCACAATTTCGCTCCAAGCGTCCCGGTCGCCGCCGCGATCTTTTTGTCGACGGTTTCGGCGTTCGGACGCTCTTCTTCGAGCGCTTTCGCGAGATACTCGCGACCGCGAGCGATAAAAAAATCGCGCAACTCCGCAAAAAAGGCGTCGCACATCGCGGTAATCGTCGCCGCGTCGAACGCGTCGTAAACTTCTTTTTCGTCGAGTTTGCGTTCTCGAATTTGGTCGCCGATCATCGCGAAGACGACGCCGCCGACCAGCAAATCGCCCGTAACGAGCTTTTGCAAGACGGTGCGCCCGTCCGTCCCGATTTTCGTCGGATTCAGCAAATCGACGCCGGTTTCGTCGAAGACGCGCTTCGCGGCGCCGAGCGTCAATTTGAGTTCCCAACGGTTTCTATCGGAATCGTGAAAAACGCGCATATTCCCTCCTTACTCCCAATCTTTCGCGGCTTAGAAACTCGTCGGCGCCGTCGAGCTAATTTCTTCCAATTCGCCGAAGTTTTCAAGCGAAATTTTATGAGTCGCCGCGCCGTCTTTCCCTTGGTCTTCGGCGATATTCGAAACGACCCAATCGCCGGAAAGACCGCGACAATCTTTTTTCGACAAGATTCGACACGCGAGCGCGGCGGAGTTTTTGCGCGCCGCGCTTAGCCAAAAGAGGTCTTGCGTCGCGTCGCCTTCGATTCGAAACAGCTCGACTTCGGCGGTCGCGCTCTTGACGCCCGGATACTTTTTCGTCCAGCCGCCGTCGTCGCGCGTCGTAACGTCGACAAGCTCGCGTTGATACGTCAACGAAACCGACACGACTCCCGGAACTTTCGTGTCGTCGATTTCAAAGACGCCGTCGCGCCCCATAATAATTTTGGTCGTAATCGTTTTAATCGCCGTCATTTTGGTCTCCTTACTCGTTTTAATATCGCCGTTTATCGCACGACCGAATTACGCCAAAGCTCCGGCGCTCTCGGAAGCTCCGCGTCGAGAGCCGGGCCCATATACGGACGCGCTCGGACGTAAGCCGCCGGTCGCTTTCCCGCCTCTTCCCAAAAACGCTTCGCGGTCTCGACGTCGCGTTCCGTCGCAAGCTCGACGTAAATCATTCGCCGCTTGCCGCGCGCCCAACGAACCGGAGCTTTCGCGCCGATTCGAAATTCCGGCGTCGTTAAATCGCGCGTAAATCCGCCGTGTTCCAACGTTTGCGGCGCGACTCCGGAACGGTTTTTGATCGGCCCGACGACGACGCTTCCGCGCGTTCGGTCGTATCCGAACACGATTCCGCGTTTGAGATTTCCCGTATGCGACGACGGCGGCGCGCCCGGCGCGGACGCCTTTTTCCGCTTGCGAATCGACCGCCGCGCCCGTTGGCGGACGTAAGCGCCGAACTTCGAAAGGTTGCGCCGCGTCGCCTTGTCGACCGCGTCGAGAATCTTGTCGTCGTCGAAGAAAACGAACTGCCGCGTCATTCCTTCTCCTTGCGCCGGAAGAGTTTAAGCGCGAGCCAAACGACGGCGAACGTCGCGGCGCCGTTGAGCGCGACCATATTGACGACGAGCCGCCGAAGTCTTTTGTCGACCGCCGCCTTTTTCTCTTCCCAAAGATCGTCGAGAATCTTTTGAACGGCGTCGGGGTCGACGTTCCAAAGCCCGAACGTTTCCGGGACGACGCGCCCGCCGAGAATCGGGTCGGGAGCCGCGCCCGGCGACGGTTGCGGGCGCCCGCCGTCGCGCGGAACGTACCGCAAACTATCGCGATACAAATCGGCGAGACGACGCGCCGCGTCGCCGGGCGACGGACGCGACGGCGACGACGGCGGCGGCCCGGTCGCGCCTCCTTGCGCGCCGAGCGAAAAGATTTGTTCGAGCCGCGTTTCCAAATCGCTCGAAACGCCGACGAAACGAGCGATTTCGCGCCAACTCGCGCCGCCGTCGTCGCTTCGATAACAAACGAACGTCGGAAATTCGAGAACGCCGCGCCGGTCGGCGTCCGCCTTCCCCTCCGGATTGGAAACGTTAAACGATCGAATCGGGCGTCCTTGCGCTTGAAACTTCGCGGCGACCGGCTCCGCTTGTCGACACGCGACGCAACCGTTCATCGTGTAGAACAAAACGCTAATCCGCGTTCCGCTCGCGACCGGTTTCGTCGCGACGTCGGTCGAACCGATCGCAAACGCGATCGGCGGAGCTTCCGTCGCCGAAGGCGCGTCGAACTTCGCGTAAAAGTCCCGCGCCAACTCGTCCAGCGACAAGATTTCGCCGCCGTCCAAACCGTTCAAGGTTCCGAGCGTCGCCGATTTTTCAAGCGGTTCGACGGCGGACGTCCCGAGCGAATCGTCGAAGGGCGCCACGTCATCCCCGGCGGCGGGGACGGTTTCCCCGGCGAAACGTCGAAGTTCGTTCGCATTCGCCCGTCGTCGAGCGCGGCGTAAAACGCGTCGACGCCGACGTTTAAGATTCCGCCGACGCGTTTGTTCCTCCGATCGCGTTCGTTCGTCGCCGACGCGATAAGCAATCCAACCGACGAGCCGCCAGCCGTCGTTCGGATAATATCGCAACACGGCGCTCCCGCTTTGTCCGCCTTTCGGCGCCGGATAGAAGCGCGCGACCTTGCCGAAATAATCCTCGACGTAACCGACGAACGCAAACGGGGCGCGCGCCTCGGAACAACCGCAAGAAATAATAACGTCGCCGACGCGCGGGCTCTCGCCTTCCGCCGCGAGCGGAACGACCGGCGGCGCGTAAGCGGTTAGCGCGTCGGCTTGAATCGACACGACGGCGCAGTCGGTCGGACGGTCGTCGCCTCGCGAGCGCTCGACTCGCGCCGGAACGGAAAAGGGGCGTCCGTCCCCGAAAAACTCGGCGACGCAAACGCCGCGACGCGCCAATTAGCGCTTCCGAGACGCCGGCCTTCGTCGAGCGCGTTCAACGAACCCGTTCCGACGCGGCCGCGCCCCGACGCGTCGACCGCTCGCAAACGGAACGTCGCGCGGTGGAGGTCGGTCAAATTCTCGACGCGGCGCGGCGTTTGCGCTTCGACGCGCTCGGCGCTCCAAGCCGCCGCGAAAGCGACCGCCGCCGCGAAAAAAAAGCGTCTCATCGTCTTATCCTCAATAAAAATAAAGCTCGCCGGTCGACGCGACGACTTCCAACACGCCGACGAAAACGCCTTGATTCGTCAACGAAGCCGCGTCGTAAATCGCCTTCGTCTCGACGCTTTCGACGACGACCTCGCGCCCGTCGGCAAGAGGAACGCGCCGAAGCAAAAGCGCTTTTTCGATTCGTTCTTCGAGCGCGATAAGTTCGTCGATTCGCTCGAAGTCGCGCTCCGTTCCGACGTGTTTCCGAATCGCGATTTGCGCGACCAGCGCCGACGACCAACCGTCGCGAGTCGTCGAAACGGCGCGTCGAGCGACCGGCGCGATTTCGATTTTCAAACCTCGGTCGGAACCGACTTCGTAAACCGGCGCGAACGTCGCTTCGACCGTCGCGCCGACGCCGATTTCGTCGCCGATAACGTTCGCGAGCGACCGCGCGAAGGCAAAAGACGAAGAAGTTTTATTTTCGCTCATTTATCTTTCGCTCCGTTAAAGCGCGTCGTCCGCAGCGCGCAAACCCGAAACGCCGAACGTTGCGGGTCGCAATAACGCCAAAGCTCGTCGCCGATCGGCGTCGCGACGTAGGTTTCGCCGTTCGTTTTAACGACGTCGCCGCGTTTCGGACGGTAAAACCGGGCGTCGAAAAAGATCAAATCGACCTTTCTCGACGTCGTTTTCGCGCCGAACTCGTCGTAAATCTCGACTCGCGTCGCGCCCAAAACGACGGGCGTTTCGAGGATTATGTTTCCGTCGTGAACGACGACCGCGTCTTGCGCCGCAAACCGACGCAAAGAATCGCTCAAATATTCGATACCCTCTCGCAAAACGTCCGTCGTTTCGTCCTCCGCGTTAAGCGCTACAAGTCGAGCGCGACCAAAGCGACGCGCGTCCAATCTTTAAACGTCGAAAACGCGCCGTCCAACGCGTCGAGCGCGCCGTCGGTTTCGTCCGATTCCGCGTAAACGAGCGTTCCGGCGATTTCCAGTTCGTCCGTCAAATCGTCCCCCGTCTCGGCGTCGTAAACGGCGACGCGCGTTCCGGTTCCGACGCGAATCGCTTCCGTTTCGGAGCCGGAATCGTAATCGTAAAGCGCGACCCAATCCAAAGATTACGCCGCCCGATAATTCAGCGCGACCGAAACGGTCGCCGCGTCCGACGCGGCCTCTTCGACGCAAACGCCGACGCAAACGCCCCCGGTCGAAACGATCGTCTCCGTCGCGTCGTCCCAATAACACGCCGCGCCGACGGAAAACGACTCGGCGCCTTTCGGGAACTCCCAAACGCCGTCCGTTTCCAACGTCCCGACCTCGCCGGGCGCCGTCGGACGAACGAGACAGCCGACCAAATTCCCGGCGACGACGATCGCGCCCGATTCCAGCGTTTCGCCCGCGTCGTTCAGCCAATCGATCGCGCCCGCGTTATATTTTCGCACAGCGACAGCCATTTACGTCTCCTTTATCAATTCGATTAACGTTTTCTTTTCCCAATCGTCTTCGACGAACTCGCTCGGCGTCGCCGAGTTCGCGACGCGTCGCCAAAACCGCCCGCCGAAAGCGACGACGTCGCCGACGACGTAAACCTTCGACGCGTCGAAAAGCGGCGCGACCGCCGCGACGTCCAACTTCTCCGAGAACGCGACGCCGCCGACGCTCAAACTCGATTCGACGGCGAGTTCGCCGCCGCTTCCGTCGCTCCGGCGGACGACGCGCAAGTTCCCTTTAAGCTCCGAGTCGGCCAACGATTACGCCTCCCCGGTCGACTTGACGACGCCGCGAAAGTCTTGCGCCGCGACGCGGAGCGCGTCGAAGTCCGCGTCCGCTTGCTCGACCGTCGGCTGGTCTTTCCCGTCGAGAAACGCGACTTCGAACGCCGCGAGACGATTCGGGTCGGTCAACAAAAACCAAGCCTTTTCGCTCGCGCCCGTCCAACCTTCGGCGCTCAAATAACTCGACGAAACGACCTTAAACCGCCCGACTTGCGGGTTGTAATTCGACGGCGACAACGTTCCGTCCGCGCCGCCGACGAACTGCGTCGCTTTCGTCAACGTCAACGCCTTGTCTTCAAGTTCCGGCGGAACGAGCAAAATCGACGGACGAACGCCGATCGGCGCCCCGCCCTTGCGCGTCATTTTGGCGAACTGCTTGCGCGCTTCGGAGATCGCGTCGAGCGAAAGTTCCGACTTCGCGCCGGTCAAGAGGTTTTTATTCGCCGTCGAATAGAAGTCCTTGCCGTCTTTCGTTTTCGGCGGGTTCAAGAAAAGTTCCCAACACGCTTCGTTCACCGCGTCGGCGGCGCCCATCCCGACGCCTTGCGGAATTCGAGTCAGCGCGCCGAGGTCGTCGTTGCGCAAATCCTCGCGTTCGAGCGCGAACATAATCCCGTAAGTCCCGGCCTTGACTTCGTATTTTTCGTCGGAAACCGTCCCGTGTTTCAGTCGGGAGCCGCGCGGGACTTTCTCAAATTTCAAGCCGTCGCTAAGGTTCGCGCGCTTGGAAGTTGTGAACGGACGAAATTTTGAAGGCTTGCCGCCATTCGCTTTCGACGTATTCGAAGCCCGCCAAAAGAGCCGCGTTCGCCGCTCGCGACAACACATAGCTAAGCGCGGTTGTCGAGAACGCCGCTCGCAACCAGCCTTTCGCGTCGCGTTTGTAACGCGGAAGCGGTTGACCGCAAACCAATTCGACGAACTCTTCGAGCCCCGCGTCGCGATAACGGTCGGCGGCTTCGAGGTCGGCTTCGGAATAACGCCTTTCGTCGAACCCGGTCGCGCCCGCTCGAAGCGCGACGATTTCCAGCGCGCCGTCCGTCAATTTCGGGCCCGAGGTTCGCGGCGTCGGCGCGGTCGGTCGCGACGCTCGCAAGATTTCCAACTCGAAACGGTCGGGCTCCCAGCCGTCGCGAATCGCCGTCGCAAGCGTTTCGCCGCTGCATTCGACCGACTTCGCGCGGCGCCGAATCTCTTCGACGCGCTCGACCTCCCGCGCTTGCGCTTCGCGCGCCGCTTGGATCGAGCGTTCGACGTCGCTCGTTTCGACGCCGGTTTCGGTTTCTTTCTTTTCGTTTTTCGTTTCCATCGTCGGTTTTTCCTCCTTGTTTTCGAGCGTCGACCCGCAAACGACGGTCGACGAGGTCGCCGAGTCCGCGCCGTATTCGACGACGCTAATTTCGTACAGTTTCGCCGCTTCGACGACGTAAAGCGGCCCTTCGAACGTTCGACCGTTGACGTCGATCGTTTCGCCCGCTCGAACTTCCGCGATTTTCGTCGGATACGCTCCGATCGACGCCTCCCAAGGGAACCCGGCGCGGGACGACGACGTAAAATCTTCGGCCCATTCGGTCTTGCGCGACGCGACGCCCTCGACGACGAGCTTGCCGTCGCGGATTTCGCTCTTCTCGACGCGTCCGATTCCGCGTTGAAAAGAGTGCGCGTAAAAGACCGGGATTTTCGGCTTGGCGAGTTCGATTCCGTTCAAGTCGACGACGACCGGCAAGTCGTATCCGGCGGTTTCCATCAAAGCGCCGGTATAGGCGACCATCTCGAATCGCGCCGGAGCGTCGCCGTTCGACGCGGCGAATTTCAACGGTTCGCCGCAAAGCAAGTTAATTTTCGTCGCCTTCATCGTCGCCGTCTTCTCCTTCGTTTTCGTCTTCGTCGTCGGAACTCGCCGTTTGCGGAACCGCTTCGTCGAGCGGCAAACCGAGTTCTCGAAGCAATTTAATTTCGTTTGCGCGCTGTCGCAACGCGTCTTCGTAATCGAGCCCCAACTTGCCGTATTCGATCGCGAGGTTCGTCGCGTTCGACCGCAACCGAATCGCTTGCGCCTCCGCTTCCTTTTTCGGGTCGACGTGTTCGAACCCGTCCCAATACCAAGCGACCGGCGGCGGGGAAAACGCGCTCCGCCCGCTTTGCCGTTCGACCAGCGCGAACTCGCGATACCAAGCGGCGAAAATCGACCTTAAAACGGAAACGCCGCATTCGCGTTGTTCGAGCCGAATCGCCCGCGCGTACTCTTGCCAGTCGAGCCGTCCGGACGCGTAATTATGTTTCGAGCTGTCGCCGAGCAACAGATTCACCGGAATTTGCAACGACCGTCCGATTTCGCCGAGCAGTTCCCGCTTAAAATCGCCGTAAGTCGTCGTCGGTTGCTCCGCTCGAAGTTGCGTCAACGAATAACCTTCGGGCAACGTCGTCGCCGACCCGCGCGCGATTTCGACTTCGTCGAACCATTTCGGCAATTCCGGCGGCTTCGAGCCGTACTCGACCGCGCACTCGTTCGTACTAAGGACGGCCGCGTAATCCGCCGCGATCTCCGCCGCCGCGACGACCGCCAAGGTGTAGCGCCGCAAAAGCGCGAAAAGCGGAAGCGCGACGGCAAGTTCCGGTTCCCCGCGTCGTTGCTCGGAAAACGTTCGGCAAAACCAATGAACGACTTCGTTCGCCTTGTACGTCGTCGCGACGTCCCAACTCGACGGAACCGACCGCCGCGAACCGTAACGGCAAAAGTCGACCGACAAGTCGCCGAGCCGCGTCGACGCGACGCGATACGAAACCGGATTCCCGTATTCGTCGATTTTCAGCCCGTCGACGTCGAGCGGGTCGTTCGAATCGTAAGGAGCCCGAACGCGCTCCGCGTCGAACGGCGAAACGTCGAGCTTTACCGGCCCGGCGAGATTTGGGTTTCCGTGCAAAAGCGCGAACGCCTCGCCGTCGACGAAGCGCGAAACTCTCATCGAGCGCAATTTCGCGGCGAGTCCGATTTCCTCCGCCCATTCGCAGAACGCCCATTCGACGCGCTTATTAAACTTGCGATCGTCGCCGAGCAGTTGCGGACGCGGGCCGCTTCCGACGACCGCGTTCGCCCAAAGAAGCCCGGCGCCGCGAGCGTAGCAGTTGTTCGCGAACTCGTACCGCGACCGCTCGCGAAGTCTCCGTCGCGTGTCCGGATCGAGCGCCGCGTCGCCGCCGAGCGAATCGGCGCGGCTCCAATAAGCGTCGAGTTCGCGCGACGGTCGCGCCGCGTCGTACCGAGACGCCGCGCGCAAAACGAGTTCCTTGAACAAAACGTTTTCGCTCGCCTCGTTCGCTTCTTCGCGTCGTCGCTTTATCAATCGCCCGAAAAACCCCAAAATCGCCCTCGCGTCGCCTTTGTTTTAACCGTCCGTCGCAACGGATACGACGAGCGACGCGAAAAAAAAACGTTTAAGCGAAAAAAAGGTTAAAATTTTCAGGTCGGCGACGTCGGAAAATCGTTCGAAGCGGCGGAAGCGCGACCGACGCCAACCGCGTTTTTTCTCGGCGTCGCCAAACTTGCGAGATTCGGCGTCGCCGTCAAGCGCAATAGGTTAAGCAAAATTTTTAAGTTTTTTTTCGAGAAGAGCGCGACAAACATCTTGCAATCTGCTTTAAATATGTTATATTATATTTGTCGGGGAGAGGAAGACTTCCTTCCTTTTCGGCGACCAGTTTCACCTCCAGAATAGGAGACAAACAATGATTCGCACTAAGATTATCTACCGCGTTTACGGGCCCAAAGGCAAAGCGGTCTTGGCGACGCCCAAACGCGGCGAAGCCTACAAGGCTATGCCCGACGGCGGAGCGCTTTTCAAGCAGCTCCTCGCCCGCCTGACGTTTGATTCGAGAACCGTTCTCGAAATCAAGCTGACGAAACGGCTGACCAAATAGCGCGGTCGATAACCCCGAAAGTCCCGTCTCCCGCAAGGGAGGCGGGGCGATTTTGACAAAAATAAACGGAGGCAACCGATGGGAATACGCGAATTAGGGCAAATTTACGGCCCAAAATGCAAAAACCGCGTCATATTGCGTCGAGCGGTCAGCGCGGAACTGCCCGGCGGCGCGGAGTTATGCGGTTTGGTCGACGATCTTTATCGCGCAAAGATTAAAAACCCGGCGTTCGAACCGTATTGGGAACGCGCCGTTGCGACGCTCGACAAAATGAAGGACGAAATCGCGCGACGATACGACTTTAAAACGGCGAAAAAAGAGGAAAGCCAAGATGGAAACGAGGAAGAAAACGGGTAGTTTCACTGTCGAAGATATGCTCGCCGACCAAATGATGCGCGACCCCGATTACGAGTCCGCCGACGAAGAATTGCTCGCTTGGCGCGACGCGGAAGTTTCGAAATTACGCGCCAAAGCGGAAAAACGCCGAACGGGACGCAAGCCGAAACCGGAGAGCGAACGCCGTTCGATTCGCTTTTCCGTCTGTTTCAACGCCGCCGAATATCGCGAAGTCGAAGCGTTCGTCGGTTCCCGCGAAACCGGCGAAGTTTTGCGCAATCTCGTTCTGGAAGCGATCGCGCAAAAGAACGCCGCCGACTAAGAACCTCGACGCCGAACCACGCTTAATCGGCGTGTCGGAAGCGCGCGAACCCGACTTTTTTCATCGCGTTCGCGGCGCCGCCGTTGGAGCGTTTGCGCAAATATTCCTGCGCGTCGATTTGTTCCGCGATCGAATATTGCTCGACGCTTCCGGCGTCGGTCGCGACCTTTTTCGGCGCGGCGGCGCGTTCCGCAAATTCTTCAAGTCTCTTGTCGATTTTTTCGTTTTCCATTCTCGTTCTCCTAAACGTTGAGTCCCGCCGCCGTCTGTTGGAACAAAACCTCCGCGCCGGTCTTTCGCCGGGCGGCGCAATACGACGCGGAAAGCGGTCGCGCCTCGACGCCGGGATAAAGCGCGCGAATCTCCGGAGCGTCGTCGTAAGTCAAGAGCCAAGGCGCCGCGACGTCGTTTAAAAGCGCGTCGGCAAGTCGAGCGTGTTCGGACGCGTCGAACGAACGCCGGTAAAGTCGCGGGCCTTGCGTCCAATACGGCGGGTCGGCGAAAACGACGACGCGACGGTCGGGCGTCTCGCTCCGCAAGCTCCGGAGAAACGTCGCGAAGTCGGCGCAAGAAACGCGAATCGCGTCCCGGCGGTCGGCGAGCGCAACGACGCGGCGAACGAGCGTTTCGCGGTTGAAACGAGCGTCGATTTTGTCCGCTCCGGCTTGCGCGGCGCCGCCGATCGGCCCGGCGGTCGCGATTCCCGACCGACTCGTCCGGTTCAGGTAAAAGAACGCGAACCCCAACTCGAACGAAAGCGCGCCGCGACGTTCGGCGTAAATCCGCGCTTGCCGTTCTCGTTCGGCGAGGTCGAGCGGAACCGTCCGAATCGCGTCGACAAAACGTTCCGTTTCGCCAAGCGCCGCCGACCAAAACGCCGCGACCGCTTCGTCGGCGTCGTTCAACACGATTTCGGCGACGCGCCCGGCGAGCAGAAGCGAGGTCGCGACGCCCGCGCCCCCGGCGAACGGTTCGGCGAAACAAACGTCCGCGCCAAACCCGGACGCGTCCAAAATCGCCGCGACCGTCGGCGCGAGCTTCGTCTTCCCGCCCGGATAACGGAGCGGCGACGCAAACGGGAAACGCGCTTTCTCCACTTCTTTTCTCCTCTCGCGCCGCGCTATCGTCCGCGACGGCGTTCTCGTTGAATTTCGGCGAACGAAACGCGACGCGGCGCCGAACGACGCTCCGTCGGTTCGGGTTCGGCGTTGCGCGACGTCGGCAAAACGGCCCCGCTCATCGACGCGCCGACGGCGCAACCGACCAAACAGTCGAACCAGTGGTTGTCCGGACGTCCGCGCCGAATCTTCCACTCGTCGACGCGACGCTCCGAATCTTCGCGCTTGACGGCGACGCGATACTCCGCCGTCAAGTGTTTCGCAAGCGCCGCGCGCTCTCTTTCCTCGCCGCTCAACGAAAGCGAACCGACGTCGCCCTCCGGAGTCGCAAGCCGTCCGTGAACGAACGACTTCCAAAAGTTCGCGTCGATAAGGACGCGGCGGACGTTGCGCGAACCCGGTTCCGCCGGAACGCGCCAATGCGGGCCGATTAAGTCGCCGCGCTTGCGCCGGTAATCGCTAAACGGTCGAGACGACGCGCCGACGTAAACGCCGTGCGACGGCGTCAAAATCGCCCCGTGCGGCGAACGGCGGCAAAAACGGTAAACGACGTCGGTCGACTGCCCCCAGTTCGCGTCGATAAGAACGCGGTCGAAACGCATAATCAACCCGTCGTCGCGGGGAACGCCGTCGCCGACGAGCTTGTCGGTCAACGCTTTCAACGCGCCGTAAATCGCGCCTTCGAGCCCCGCGCCGGGGTGAGCGTCGAGAAGCGTCGGCGACGCGTCCGCCAAGCGGTAAAAATCGCGCTTCGGTTGCTCCGGATAAACGCCCCAATCGACGACCGCGCCGCCGAAATCGCGCTCCCACGCGACCGCCGCCCAAAAGAGCAGGTCTTTGTGAACGTCGACGAAACCGGTCAAGATTTGGCTTTCGGTCGGCGCCGCGCCGCGTCCGCAACCGCTCGTTTTCGCGACGATTTCCTCCGCGCTCAACACCTCGCCGTCGCCTTCGTCGACGACGACCGGCTCGTTTTGATACTCGCTCATAAACGCCGCTTCGTCGCGGAATTTGAGATTCATCGCGAACTGAATCCCCGACAGTTCGTCGTCGTTATGCCGCGCGGGCCACGACGCGACCGCGCCTTCGTCCATCGCCTCGCGGTTCGCCCGATAAAATTCCGTCGCCTGCGAACCGTCGCCGTCGTTCGCGAGTTCCGCTTCGAGAATCGCGCGGTACTCGTCCCAAAGCGCGGCGTTCGTCGGCGGCGACTCCAAAAGCCGATACTTTTCGCCGCGAAAACCGGGATTCTTTTTTCGGTCGAGCAAGCGGCAGGCCAAGTCGTTTTCGCAAACGACGGTCGTCGTAATCAAGAGCGCGATTTTCTTCCCCGGCCCCGCCATCCCGAGAATATCCGCTTTAATAATTTGCTCGCGAACGTCGGTTTGCGCCTTGCTTCGCGCCGAGTCGCGCGTTTGCGGGTCGTCGACGAAAGCGAGCGTCGGGCGAACGAGCGTTCCGTCGGCGCGAGCGTGTTGGAGCCCGCGAATCTCGGCGCCCGACATACCGGCGCACTGGATAACGACGCCGGACGTTCGCGCTCCTTCGAGCGTCGGGAAAACGATTTTGTTCGCGCCCCACTCGATGCGCGTCGGAACGCCGCGATACCGTTGCCCCTTTTGCCGGTGCGCGACGCGTTCGAGTTTTCGAATCGGAACGCAAACTTCCGGGAAGTCGGCCGCAAGCTCGGCGTTCGTTTCCAGCCAAGTCTTGATCGTCTCGAGCAAATTTTGAGCGCGGTCGCTCGACGCGGCGATCAAAACGACGTAATCGGTTTTCCCGGTCAGCGCCGCCCAAAGAACCGCCAAGACGGAAAACGTCGTCTTCCCCGTCCCGCGCGGCGTCGCCAACGCGAACCGCTCGCCGTTGCGAACGACTCGCTCGATTTTCGCGACGATTTGAAAATGAATTTCCGACCAAGCGAGATAAAACAGGCTCCCGAAATACGCTTGGCAAAAATACAAAAACGACGCTTCCGCCTTGGCGCGGCGTTCCGGATTCTTCACCGGCGGCAACTCGCCGATTTCTTGCGCGGCGCGAACCGATTCGGAAGCGCGGTCGCGGGCGGCGTTGCGAATCGCTTCGTATCCGGTCGCGACGTTTTCCGCCAAGGTCGCGATTTTCGGCGTCAAGCGTTTCGGCCCGTCGTATCGAAGCGTTAGGTACGCCGCGTATTTGAGCAAGTCGACCGTCGAACCGTCGCCGATTTTGTCGCCGGAGCGCGCCCGGTCGCGCCGGAGTCGCGACTCGCTTAGCGTTTCGGCGGAGCGCGAATTAACGAGCCGAAGCGTCTCGACCGGCTTCAACTTCCGAATATCCGCTTTCAAAATTTCCTCCGTCCGCGCGTCCGTCGTCAAGTATTACGAATCAAAAAGGCCAAGTAGTCCAAAAAAACGATTTTTTTCTCGTCGTCGAGCAAACCGGCGTCGCGTGCGATTTCGGCGACGCGTTTCGGCTCGACCTTTTCGCCGAACGCCGACGAAAGCCGTCGCGCCAACGCTTCCGGCGTCAAACGCGTCTCGGAGTCGACCCGCGCCTCTCTCTTTGCCATCGTTCACCAACCCTTCGTCTTAACCCCGAAACCGTCGAAAAGCCGTTTTTCGCCCCGACGACCGCGCGTTCAAAAAAAGTCTTTACCCCGAGCCGACTAGTTCCCCTTCCCTCATCGGGAAGTTTTTTTGGGGTAGTACCTTCGAGCGGCAAAATTCCGTCTAAAAGTTAGCTTCCGTCTAACTTTCCTTCCCCCGGTCGACTCTCGGGGGACGCCCTCTCGCCTCGGGCCTCGCCGCGCCTTTCCTCTCTCGGTTCGCGCGGTTTCTTTCTTTTTTTCTTTTTAATCCTTAACGTTTCGAGGGAGGCGCCCGCTAGCGTGGAGGGTAATGGTTATTATTATTTATCCCTCGCTTTAAAGAGGGATAATAATAGATAACTATTAACCTAACGCTATAGCTCTAGGTCATCCTTCATCCTTTAAGATATATACTATAGTAAAAATCCTGAAGGATGAAGGATGAAGGATCGAAAATCGACCGCCTTTTTATCCTCCCGGCGACGCTCGAACGCTCCCGTTTCAGGTTTCGAAACCGTCAAAAAACTTCGCCGAAGAGCTTCGTCAAAATCGCTTCGGTCGCGTCGACCGAGACGCTACCGCCGACGCCGCGATACGCGTCGCTCCCGGTTCCGACGTAAATAAAATCGTCCGGAAAGCCCAGCGCGGCGCCCGCTTCCGGCGCGGTTAAGTAACGATAATTTTTGAGGTTGTCGCCGACGAACATCATCGGGCGCGTCGTCAACGTCGGAAACGCGCCGTCGAGCGGGTACGCTTCGTGAAGGAAACCGTGGTTGGGGAAAAGCGCGTCCGACCAGCCCGCGTCGCGAGCGGCGTCGAGCCGCGCTAACGTCGCTTTGCCGCGAAGGCGCGCGAGCGGTTTCGTCGGCAAGTCGCGGCGCAGGCAGTCGCGAATCGTTTTCGACGCGACCTTTGGCGGCGGTTCCGGAGGCGCGAACGGCGACGCCGCGTCGAGAACTCCGGCGACGTACAAGCGAACGCGTTTCGACGCGCCGCCAAACCGAAACCCGTCGAGCTTGAACGTCGAAACGGCGTAACCCAACGCCCGCAACTCGCTTAAAAAACGCTCCCAATACTCGCCGAGTCGGGACTTTACGCGGGCGCCGTTTGCGTCGAGCGGGCCCCAATTTTGCATCCCCGGAACGTTTTCGAAAACGAAAGCGCGCGGTCGAGCCGTCCGAATCCAGCCGTTCAGGACGTCGTTCGCCAAGTTTTGGACGTTGGCGCTAAGTCCCGTCGTTCCTTTGACTCGCGAAAATTCCGTACAGGGCGGCGACGCCCAAAGAAAATCGATTCCGCCCGCTCCAAAACCTTCGTCGAGCGCGGTCGTTTTGGCGAGGTCGCGAACGCGAAACGTCGTTTCCGGAAAGTTCGCCGCGAACGAGGCGGCGCGACGCGGGTCGACGTCGCAAGCGTAAAATCGATTCCGCGACGACGCGCAAACCTTCGCGACGGCGCGTTTTAGCGCGATATGTTCTCCGCCGATTCCCGCAAACAACGAAACAAAATTCATACCGTTTCCTTTCTCTTTTTAACGCGTCCCGCGCTCGCTCGACGCCGTCGGTAATCGCATACGCGGCAAGCGGTTAAGCGAAAAAATTCAAGTTTTTTCGCGGAAAGTTTATAAAGCTACTTGAAAATAGTCAAAAATATGATATACTTATTTTTGTCGAGAGGGAGAACGGTTCTCCAAAAAATCTCGACGGTTCGTTTTAGCTCTACTTTTACAAGAGGAGTTAAAAATGTCGGATAAGTACTCGATGTTCGTCGTCTTCCGAAACCGGAAGGTCGTCGGTTTTTATCATTCGCTCGAAACGGCGGCTCGCAAGCGTCGCGGTTGCACGGCGGTGAAAATCACCTTCGAATTCAACTGGAACGGGCTCCAAGACGTCGAAATTGAAAAACTGATCCTCTAACCTTTAACAAGCGTTCTTCCCGCGTCTCACGACGCGGGGAGGCGTTTTTGGGAAACAAAGCTATGCCGGTTAAAGATTTACGCGAAAAATACGGAAACGTCAAACGAACTCGCTCGCTCCTTAACAAGGCGATTCGCGCCGAATGCGCCGGAGCGGACGGGGTGTTGTCGGCGCTCGATTTCGCCGCGCAACGTTGTCAAACGTCGAAAGATTGGGCCGAAATTTACGAAATCTTGCTCTCCGCGCGGGGAGCGATGACGGCGGAAATCGCCCGCCGATACGATTTTAAGTCGGAGACCGAAACGAATGAGCAAAATCAAACTCCTTGAAAACACCGACGACGCCGGGATTTTCGAACAACTTTTAAGCGGGTTCCAAGCGGCGACGAAAGACCTCAAACCGGGCGAAAAGTTTCACTTTGTCGTCGAACGCGAAAACGACGAAGCGACGGCGGCCCGACTCGACGAAATCGCGACCGAGGAAGCGAACGACGCGGAAACGGTCGCCGAAGCGAAGGAACTCGCCGGGAAGTTGCGGCGCGGACGCAAGCCGAAACCGGCGTCGCAACTCCGACGCAACAAGCTCTTTTTGCGCTTCACCGACGCCGAGTACCGCGACGTTTTGGCCGCCGTCGACCCGGAACGCGAACTTGCCGAAGCGGTGCGCGAACTGACGTTGGAAGCCGTTCGGGCGCGGCTGGAACACAACGCCGAATAGCGTCAATTCGGCGTCGCGCGGTTGGGCGAAACGTAAAGCGTCTCGACGCGGGCCCGGTTCGCGTTTCGCGACGAATGCGCGACGCTCGACGACGCTTTGAAGTCGAAACGTTTCCAACCGGCTTCGCGCAACGGCGCGCATTCGTCGCAGTCGTAACAACTCAACGCCGCGCCGCCTTTTAGCGTCAAAAGTCGAGCGACGAGTTCGCGCCAATCGACCGGCGGCAAGTCGCGGCGATACGGCGCCGTCTTCGTCCCGCAATACGGCGGGTCGAGGTAAAAAAACGCTTGCTCCGAGTCGTATTTTGCGACAATTTGCCGCCAATCGAGCGATTCGACGTTGACGAAACGGAACCGCGCCGCGTATTCGTCGAGCCGCTCCGCCTTCGCGCGGTACGCTC
>JAFSDX010000037.1 GCA_017436025.1 Thermoguttaceae bacterium
GCGGCGTCGTTTCCGCTCTTGACGCAAGCGGGGAGCCCGACGCCTTCGAGCGCGTTCCCGGCGAGCGCGAGCGTCGGCGTCGCGGCGAGTTCTTCGCGGAGTCGGCGAATCGCGTCGAGTCGGCCCAAGTAATATTGCGGCATCGCGTTCGGGAAACGGGCGACGTCCGTCATTAGCGGTTCCCCTTCGACGCCGAGGAGGGCGCGCGTCTCCGCCAAGACGCGGGCGGTCAGCTCCGATTCTGGAATCGTTAGCGAGTCGGGCGACCGCGCGCCGCCGACGAAAATTCGCAAGAGCGTCGTTCCCTCCGGAGCGCGGCTCGGGTATTTGAAACTGCTGAAACTCCCGGCGAGAAGTCCGTTTCCCTCCGACGGCGGGACGACGAACCCCATTCCGGCGACCGGGCGCTTGACCTGTTCGTTCCGGAACGCCAAGTGAACGATCGCCGTTCCGGTTCGCTCCGTTCCGGCGCAAACTTCCGACGTAATCGGCGCGACCGAGCGGAACAACTCGCCCGCCGCGTCGGACGGCGTCGCGCAAAGAACGGCGTCGAACCGCTCCGTTTTCCCGGTCGAGTCGGTCAAGAGCCAACCGTCGGCGCCGTTCGCTCCGTTCGCGTCGGACGCTTTTTCGAGTTTGACCGCCTCCCGATTCAGCTCGACGCGGGCCCGATTCTCCGATTCAAGCCGCTCGGCGAGACGGCGCGGAAGCGACTCCATTCCGGAACTTAACGTCAAGAAAAAGCTGTACCGCGCGCCGCTTTCCTCTTCGCGCTTGACCTTTTTCGCTTTCTTTTGCGACTTCTTCATCGACCAAATCAGCGACCGGTCTTTGCGCTCCATTTCGGCGAAACGCGGGAGCGTCGCCTGCAAGCTCAACCGACTCGCGTCGCCGCCGTAAATCCCGCCGACGAGCGGTTCGACCAAGCGTTCGAACGCTTCGCGACCCAAGCGCCGCGTTACGAACGCCGCGATCGACTCTTCCTCCGTCGAACGCCGACGCGGCAAAATCAGTTCGAGCGCGCAACGGAGCTTCCCGAGCGGACTCAACAGGGGCGTCGTCGCCATCGGGTAAAGTTTCGTCGGCGCCATCGTCATGAAGCCGTCCGGGAGCGGGAAAAGGCGGCGCTTGCGGACGACGAACGTGCGGCGATAACGGTTGTTCGTCGACGTTAACTCCTTCTCGAACCCGAGTTCCTTGCAAAGGTCGAGCGCCCAAGGAACGGTCGTAATGAAGTTGTCGACGCTCGCTTCGAGGTGAAAGCCGTCGATTTGTTTCGAGCCGATCACCCCGCCGACGCGCCCGGTTTTCTCCCAAAGAACGACGTCGAGTTCCGGAGCGATTTTCGACAGTCGCCAAGCGGCGGCGAGTCCGGAAATCCCGCCGCCGAGAATCGCGACGCGTCGCCGCGACGAAGCGTTCCCGACGCTTCCGTTTGCGTTTTCGTTTGCGTTGTTCGTCATTTTGCCGTTAGTTTTGGAAAGTTGGCGAATTTAGATAAGCGCGTCGACTCAGCCGGCGTTCAGCGCGAGGAAGCGGGCGAGCGTTTCGGGCGGCGTCGGAGCGGAACTTGGGAGCGTCGTTTTCCAGTCGAGCGCGGCCAAAACGACGTTAATCCCGGAACCGATCCCGAAGAGGCCGAGTTTGTCGCCCGGTCGCGCGAACCCCGATTCGATCCCGAGCGCCGCCGCCGTCGGGAGCGCGACCGAACCGGTGTTGCCGAGGAGCGGGAAGGTCGCGAAATTTTTCGCGTCGTCGAGTCCGAGCGTCTCGAAAAGAAGTTTTTGATGCGCTTTTCCGACTTGATGACAAAAAACGCGGTCGAGCGCGGCGGCGTCCCAACCGATTTCGGCGACGAACCGCTCGAACGCTTTCGCGGCGACGGCGACGCCTTCGCGCAGGAGCGTTTCCGAGTCCGTCTTCATCGTTTGCCCGTCGGAGCGCCCCCCCGCGGTTACGTCGACTTGACTGCGGCAAAGCGCGCTTTGCTCGGTGTTCGCCAAAACCGACGCGCCGAGAAGACGGTTCCCGGTTCGGCTAAGCGAGCGGTTCGTCAAGAGAATCGCGGCGCTTCCGGAGCCGATCGTCAGCGACGCGAACGCGTCCTTGACCGTTCGGCGCGTCAGCGTTTCGTCGGCGACCAACTCGTCGACGGTCGTTTCCATCAGCGCGCGGCTCGTCTCCGTTCCGACGACGATTCCGGCGTCGATTTGCCCCAACTCGATCGCGTTGGCGATTTGGAGCGCGCCGGTCAACAGGCCCAAGCAAGCGTTCGACAAGTCGAAAATAACCGCCGACTGCGGCAACCCCAGCCGCCGGTGAACGTCGCAAGCGGTCGCGGGCTCTTGGTAGTCGCGGCAGACGGACGCGTGAACGAACATTCCGATTTTCGAACGGTCGACGCCGGTCGTTTGAAGCAACTTTTCGACCGTGTCGACGCTTTGATCGCCCGGAAGCCGCCCGCGTTCCCAAAGGCCGCGCTCTTGAATGCCGGTCATCAACTCGAGCCGCCCGAACGGGAGTTTCAGCCGTTCGTAAAGGGGCGCTAAGCGGTTTTCGAGTTCGTCGGTCGTTATAATTTCCGGCGGGAGGGCGCATTCGATCGCCTCGACGCACACGTTTTTGTATTTCATCGCGATTTTTGAGTCGATTAAGGTTTTCTTGTCGCGACGCTGCTTTTTTGAACGGCGCGCCGTTTTTGAAGCGTTAAAGGATTGTTAACGTTAAAAAGGCGTTCGGCGGCGTTCGGCGGCGTTCGGCGGTTAAGGGAAAGCGCGTCGCGGAAAAGTTCGGTCGACGGGACGCGCTCGACGTTATAATAGAACATATTTTGCGCCGCTTGTCAACGCCCCGGACAAAACGGAAAGGAGGAAGGGGCGATTTTTTCCCGTTCGACGCGTCGGCGACGGCGGTTTGGGCGCTTTGGGCGGTTTAGGGAAAGAGACGAGAAGCGTTAAGACGGCGACTTTCGCGCGGCGGCGTTCGCTTGCCGACGTTCGCGGAAGAATCGGCGGAGCAGGTCGGCGCAATCGTCGCGCAAAACCCCCTCGACGACTTCGCAACGCCAGTTGAAGCGTTCTTCGGTTAGCAGGTTCATCAGCGACCCGGCGCACCCGGCTTTCGGGTCGCGGGTTCCGAAAACGACGCGGTTCACTCGGGACAAAACGAGCGCGCCGGCGCACATCGGGCAGGGTTCGAGCGTTACGAAGAGTTCCGCGTCCTCGATTCGCCAAGACGGGTAAAACGCCGACGCCCGGCTCAACGCGAGCGTCTCCGCGTGCGCGGTCGGGTCGCAGAGGCGTTCGCGGCGGTTGTGTTCGCGAACGAGAATCCGATTTTGGCAAACGAGAACGGCGCCGATCGGCGTTTCCCCCTCCTCGGCGGCGATTTGCGCTTCGACGAGCGCGGCGCGCATAAAGAACTCGTCGCGGTCGCCGTCGTCCGGCGTCCAGCGTTCGAGCGGAACGTCCGGCAGGAACGGCGTTTTCGGGAAGCGGTCGAAGGAAAAAGCGTCGAAATCGTTCATTGGAGCGGAAAAGTCGTCGCGGTTTCGCTAAATTAACGCGAACGGCGCGGCTCGACGTTCCGCCGGATTCGCCGAATCGCGCCGCTTGTTTATTTAACGCGCTCTTTTTATTTTGCGCCGTTTGCTTAAATTAGTAAGCGTAAGCGTCTCCGGAATCGTCGCGGAGATTGAAATTGTCGCCCTCGAACGCGGCGCCGTAAGCCGGAGCGAAACCTTGCGGATAGGCGCCGACCGACGCGTCGCTCGAAACGGCGTAATCGTTCCCGGCGTAGGCGCCCGCCGGAGCGACGTAATTCGCTTGCGCGTAAGCGTTCGCGTCGTAAGCGCCGACCGTTCCTTGCGTTTGCGCGATCGACGTTTCGCCGGAAGCGTCGTTTTGCGCGACGTTCGAACCGCCGTAATATTCCGTATAGCCGCCGTTGCACTCTTCGCAATCGTCGGTCGGCGACTTCGTTCGCTCCATCCCGCCGAGGACGGAACCGCAGCGGTAAAGCTCGCCCATACAACGGTCGCCCCGTTCCGGAACGAACGTCGGTTGACAATATTCGTAAGGCGAAAGGCACGAGCGGCAACCGACGAACCCCAACGCAAACGCCATCACAATCCCCATCGCGATCGTTCGAACCATCGCAAAGACTCCATTCAACAAAAAGAAAAGTGGTAAAAGTCGATTTCCTGTCCTTCGGAAACCGAAACCCGCGCCGTCGGCGGAAAAGCGACGCCCGCGCTCGAAGCGAAACGCCTTCATTACTATTTTCGACCGCGTCGCCGGAAAATTTAGAAAAATCCGAATATTTTAACAAGTTTTCCTAAAATCTTCGCCGAAAAGACGAACGACGCGCCGCGAACGAGCGTTTAAAGGCAAATTGCGTAAATTGCGTAAAGCGCCTACTTTGAAACTCGGGGCGCCGGAAAAATCGGTTTTGGAGTTTATCGTTAGAAAAAGGCCGTTTTTTTTGAACGGATTCGCAAAATATCGCCGAGAACAAGAAAAAAAATCTTGACCGAACGCCTTGCGTTATGTTACAATAGAAGAGGAAGCGCCGTCGAGCCGCTTGCGCGTCGCGCCCTCCGTCGCCGACGTTTTAACGTTTAACCGAGACGACGAGGCCGCCGACGCGCGAAACGAGCGCCGAAGGTTTGGTCTTTTTTCATTATTTATTAATAGAGAGAGAAAACGTTATACGAAACCGAAAAACGCGCCGTCTTCGGAAATGCGCCGAAGGTCGGCTTGGTCGGGCGCGTCGGGAAAAATGTACGGGACGAAATAATTATGGCAAAAAATGAAACCGTATGGGGTATCGACGTCGGTAGCGCGTCGTTGAAAGCGTTGCGTTGTCGCAAGGGAACGGAGCCGGGAACGCTGGAAGTCTTGCAGTGCGAATATATCGAACACAGCAAGATTATGACGCAGCCGGGCGCGGATCCGAACGAGATTCTCGCGGAAAGTTTGAAGCTCTTCCTTTCGCGCAACAACGTCAAGGGCGAAAAAATCGCGATTTCGGTCTCCGGCCAAAACGCGCTTTGGCGTTACCAGCCGCTTCCGCCGATCGACCCGAAAAAGGTGGGCGACCTCATTAAATACGAAGTCAAACAATGGCTTCCCTTCGACCTGCAGGACGTTATTTGGGATTATCGTCAAGTCGGCGGGACGATGGAAGGCGGCGTCGCGCTCGACCTGCGCATCTTTATGTACGCGATGAAGCGCGACATCGCCAAACGCACGCTCGAACGCTACGCCGAGTCGGGCGTCGAAGTCGACTGCATTCAAGGCGCGCAAGTCGCCCTGTACAACGCGTTCGTCAACGATATGCACGACTACGACGCGCTCCTCGAACGCGACCCGAACGAACTGTTCGAGTACGACGTCATTTTGAACGTCGGGACGGACGCGTCGGAAATCGTCGTTACGAACGGCGTCGACGTTTGGCTCCGCAACATCGCCGTCGGCGGCAATATGTTCACCAAGGCTTTGACGAAAGCGCTCAAACTGACCTTCTCGAACGCCGAACACATCAAGCGCAACGCCGCGACCGCGCAAGACCCGAAAGCCGTCGTTCTCGCGATGAAGCCGGTCTTCAACGATATGCTCACCGAAATCGAGCGGTCGATCAAGTACTACAAGAGTTTGAATAAAAACGCGAAAATTCGCCGCGTGTACGCTCTTGGGAACGCGATGAAACTTCCGGGCTTGCGTCAATTCCTCTCGAAGAGCTTGGGGCTCGACGTCGTCGTGCCGACCGCGTACCGCAAACTGCAAGGCGCCGAAGCGCTCGCGAATCCGGAGTTCCGCAACAACTCGACCTCGTTCGGCGTCGCTTACGGGCTCGCGTTGCAACTCTTGGGCGAAGCGCCGCTTAGCATCAACTTGGTGCCGCGCGACGTCGTCCAAACGCGCCTTATTAATAAGAAAAAACCGTGGGCGTTGGCCGCCGCGTCGCTCCTCTTGACCGGGATGACTTGGCAATATTTCAACGCGACGTCGATGTTTAGCGTCGTTGAAAACCCGGCGATCAACACCGCGTACAGCGCCGCGCAAAAAGTGTCGAAAGAGTCGAAAGACCTCATTTCGAAAGCCGACTCCGCCGCGTCGACCTTTAAAGCGGTCGATAAAATCGGCCAAAACCTGACCGGCGGCGTCGAGGGGCGCATCACCTGGATGGAACTCTTGAAAGCGATTAACGTCGCGATTCCGTCCGAAGCGCCCGACAAAGCCGCGCTCTCCGAAGGCGTTTCCGCGTTGAAAATCGACGCGATCACCCGTCAAAATCGCGTGTACGTTAATAACGTCGAAGTGCAGGAAATCGAAGAGCTGGGCGACTGGTTCGAGTTGGTGCGCCGTTGGTATTATATCGACGCCGAAGAAGCGAAAGCGTTCTCTATCGACGCCGAAGGAAACGAACTGACGCCCCCCGCCGACGCCGCGATCGACGTCGACGACGCGTCCGCTTCTTCCGCGACCAAAACCGCCGAATACGTCCCGGAATACACGTTGGAGGAAATGTTCCCCTTCCAACCGCAACCGGAAAAGGAAAGCGCGAGTTCGTCGAAGTCCTCCTCGAAATCGAGTTCCTCGAAGTCTTCGTCGTCTAAATCGAGTTCGTCGAAGTCCTCCTCGAAGTCGAGTTCCTCGAAGTCTTCGTCGTCAAAATCGAGTTCGTCGAAGTCCTCCTCGAAATCGGGTTCCGCGACCGCCGGTTTGGAAACGACCGCGCTCAACGACATTGCCGAAAACGTCGACGCGCGCTTGGAACTGATTCCGGCGCCTTACGGCCCGGGACGCATCGTTCAGCTGACCGGTTACCACTATCACAACCCGGACGACGCCAACGACCCGGCGCGCGGCCCCGAGTATTTGCGTCGCACGATCCTCTCGAACCTGAAACACGGCGCCGTCGACCTGCCGATCAGCTTGGAACGCCAACGCGCGGACGAATCGGGCGTCGAAACCGTTTCCTTTAAGGACTTGGGAATTTACTATCCCGTCTTGGTGAATCCGGGCGTCATCGACGACAAGTTCCGCCTCCTCGACCCGCAAGCGGCCGCGGAAGCGCGCAAAAAGTTGCTCGAGTCGTATATTAAGCAGTCGGGCGGCGCCGGCGGAATGCGCGGCGGTATGAACGGCGGCGGAATGGGCGTCGGGATGACCGGCGGAGGTATGGGCGGCGGTATGACCGGCGGCGCGATGGGCGGCGGTATGGGCGGCCCGTCGAGCGGCGGCGCGTCCGGCGGGCGCGGCGGTATGGGCGGCGACAGTATGAACAATCAGATCGCCAACGCGCTCGGAAGCGACAAGGTCTTGAACCTGCGTCGTTACGACTTCACGATTCAGTTCGTTTGGATCGAAACGAAACCGACGACCCGCGACGAACGTCGCAAAGCCGCGGAAGAAGCCGCGAAAGCCGCCGAAGAAGCGGAATCCGGCGCGACGACCGACGACGAAGATACGACGTCGACCGATACGACCGCTCCGGCGGATACGACGTCGACCGATACGGCGACCCCGGCGGACGCGACGTCGACCGATACGACCGCTCCGGCGGACGCGACGTCGACCGATACGACCGCTCCGGCGGATACGACGTCGACCGATACGCCCGCTCCGGCGGATACGACCGATACGACCGCGACCGACGCGGCGGCTCCGGCCCCGTGATCATTCGCGTTTTCGCGTTGAAAAAAGAGAGCGCGTCGCTCGGCGCGCTTTAATTCCAGCTTTGAAATCAACTCTCGCCGTTTCGACGGCGCGAATCGTCGGAAAAGAGCCGCGAGGTCGCTTCCGCAATATTAAGGTGAAAATATAATGGCAAAAGCTAAAAAAGCCGGTATAAAATTGGAGGATATCAAAAGGAATTACTTTTGGATCGTCCTGCCGTTGGTCGTTGTGATCGCCTTCGTTTTTACTATCTTAGCGAAGGGAAAAATTAAAAAGGCGTATGTCGAGAAGTCGGAGGCGGTGCAAGCCGAAAAGAAATCCGTCGACTCGATCGCCGGCAATTCGAAACACCCGAACGAAAAAACGATCGCGGAGATCGAAGGCGTTACCGACGTGTTGAAAACGAGCGTTTTCGACGCGTGGGGGCTGATGTACGACGATCAAAAAGAACGCAACCGTTGGCCGCGCCAACTTTCGCGCGAGTTCCTCGATTTGGTCGAAAAGAAGTTGAAGTTCCGCGACCCGATCGGCGCCGGGCGTCCCGACCTCCTCGAAGACTACGGGTACTTCATCGCGAACCATCTTCCCGATCTTTTGAAGAAAATGCAACGCCGACGCGTTCAGGTGAAAGAGTATAAGCTCTTGAAGAAAGCGGAGATGGATCACCTCGGGATCGCCGGGCTCGAAGAACGTTTTTGGCCGGTTTACGTCTCGACCGACTCCGACGGCGCGCAATTCTGCTACGTCGGTATTTTGAGCGACCCGGAAAACGAAGAGTCGCCCCTGTCCGACGTCTATCTTTACGACGTTAAAAAGGACTTGGTAACCGTTTGCGAAGACAGCTCCTTGCGCGACCAACTGAAAGCGCAAGCGCGCGAACCGTTCTATCGCGAGGTCGACCCGTGGATCGCGACGCCGAAAGATTATATGACGTTCGGCGTTACCGTCGACGCCTCCGCGATTATGGCGGCGATTTCCGGAACCGACGCCGCGGGCGGCGCGTCCGGCGGTTCGTCGATGATGGGCGGTTCTTCGATGGGCGGTTCCTCGATGGGCGGCGGTATGAGCGGCGGCGCGTCCGGCGGGCCCGGCGGCGCGCGCGGTTCGATGGAAGGCGGTATGGGCGGCGACTCCTCGATGGGCGGCGCCGGTAGCGGCGCGATTCCCGGCAACGGCGTCGACCCCGCCGAAATGCAAGTCGCCGGAACGACGTTGGAAGGTCTCGCCGGAGGAACGGCGACCGGTCGCGGCGGTATGGGCGCCGCTATGTCGACGGGAGGCCCGACCGGCGGCGCTTCCGGCGGTATGGGCGGCGGCGCGTCGGGCGGCGCGGGACGCGGCGGTATGGGCGCGACGACCGAAGACCCGACTTGGGCTCAACAAAAATATCCGGGGCTTCCGCCGTATAAAGAACGTCGTCGCGTCGTCGGCAACGTCGACTGGCCGGAACCGGAAATTTACACTCTGCCGACTTGGGAAGCCGAAGCGTATCCGAAGTCGATCGAAGTTTGGTACGCGCAGGAAACGCTCTGGGTTTACGAAGCGTTGATCAGCGTCGTCGCCGAAACGAACAAGGATTACGACACGATCGCGAAAGCGCCGGTTAAATGCGTTGAAAATTTGTTGATCGGCCAACAAGCCGCGACCGAATGGGGAACGCTGAAAACGACGATCGGCGACCTGACCGGCGCGTCCGCCGCGAGTGCGATGGGCGATATGATGGGCTCGTCGTCGATGATGATGAGTTCCTCGTCGATGGGCTCCTCGATGGGGTCGATGGGTTCGATGGGATCGACTTCGAGCGGCGGTTCCGCCGAAATGCAAGCCGCGGACGCCATCTTGATGGGGCGTTATCTCGACTTGGAAGGGAAACCGCTTCTCGCGAGCGACAAACCGTCCTTCGCCGAATTTAATATGATGCCGGTCTGCTTGAAGGTCGTGATCGACCAACGCCGCGTTCCGGAACTCCTCGTCAGTTGCGCCAACAGCGCGATGCCGATCGACGTGAAACATATTCGCGTCTGCCCGGACAACAACGTGCCCTTTACGATGCCGGTCGAAACGACCGCGTCCTCCGATATGATGGGGATGGGCGGTTCGATGATGGGCGGCTCCTCGATGATGGGATCGTCGTCGATGGGCGGTTCCTCCTCGATGGGCGGCGCTTCCGGCGGCGCGCGCGGTTCGATGGACGGCGCGGGCGGGCCCGGCGGTTCCGAAACGGGCGGCGTCGAAATCGGGCGTTCCGAACTCGGTTTGTCTGAATACGGCGCCGACGCGATTCGCGTCGAAATCTTCGGCGTCATCAATATTTACAACGAACCGAATAAGGACGCGTTCGGCACCGGTAAAGAAGCGCAAGCGGCCGAAAACGCCGCCGACGTCGCGCTGACTGAAGCCGGCGCCGCGGAAAACCAAGCCGTCGCCGACGAAATCGCCGCCGCCGAAGCGGAAGCCGAAGCCGCGAACGAAGCGACCGACGCCGAGACGACCGACGCGACCGCGACCGAACCGGCTTCGACCGACGCCGCGACGACCGAACCGGCTCCGACCGACGCCGCGACGACCGAACCGGCTCCGACCGACGCCGCGACGACCGCGCCTTGACGTCGAGTTAAAACGAGCGCGGCAGGTTTGTCGCGCTCGCATCCCTTATTCAGACGACGCGCCGCCGCCGTTCCGCAACCGAGAAAAGACGCGCGAACGGCGACGGTTAAACGATAAAAAATAGAGGACGCCATGTGCGCGAAAAATATCGATAAAGAAGCGAAGGCGGCGGAAAAAGCGGCGGCCAAAGCCGCGGCGCAAGAAGCGAAAGCCGCCAAAGCCAAAACGAAAGCGAAAGCGAAACGCAAGAACGTCGGCGCGAACGAATTCAATTTCTTCTTTCTGCACGGCGAGAAAATTGGGATCGCCGCCGCCGTCGGGATTTTCGGAATGATGCTCGCCGGAGGCGCCGGGTTGGATCCGTTCACCCTGACGCCGGAGCAAATCACCGACGCGGCGAACAAAGCCGAAAAACATATCGACGAGAGCGAGGTTACGCCGCAAGAATACGACGAAGCGCTCGTCAATTACGATTACGGCGAATACGCGAAGTTGATCAAAAGCGCGGTTACCGTCAACGCTTACGAAACGCCGAACCGTTGGGAGCAGTCGCTCTTTCCGGACAAAAACAAGCGTCCGAGCGTGAAGCCGCTTCCGGTCGAAAACCTGCGCGCGGTCGCTTGCGTCGGCGCCATTATGTATAAAGAATTGACCGCGAACAACGCGGCGGCCGCGATGGGCGGCGCCGCGGGCGGTATGGGCGCCGGAGCGATGGGCGCGGGCGGCCCCGGCGGCGCGATGGGCGGCGCCGGAGGTATGATGGGCGGAACCGGCGGCGAAACGAAGGGCCGTCAATGGATCGCCGTTACCGGGTCGATTCCGATTCGCAAACAACAAGCCGCTTACGGCGATCTGTTCGGGAACGCGCAGTATCTCGACGACGCTCGCGACCAACCGCGTTACCTTTATTACGAGTTGGAACGCGGCGAAGTCGCGCCGAACGGCGACGTAACTTGGTCGAAAGTCGACGTGTTGCGCGCGATCAAGAAAGAGAACAACCAATGGAACGGCGTCGGGTCGGAGCAAGTCGGGTTTAGCTATCACGCGCCGACGTTTTCCTCTTATCCGCCGATGGCGATGAGCTGCCCGCCGATGGCGAACAAACCGTTTGGCGAAGAAATCGCGAACTTGCCGAATATTCCGTTGAACTCCTCCGAGCAAATCGAGGTGCAATCCGCCGAGCTTGAACGTTGGAACAAGTTGCAAGAGGCGATGAACCAAATCGACGAAAGCACGCTTCTCGACCGCGACCCGTTCGAAGGCGCGGGCGGTTCCGCGATGGGCGGCGGTATGGGCGGTATGGGCGGTATGGACTCCGGTATGGCCGGCGGCCCGGGCGGAATGGGAGCTTCCGGAGGAATGGGCGCGAACGGTATGGGCGCTGGAAACGATTGGCTCGTCAACCGCGAAGCGGTCGCGAAGCAAATGTTGAACGCGCAAACGGTCGCTTCGGTCGATTATTACCTCTTCCGTTACTTCGACTTCGAAGTCGAGGAAGGCAAAACGTACCAGTACCGCGTGAAGCTGTTGCTGGCGAACCCGAACTACGGCGTCGAAGAACGTTTCGTCGAAGACCCGACCGCGACCGAACAAAAGATCGTCGCGTCGGAGTTTAGCGAACCGTCGAATCCGGCGTCGTTGGGGCGTTCGGCGCGCATTTTCGCGCAAAGCGTCGAAGCGCCGTCGCGTCCGGGGCTGGAACCGCGCGTTCGCTTGGCGTCGATTTACTTCGAGCAAGAGTCGGCGACCGAGTCGTTGGCGCAAGACTTGTCGATGAAACTTGGGCAAGTCGCCAACTTCAAGGGCAAGCCGCACGAAGCGGTCAACGTCGCCGGCGCGTTGCAAACGGGTATGGGCGGCATGGGCGCGGCGAGCGGAATGATGGCGCAACAAAGCGGCGGTCGAGGCGGTCGCGGCGGGCGAAACAGCGGCAAAGCGACGGTCGATCACGTGTCGGACGCGTGTTTGGTCGACGCGGTCGGCGGCGCGAAGATTTCCGGCGCGGAATTGCGTTCGCCGGGCAAGATTATGATTTTGGAGCCGAACGGTTATCTCCAAATTCGCGAAGTCAAAGAAGACGCGCGCGAACTGGGACGGTACGACGGTTCGCAAAGCGGCGGAATGGGGATGGGAACCGGAGCCGCCGGAATGATGATGTGATCGACGTTTGAAGTCGACGAGGCCCCGACGGTTCGCGCCGTCGGGGTTTTTTGTTCGCGCCGTTGGTTTTTGGGGGTTCTCGGCGTCGGGGTTTGGGGGTTCGACGTTGGTTTTTGAGAGGCTTGGCGTCGGTTTGGGGAGGCTTGGCGTTGGCGCTTTGGCCTTGGCGCCGGGGTTTTTTGTTCGCGCCGTCGGTTTGGGGGGCGGCGGAGTTTGGTTCTCGGCGTTGGAGCTTTGGTCTTGCCGTCGGGGGTTGGGGTTCGCGCCGTCTCGGTTTTTGCGGGCTTGGCGTCGGAGTTTTGAGGGGAACGGCGAACGGCGGCGGAAAAGCGTCGCGACGGCGGACGCGGCGTCGGGCGGCGAAGCGAAGGCGAGGAAAACGGGAAAAAGGGCGAAATATGCGGATTTTGATCGCAATTAATCAAGCGCGCGTTCTTTACGATTTTAAGCGCGAACTGGTCGAGGCGCTTTATCGGCGCGGCGACGAACTCTTTTTTTCGTTCGAGGAAGATTTCCGAACGTCGGAGTTCGTCGGTAAGGGGACGATCGTCTCGACGCCGATCGAGCCGCGCGGGCTGAATCCGTTAAAAGACGCTAAACTTTGCCGGTTTTATCGAAAACTGCTGAAAAAATTGCGTCCGGATTTGGTCTTAACCTTCACCGTGAAGGCGAACGCGTATTGCGGACGCGCTTGCCGAGCGACGCGAACGCCTTACGTCGCGACGATTTCCGGGTTGGGGACGGCGTTTTACGGCGCCCGATGGAAGAGCCGCGTCGCGACGGCGCTTTATCGAAGCGGTTTGAAGGGGGCGGCGCGGGTCTTTGCGCAAAACGACGCGATCGCTCGTCGCTTGGTCGACGAGCGAATGGCGCGGGCGGAGCAAATCGTTGCGACGCGCGGTTCCGGCGTCAATTTGGAGCGGTTCGAGTACGTCGATTATCCGAGCGACGCCGACGGAACGCGTTTGCTTTTTATCGGACGGTTGATGCGCGACAAGGGCGTCGTCGAGCTGATCGAGTGCGCGCGGCGGATTCGTAAAACGCGACCGGACGTCGCGTTTCAGATGGTCGGCGCGACCGAGCGCGGTTGCGACGTTCATTATTTGACGTTTAACGCGGCGAGCGTCGGCGTCGTCGAGTATTTGGGGTACCAAGAGGACGTTCGCGAGACGTTGGCCGCCGCGCACGCGGTCGTGTTGCCGTCGTATCACGAGGGGCTTTCGAACGCGCTTTTGGAGGGCGCGGCGACCGGACGACCGATTTTAGCGTCGAAAATACCGGGGTGCGTCGAGACGTTCGACGAAGGCGAAAGCGGGTTCGGGTTCGAGCCGCGCGACGTCGATTCGTTGGTCGCGGCGGTCGAGCGATTTTTAGCGACGCCTTGGGAACGACGGCGCGAGATGGGGCGGCTCGGACGCGAGAAAATCGAGCGGGGATTTTCGCGAGCCGAGTCGGTCGCGCAATATTTGCGGGAGATCGACGCGGTCGCCGCCGAATCGCGACGTTAACGAAGCGACGAAGGCGAAAAAGGCGAAGGAAACGGAACGAAACGAATCGGAGATCGAACGGCGAAACGCCGCGTCGCCGCGATAAAAAAGAGCGCGGCGGACGCGGCGTTTTGGGCGTTAAACGACGGCGCAAAACGCGTTAGAAACGGAGCGTTTCGTTCGAAAAGGACGTTCGATAAACCCGGCGTTCGTCGGCGCCGCGACGGTCGAGCGATTCGGACGCGCCGGGATAACGAGAAACGGTCGAGTCGCGGCGCTCGGTCGTCGCGTCGTTGGGGCGAGCGCTTGGGCGAGCGTTCGCGGGGCGACGGTCGTCGTTCGGTCGAACGTTTGCGGGACGGCGTTCGTCGTTCGGGCGGTTCGGCGCGGGCGACGGAAGGGACGCGGGACGGCGTTCGGACGTCGGATTCGAACGGTCGTCGAAGGCGTTCGGCGGAAGGTTCGGCGCGCTTGGACGCGGCGCGACCGGGCGGCGCGACGGTTCGTCGGCGTCGTCTTGAAGTTCGCGGCGCGTCGCGGGCGACGTCGGACGATTCGACGGCGCGGGAACGGCGGGAGTCGCGGCGGACGCGTTCGGACGGCGGAAACGTTCCGGAATCGCGTTGAGCCGGTTGGTCGCTTTCGAACGCCAAACGCTTTCCGGATATTGCTCGATAATCATTTCGAACGCGACGCGGGCTTTCTCGTAATCCTTGGCGCGGAGCGCGATTTCGCCTTTGAGGAAAAGGAGGTAGTCGACGATCGCCGCGTCCGGTTTCTTGGCGAGCGCTTCGTTGACCAACTCTTCGGCGACGACGTCGTTTTTGACGTCGAACTCAATTTTCGCGATCGCCCAAACCGCGTGACTCCAGTAAGCGCTGCGCGGATAGGATCGGTAAAGGCGGTAAAAATTTTGTTGAGCGCGCTCGACGTCGCGGCGTTCCCATTCGTTCGTCGCGAGATAGTAAAGCGCGGCGTCGGCGAGCGGCGAAACCGTTCGCGAGTTTGCGGCGAGGCTCAAATATTTGATCGCGTCGTCGCGTCGACCGAGCAAGTCGGCGGCGTATCCGAGATAAAACGCGGCGACCGACGCTTCCGGAGAGTGCGGCGCGTTCGACAGGAGTTCTTGGCACATTAATTGCGCTTCGGAGCGTTTATTGAGCGCGTAAAGGACGTTCGCTCGTAAAAGCGCGACGCGCGCCGCCTCGGCCGGGCAATCTTGCCAAAAGGTTTCGGAAACCGTCATCGCCTCCAAAAGGACTTCGTTGGCGCGGTCGTATTCTTGGTTGACGAAGAAGTTGGTCGCTTTGACGAGCGCTTCGCGGGCGGCGACGGGGGTTAGCGGCGTCGATTCGGTCGTTCCGGCGGCGTTTTCGTTTCCGGCGGTCGACCCGGTCGTTCCGGCGGTCGCATTCGGCGTTCCGGTCGTTCCGGCGACGTTCGACCCGGTCGCTCCGGGGACGTTGGGCGCGTAGGAGGCGCCGCCCTGTTGCGGCGGGCGCGACGCGTTCGGGTCGGTCGGATTGACGAACGGATTCGGCGGCGGCGCGACGGAACCGGGGGGCGTCGCGACCGAAACGCTTCCGGAAGCGGAGTCGATCGGTTTCGTCAACGCTTCGCGGCGACGTTTGTCGATCATTTCGACGATTAAATTCAGCGCCGGGTCGTTGAGCGAACGGGCGTATCGGGAGGTCGCGGTGAAGACGGCGGCTTGAGCCGCTTCGTCGGACGGAGCCTTTTTCGCGGCGTAACGGCTTGCGTAAGAAAGGATTAGCGTTCCGCAAGTTTCGACGAAATCGTGCGGCGCAAGCTGGGTTCCGGTCGCGGGCGCTCCGGCGTTGTAGTAGTTGATCGCGACGGCGTTTCCGGTCGTCGGGCGCACTTTCAGGAGCGTCGTCAGCGAGGAAATCGCGGCGTCCCATTGCCCGCGCGCCAACGAAAGGAGGGCGCGATACGAGGCGATCGCGTCCGGCGTTTCTTGGCCGTAACTCGACGCTTCGAGGGCGTTTAAGAGCGTTTCCGCTTCGTCGACGCGATTCAAGTTGACGAGCAGTTTGATTTTAAGGAGCGCGGCTTCCGGCGAGATGGTCTGCGCCGCTTGCGCCATTTGGTCGACGAGGAGAAGCGCGCGTTCAAACTCTTTCTTAGCGAAGTAGGCGTAGGCTTCGTAAAGATAGGCGTCTTGGACGGTTTGCGTCGAGTTCGGGTCGTTTTGATAACGTCGAATAAACTCGTCCAAAATACGGATCGCTTCGTCGAAATTTTGCTGAACGATCTGCAGAAGCGCGCGTTGGACGACGACTTGTCCGGCGACGTCGGCGGGAATTTCCGGCTCCGCGGCCAATGCGTTCAGTTGTCTTTCCGCTTCTTGATAGTTTCCGGATTTGCCGACCGTCGCGGCTTTTTCGAGGCGGCAAGTCCAACGAAGCGGCGACGTCGGGTACTCGTTCAGGTTGCGGTCGAAATAGTTGAGCGCCGCGGAGTAAGCTCCCGACTGCGCTTCGCAAACGCCGAGATAATAATAAACGTACTGAACGTAAGCGTCTTTAGGAAACTCGCTTAAAAATTGCGTGAAAAGCGGGCGCGCCTCCGAATATTGTCGCAAATTAAAATAAGAGTGAGCGTTGTGAAAAGTCGCTTCTTTATAGTATTCGGCGTTTTTTCCTTGATTAATAATGTACTGGAAGTGCGCTCGTGCGAGGGCCGTTTGCTCCGGGTCGACAAATTCGCCGAGCGCGAGGCGAGCGTGTCCGGCGAAAAGTTCCGCTTTGTTGCGATTTTTCGACGCCGGATATTGCGCGATAAACGCTTCGAACCGCTGAATCGCCTCCGCGTAATTCCCCAACCGATGCTGTTCGAGCGCGGCGGCGAGGAGCGCGTCTTCGGTTTGCGTCGCCGAAACGGGTTGCGTCGTTTGGACGGTTTGCGCAAAGACGGCGAGTCGCGGCGACTCGAACGGCGGCGAAACGACGAAGAGCGCGGCGGTCAACGCGGTTCCGAGGGGGAAGGTCGACGTCGCGAGGCGCGCGGGCCGACGGCGTTTCGAAGGACGTCGCGGAAAAACGTTCAAAACGGGAAGGGCGCTCATAAGGCGGTCTTTCGTCTCTTGTCGATGCGGAAAATAGGTAAAATGGGAGGGAGGGCGAGACGTTGGGAAACGACGTCGCGGGACGCGCGGCGAACTTTCGCGACCGACGGAGCGAGCGTTTGTAAGCGACGCGTCGGGACGGAACGCCCCCTAACAAACAGTATACTCAATTTCTTTTGTCGCGCCAAGACCGTTTTATAAAATTTTCCTGTTTTACCTAAGTTTCATATTTTAAAATTGCGGGTTAAAACGACCGTAAGACGGGCGCTTTGCGTCGAATGGGGAAGAAAGGAAAAATCGAAGCGGCGGCTTGCGACGGTTTGGCGAAACGTCGGCGGTAAAAATTGAAGAAAAACGGGGAAAAAACGCCGTCGCGCGGGAGCGCCGCTTGCGATTTTGCGGTCGAACCTTTATAATCGAAAAGGAGAACGAACGTCGTTGAGAAATCGACGAACGAGGACCAAGAAACGTCGCCGAGCGAATCGTTCGACGAAAACGTCGGCGTCGCGGCGAAAACAAACGGACGAAAAAGGGGGAAGCGCGATGAAACGGAACGACGAACAAGGCGACGCGAAGAAGGACGCGAAGAAGGACGCGAAGAAGTCGGGGACGCTCGAAGCGTTCGACGGCGCGGCGATCGGAGCGCGGATTCCGCGTCGGGAAGCGTTGAAAACGGGGGCGTTCGGACTCGCGTCGGCGGCGCTCGGGGCGAACGCTTTCGCGCAAGGCGGCGGGCGCGGCGGCGGACGCGGACGGGAACGCGGTTTTCAGCCGATTCTCGATCGCGTCGCTCCGAACGCGGCGGCGAACGGGGGCGCGGACGACGAATTCCCTTACCATCTCGACGGTTGCAAAACGTTTAGCGAGTACAAAGCGTTGCGCAAACGCGAGCGGCGGCCCTGCGATCCGGTCGTCGTCGAACCGGACAACCCGTCGCTGACATACGAGCGTCGGCGTTGCGCGAACTGCGGGCGATGCGACGAAGCGTGTATGGCGCAAACGATTTCGCACTGGTACCGCCGCGATACGTTAAAAGACGGCGTCTCGACAATCTGCGTAAACTGCGGACAATGCGTAACCGCGTGCAAGTTCAACGTCCTGCACGAGCGGCTCGATTACGTCGAGGTCGCGTCGGCGATTCGGGAAGTCGCGCTGGCGGCGCAAAACGAAGCGACGAGGAAAGCGGGGCAAAACGGCGAAAACGGAGAGAATGGGAAGACGGCGCAAACTTTCGTCGCGACGACGGCGCCGGCGCTCCGCGTTTCGCTCGGCGAAATGTTCGGGCTCGAACCGGGCGCGAACCTCGAAGCGAAGCTCGCGGCGGCGTTGCGGCTGATCGGGTTCGATTTCGTTTTCGACGCGACGTTCGGCGCCGACCTGACGATCGAGGAAGAGTCGCGGGAACTTTGGGCGCGCTTGAACGAGCCGAACGCGGGGCCGCTTTTCACTTCCTGTTGTCCGGCTTGGGTGAAGTTTGTCGAGACGTTTTACCCGGAATTCATCCCGAATTTGTCGACGACGCGGAGTCCGCTCCTGTCGCAAGGCGCGGCGATCAAAACGCGTTTCGCCGAGGAAAAAGGGCTCGACCCGGCGACGATGACGCACGTCGCGTTCGTTCCTTGCGTCGGGAAAAAGTTCGAGGCGACCCTGCCGAACGCGAACGCGGCCGGGCGATATTGGAAGAACGAAACGATTCGCGATCTCGACTTCGCGCTGACGACCCGCGAACTCGCGTCTTGGCTGATGCAAACGAACGTCGACCCGGCGACGCTCGACGACGAACCGTTCGACTCGACGCTCGGGAACGGAAGCGGCGCCGGAAAAATTTTTGGCGCGACCGGCGGCGTCGCGGAGGCGGCGCTTCGCAACCTTTGGAAAGTCGTCGAGGGAACCGACCCGCCGTCGGAACTCCTTAAATTCGAATCGCTTCGGGGAACGAAAGCGTTGAAGACGGCGACGGTCGAGATCGGCGGCAAAACGGTTCGCGTCGCGGTCGCGAGCGGGTTGGCGGCGGTTCGTCCGCTCTTGGAGACGCTAAAATCGACCGGCAAGATCGACTTTGATTTCGTCGAAGTAATGGCCTGCCCCGGCGGTTGCGTCGGAGGCGGCGGTCAACCGAAGGTCGACGGAATGCGGCGCCCGACCGACGCTTGGCGGCAAAAGCGCGCCGACGGTCTTTTCGAAGGCGACGCGAAAGTCGCGCTCCGAACGAGCGGCGACAACCCGGAGATTCAAGCGTTTTACCGCGACTTCGTCGGCGAACCGCTCGGCGAACGCGCCAAATCGCTCTTTCATACGACGTTCGAAAAACGCGACGTTTGGAAGTAACGCCGCGCCGAGCGACGAAAAAATTTGCGCGTCGCGTTTGCTTTTTCGACGCAAAGTCGGTATAATAATAAAGCGGAGCGTTTCGGCGGCGCGTCGTGCGTTTCCGCTTTTTATCGTATTGTCGAGCAACATTTAGCCAATAAGGATTAGTATAATGGCGAAAACGAACGCGAACGCTTCCGCCGGGCCTTGGCGCGAGGGGCGGCCTTCTTTCAAAGCGTTTTATCCGGAAATTATTCTTTTAACGATCGTTACGATCGCTTTCGTCGCGTTGGCCGCGCGGCTTAGCTGTTCCGCGACGAAGCCGACGACGGAAAACGCCGCGCCGACGCCCGTTGCGGACGCGACGTTTTTCTCGACGCCGCAAGCGTTTGCGCAAGACGCTTCGCTCGACGCGCCCCTTGCGACCGAGGAAACGTCCGCGAACCAAGCCGACGAGAAGGTTGTCGCGCCGTTCAACGATTTAGAACCGGTCGAAGCGGTCGCGTCGGAAACGCAAGCGGAAGCGGAAACGGCGCCGGTCGCGTTGGAAACGGAAGCGGAAACGGAAACGGAAAACGTCGCGCCGCAAACGACGAAATCCGGGGCGTCCGTGAAAATTTTAGCGATTTGGGGCGTTTGCCTCGCGATTCCGGCGTTTCTGTGGATTTGGCGCGCTTGGCGTTGGATTGTCGCGGTTTACGGCGTTCGATATGAAATTCGTTGCGATTCCGATAATCCGAAATCGACGACGATTCTGGTAACGCGCGGGATTTTTAACAAGAAAACCGACTCGATGCACATCGCGCAAGTCAAGGATATTCAAAGTTCGCAAACCTTTTTCCAAAAATACTTTCAAGGCGGCGTCGGTACGATCGCTCTCTTCACGCAAGACCTTACCGACGGCGTTCTCAAGATGGAAAATATGGAAGACCCGAACCGAGTTTTTAACGCGCTGGACGAGTTGCGCCGTCGTTACTGGGCGCTGGGCGGCGTCGGCGGTTTGGGCGGTCAAGCGAACGGTTTCGAGCCGGACGGTCTCGACGGAATGAGCGACGCGATGTAAAACTTTGCGTCGCATTGAGTTAATGAGTATAGGACGCGCTCCGACGCTTCGACGGGGAACGCGTCGCGTTTTTAGGTTTTCGGCCCGACGTTTGCGAGTCGGACGCCGTCGAGCGTCGGCTCGCGCGTTCGTTCGAACGACGTCGGGACGTTTAGTTTCTTGGCTTTTAAATAAAGCGAGCGAAGGGGGTTATATGAAATGGAATTTATCGAAAGCGGCGGCGACGGTCGCGGCGTTGTTGGCGGCGCTTCCGCTTGTCGCGTCGGGCGACGAAGCGCGTTGGACGTTGCGTAACATTCCGCGCGAAAAGGTAACGGTCGTCGCGCACCGCGGCGCGGGCGACTTGGCGCCGGAAAACTGTATGTCGTCTCTTGAAATGACTTGGGAGATGGGCGGAACGCCGGAAGTCGACGTGCGCTCGACGAAAGACGGGCGGATTTTGATGTTTCACGACGGCAACTTCGCCCGCGTTTGCCCGAACGCTCCGGCCGAACTTAAAGCCAAGGGCGTCGAGGACTTAACGTTCGACGAAGCTCGCGCGCTCGATATCGGCTCTTTCCGCGGCGAACAGTTCAAAGGCGAAAAAATTATCTCGATCGAAGAGATTGTCGACGCGTTGAAACAAAACAATCGACGCCGCGTCGTGATCGACGTGAAAAACGTTGATTTCGAAAAGCTTGCGAAAGCCGTATACGACGTGCGTTTCCAAGTAACGTTGACGTCGGGTAACGAAGCGCACCTCGAACGTTGGGCGGAAGTTTGCCCGAACGCCGACGCGACCCTTTGGATGGGGCTCGGCAAAATGAAGGACGCCGACGTCGAAGCGCGTTTCGAAAAGTTGCGCGCCAGTAACTTCAAAGGTATCAACCGCTTGCAAATTCACGTAACGAAGGACGCCGACGGCAATGCGCAACCGTCGCTCGCTTGTTTACGCAAAGTCGCCGACGAACTGCGCGCTCGCGGAATCGAGTTCCAAACGATGGCGTGGCGGACGAAAACCTGCCCCGATTTGGCCGTCGACGTCGCGTTCCATAAGGCGTTGATGGAGGCCGGTTCCGCCGGTTTCGGCGCCGACCGCCCGGACGTTACCTTCCAAGCGCTCGACGAATATTACGCGGAAGTTCCTGCGGATTGGAACGTTAGAGAAAATCTGCCGTTCGCGGAAATCCTCGTCCAAGGGCACCGCGGGATGGGCGGCGAAGCGCCGGAAGGGACGCTCGAAACCTTCCGCGCCGCGTGGGCGATCAACGTCGTGCCGGAAGCCGATATTCGCATGACGAAAGACGGCGTCATTATGTCCTTTCACGACAATAACTTCAAGCGCATCATTCCGGACGCGCCGGAAGACGTGAAGAAGCTCGGCGTCAAAGATTTTACGTATGAAGAGTGCCGCAAACTCGACGTCGGCGCGTATATGGGCGAAGCGTTTAAAGGTCAGCAAATGGCCGACTTAGACGAAATGATCGCCGCGCTCCAAGAAGACCCGCGCCGCTTGATTTTCTTCGACGTGAAACAAGTCGACTTCGAAGTTTTGGCGAAAGCGACCGAAGCGGTTCACCCGCAAATCATTTTGGCCAGCTCTAAGTACGACGAAATCAAGGCTTGGAAGAAGGTCGCGCCGCGTTCGAAGGGAATGCTTTGGATGCCGACGACGTGGAGCGGTACCGCCGAAGACTTGAAAGACCGTTTCGACAAAATTCGCGACCAAAATTTCGCCGACCTCGACGCGTTGCAAGTCCATGTCGTCGTTGACGATAAAGGCGAAGTGAAACCGACGCTCGACGTTTTGCGTTACTGCGGGACGGAGTGTCGCAAACGCGGCGTTACCTTCGAAACGCTTTCCTGGACGAACGGCGACAAAGCGTCGACGTATTGGACGCTTCTCGACGCCGGGTGCGCTTCTTTCGCGACCGATTACCCGACCGCGACGATGAAGGCGATCGGCGAATATTACGCGCGAGAAAAAGAAGAAAAGAAATAATGCAAACTAAGTAAAAGAAGAGTTTGCGTAAAAAGAAAGGTCGAGCGTCGCAAAGAACGCTCGACCTTTTTTAACGACTCAACGCGGCAAATTACTTGGCGTCGCCGCCGATTTCGCGGTCGAGAACGTTCGCCTTGAACTCGTCGGAGTTGCCTTTAAGTTCCGGCGCGTACATCGCTTCGACGCGAGTCGGAAGCGCGGAGAAACGACCCGGCGTCTCGGCGCGTAACCGATACGAAACGGTCGTTCGGCCCTGCGGAATCCGCGACGCGAAGAAGCAAACGCGGTCGTCTCGATACTCGACGTAAGCTCCGAGATTGTTGCCGTTATAACCGCTCGTCGTTTCGACCGGCTCGTATCCGGCGGCCTTGCGATCTTCGAGCAGAATCGACTCGTACTCGTTTTTACTTTCGAGCGTCAACTCGACTTCGATAAGATCGCCGGAAGTAACTGAATCGCCGTTATTTAGCGCGACCTTTTCGAACCGCTCGACGCGTTGCGAAACCGCTTGCCCGCGTCCGCCCTCGACGAGCGACGTCGCGTCTTTTCTCGGAACGAGCTTGTAATAACGCCGCTCGACTTTTACTTCGAGTCCGGCTTTTTCAATCGGGTCTTCAAGCGTGAAGAATTCAAGGTAAGCGTTGTAATACAAGGGATTCGCGCCGGTCATTTTGAGGACGATTTCGCGGTCGCCGGACGCGATTTGCGCCGCGTCGAGGACGAGCGTTCCGTCCGTTTCGAAGAGCGTTTCCGGCGAATATTCGACCGTTTTTCGCAGTTCGCCGTCGACGTAAACCTCGACTTTCGAATCGGTTGCGAGTTCGTCGGTGCGGCGCAAATACTCGACGAACGCTTCGACGCAAACGGCGGAGTCGCGCGTCGAATTCCAGTAAGTCGCGTGTTTGCGGTTGTTAAGCAAATACTTAACGAGGCGCGGCGCGTCGTCGGCGATTCCTAAGCGGCGGAGCGTTTCGGCGTCGACGCGACTTAACAGCTTTAAGTAAGCGGCTTGCGTCTCCATTTCGGAACCGTGCCAACGCCAAAAATACCAACCGGGAACGCCGTTCAGCGCGAGCCAAACCGTTTGGTTTTCGTTGTCGACCTTGCGATACTGAGAAAGACGACGCAAAATCGTTTCAACGCGAGACTTAGCGACGGTTCGCGATTCGGCGAGTTCCGGCGTTTGGCCTTGCGTCGCCGTCTTCGTTTCGTCGTCGAGCGCGAGCGCAAACATTGAAAGCGGATAGAGTTGCAACTCGGTTCGCGCTTCCCAAAGAAACTCTTTCATCGTTGCGAAAAGTTCGGCGGGATTGTCGGTAATCGAAACGTTTTCCGTATCTTGCGTATCGACAAAAGTTTCGGAGAACGGAACCGGGCGGATTCCCGCTTCTGACAGCGTGTAATACACAAGCGCGTCGGCTTCGTCGGCGCCGTTTTTGTAGAGCCGCCAAGCGTCCGATTCGGCTTTGCGCTCGTCGCTCCAAACTTTGCCGCGTAAGATTTTAAGCGATTCTTCGCGTTGGTGGTTTTGGAGCCAAGCGATTCCGTTTTGGAGCGCGTGTTCCGGAACCGCTTGGTCGTTGGCGCGCGCCAAAATAAGCCCGCGAACGACGAGCGCGGTCATTTCCGCCGTCGACCGTTCGCCGACGCCGGAGAACCAGCCCCAACCGCCGTCGTTGCATTGCGCCGCGACGAGTTTGTCGACGCCGATTTGCGCGAGTTTTCGCGCTTCGTTGACGTCGTAAACCGCCTTGTGAGAAGCGTTGCGACTCCATTGCGCGGCGCGTTCCTTGGCGTCGCCAAGTTCCTGCGCGTTCAGGTTCGCTCGTTTCTCTTTGAGCGACGCCAAGTCGACGCCGGAGTCGATGAGCGCTTTTTGCGCGATAACCAACGGAAGGAAACGGTTTAGCGTTTGCTCGTTGCAGCCGTAAGGATACTCGATCATATACGGCAGGGCGTCGAAAATCGCCCCGGCGAGCGTCGGCGAAAAGCGAACGGTTAGCTTCGTTGTTTCAGGACGGCGCGCTTCCGGAACGGTCAAACGGAACTTCGCTTCGCGCGGCGCTTTAGCGCCGGACGACGCTGCGTCGGCGGCGGGAATCATACCCGAGACGGCGATTTGCTTCGCCATACCGCGTTCCAAAATCGGGAGCGTCTCTTGAATCGCGTCCGACTCTTCGTCGGTCAACGCTTTCATCGTAAGCGTCGATTCGCCAACGCTTTGCGCTTTGACGAGCCAATCGACGCGCGCTTCGCCGCCGGCCGGAACGACGACGGTTCGCGTCGCGGCGTTCGTTCCGATTCCCGGAGCGTTCAGCGCGGAGCCGTCGGCGTTGTCGACGAGCGTAAGTCGCGGCGAATCGGCGTTTTCCGCGTCGAATTCGAGCGAAACTTGAACCGTTTTTTCAGAATCAAGGTAGTTGTGAACGATCGCCGAAAGAACCGCTTCGTCGTTTTGCGTCAGGAAACGCGGCTTCTGCATCCGGACGATAACGTCTTTGCGCGAAACGAATTCCGACGTTCCGCTGCCGACGCGCAATCCGGCGCCGACCGACCAAGCGGCGACTTTCCAAGTCGTTAAGTTTTCCGGCGTCTCGACTTCGATTTCGATAACGCCGTCGTCGTTCGGGAGCAAGTCGGCGGCCCAGAACGCCAAGTCGGCGAGGTTTTTACGCGTTGTCGCTTCAACGAACTCCGGTTGCGCCGAAGTTTGCGACGAAGAGCCGCCCATCGCGACCGCGCTGTCGCCGGTCTCTCTGCGTCGTATCGCGTTGGTTGCGCTCGACTTAAAGACGGCGCCGCCGCCCATTCCGCCTTCCATTGCGCCCGTCGCCATCGCGGGCGCCGGGGCCGCGGCCATTGACCGCGCGCTCATCGCCATTGGCGCGGCGTCCATTTCCATCGCGGCTTCTTCGACGACGGCGAAATCTTCCGCGTCGCCGTTCAGCGATAAAGCGCTGGAATTGGTGAAGATAGAACCGCCAAAAATTCCGAGGTCGCGCATTTTCGGCTCGGCGCCTTGCGGGATTCGGAAGATTTCGCGAAGGTTTGTCGCAAAGTCCGGCGACTGTCCGTAACGGCGCCAATTCCAGAAGAACTTGCGGACGTCTTCGTCGTTCGGGCCGCGACCGGCGAGCTGTTCGAGCGCCTTATCATAAACGGTAACAACGGTTTGCCCAACGATCGGGCGGCCTTCGAGGTCGGTTAGGCGCACCGCGATTTTCGTCTTTTCGCCCGGCGCGACCGTCGCTTTCGACGGCTGAACTTCGACGTTTAAGACGCGATTTTCCGGCGGAACGACGATTTCGCGGGACACGCTGTAAAACTCGCCGTTCGAGACGGTTCCGGCCTCGACGAAAAAGTTCGGCATATCGCGCTTTTCGATTTTGACGTCGACGTAAGCCGTTCCGTTTTCGAGTTTTACGACGCGCGGTTTCGTCGGCGCGAGCCCGTGTTCCGGACGTTCGAAGAGAAGAACCGACGCGTCGGGACGGTCGGACGCGATTTGAAGGCGCGCCGTTTCGCCGACTTTAAACTCCGATTTTTCAAGCGTTAGTTCGAGATCGCCGAAACGGAACGCGCTTTCGCCGCTTGCCTTCTTCGCGTCGGCTTGCTTTTCGGCGTTTCGCGACGTCGCGCCGACGGTCAAGAGAACGCCGCCCTCGCGACGCAACCCTTGCGGCGTCTCGACTTCGCAGGATAAGCGGTATTGACCCGGCTCCGCGGCGGAGAGCGAAAGCGCTCCGAAGCCGTCGGCGTTCGTCGCGACGCGCTTCGAGAAGACTTCCGTCTCGACCGGCTGAAGAGCGGTTAAAGCGTTCGTCGACGCGGTTTGCGAGTCGGCGTTCGTCGGGCGATACTCGATTTTGAAGAGGCGAACGGTCGCTTCGCCGACGACCGGTTTGCCGTCGACGCGGCGCGTTTGGAACGACGCGTCGATTTGGGACGCGGCGTCGTAAAAACCGCGATTCGTCCAAACGCAAACCTTGAACGGGTCGCGAGTTGCGAAAACGGAGCCGGTTCCGACGATCGTGCGACGCGAACGGTCGACGACTTCCGCCGTAATCTCGTAACGTTGGTCGTCGTTCGGGAAAAGCTCCTTCGCAAACGACGTGTCGATAACGATTTGCGCTTTGCCGTCGGCGTCGAGCTTCGCCGTTCCGTCGAGAACGACCTCCGGAACGCCGCCCGAGCGCGGGAACCAAGTCGGAACCGGACGGCGCCAACCCCAATTCGACCAACCGGGATACCAAACGGCGTCGCAGTGAAGCCAACCGTAACCGGGGCCGTAGAACCAATCCCAAGGCAAAACCGGGTACCAAGTTTCGTTATGTCGCGTTCGCGTAACCTTATACGAAACTTCGCCTTCGGCAACGGGCGCGCCGAAAAGATACTTCGCGGAAATCGTCGCTTTGATCTTGTCGCCGAGCGTAATCGGCTCGGCGGGCGCGTCGACGGCGACCTCAAATTCCGGCTTGCGGTACTCTTCGAGACGGAAACTTCCGCCGCCGTACCAGTAACGGTCGTTTGTCGCGCGAATTTGAACGTTGTAAACGCCGAGTTGAGCGTCTTTAGGGAGTTCGAACGAACCGGCGAACGCGCCGAAATCGTCCAAAACGACCGTTTGCGTTTTCACTTCGTCGCCGCGCGGGGACGTAATCGAGTACTTAACTTCTTTGCCGGCCCAAAGATGCGTTTCCGGCAAGTCGTATTTCGCCGTTCCGAGCCAAAACTTAAACTCGGCCTTTTGACCGGGGCGGTAAAGCGGGCGGTCGGAGACGAAATAGGCGCGAGCTTGCTCGTTCGCTTCGTCGTTCGTAAAGTTTTGAGCGCGGCGCAGTTGCGCGTCGAGGCGATGCGTCGCAAGATAAGCGAAACGCGCCGGTTCGTTCGGATTCACGGACGGGACAAATGTAAATACCGTGTAATAACGATTTGAAGACGATTTAAGCAGCGAGCTAAGACCGCCGAAACCGGGGATTTTCTCGACGACGAAGGAACCGTTTTCGTCGGTTTTGACCTTTTCGGAGCGAGCGGCGCGCGTTCGGCGGTTTCCGTCGCGGTTCCAGCTCGTTTCGACGACGAAAAGCTCGGCTTCGACGTTCGCGAGCGGGGCGCCGGTTACCGCGTCGGCGACGTAAAAGTATTCGCCGTCGGCGGTTGAGCGCGAAACGATCGCGGCGTCCGGCTTCCAAAAGAACGCGGACGTTTTTTCGGCGGTCTTTTCGGAGTTTTTCGCCGTCGCTTCGACGTAAAACAAACCGCCGCGAGAGATCGGAAGCGCGACGTCGTATCGGCGGTTGAAATGTCCCGGCTCCGGTTCGATTTCGACCGTTCGACGCGCGACTTCGGGGCCGAGGTACTTTTCGGCGATTTTCTCGACGCCTTGCCGTTGAAGGAAAAATTCGATTTGCGGCGAGAATAAATCGTTTTTAGCGTTGGGGTTGGAGTTCGCGACCTTGCGGAATTCGGCGAGAAGTTTCTCCGCGTCGATTTCCCGAACGACGAACTCGACCGCGTCGGCGTTCCGGGCGACGTAAGAAACGACCGTTTCGGCGCCGTTGATTTTCGACGCGACTAAGTCGAAGCGGCCCCAAGGGTTAAGGATTTGGTCGAGCGCTTCGCGGGCGACGTTCGGGTACGAGCCTCGGTTGTCGGCGCAAGCGTCGAGGAGTTCGCGCCAAACGTCGGCGGCCTTGTCGAATTGGCGGCGATTTTCGTATTCTTTCGCGATTAACGACAGCAAATGTTCTTTGGCGCCGACTCCCAACTGAGGCGTGTCGGCGTGTTCGAGCGCTTCGCGCCAAAGGACGAGGCAATTCTCGTCGTCGGGGAGTTTAAAACGTTTGACGCCGGTCGCCAACTTCGCGATCGTTTCCGAATCGTCGAGGGTGTGAAGCTCCCAAATTCCGGTTTCGGACGTCGGGGCGTTCGGCGCGTTCGGGTCGGTCGGGAAGTAACGCGAATAGTCGGAAAGCGTTTGAACGCCGAAGGTTGCTTGCGCTCTCGTCCCGCGAGCTTGAAGGAGATGAAAGCGTTCCGCGGGATTGCCGACGGCGAACGCTTGCGACTCCATGTAAAGCGCGCGTTCGCCGTCGTTTTGGGCCGCTTCGAACGTTTCCGGCGTCGCGAAGAAAACCGGGTTTCCGTCGGCGTCGACGGGGGCGCCTTGACGTCGAGACGCGTTGTAACGATGCGAAACCGGTTCGCAATCGGGCAAAACGTCGAGGTCGGTTTTCGCTTGCAGACGCCAACGCTCGTCGCGTTCGCCGTTGAACGTTTGAGCGTTTCTAAACATTTTAGCGAAATTGTTATAGAAGTTGTAAAAAGTCGAGCGAAACCGCGCTTCGGCGTCCGTTCGACCGGCGTCGGCGACGAGCGAGACGGAATTTGTCGGGAGACCGAGCGTTTCGTTTAGCGTTTGGGCGGCCTTTTCGTCGATCGGAGCGTCGAGGCCGTTCGGGAAGAGCGTCGCTTGTTCGGCGCGAACGAGCGGAAGCGCTTCGTTTAGGAGTCGAAGAGCGCGAACGCGATAGAGCGCCGTTCCGTCGAGGGCGTCCGCGTCCCAACGTTCCGAGCGAACGAAGACGCCGTCGACCAGTTTGCCGATTACTCGGTCGTTCCAAGCGAGCGCGTTGGCGAACGCTTGTTTGAGCCGCCAAGAGTTCGGGCGAGTTTGCGTCGCTCGTTCGTAAAACGCTTCCGACGCGATCGGCCCGACCGCGTCGTTTAAGGTCGAGAGCGCGCTAAGCGTCTCGTGTTCCGTCGCTTCGGCGGAGTCGACGACCGCTTCGCAAAGTACGACCGCGTCGGCGCTCATTCCTTCGCTCGTTAGCTTTTTCGCGGCGTCGAGGAGTTCCGACGGCGACTTTCCGGCGAGTTCTTGCGCCTTTTCCTCCGACGTTTTCGTCGCGATTCCGGCGAACGGAAGATTCGATATTTTCGTCGCGTTTGGAGCGACCTGGCCGCCGGGCTCCGTCGGTTCGACCGGGCGAACGACGCGGGGCGGACGCAGCGGCGGCGCGGCGTCGGAGCGAACGTCGAAACCGAGTCCGAACGCCAACGCGGCGAAGGCGGCGAACGGCGACGCGGCGACGAACGCTCGAACGCGCCGCGATTTTAAGCGGGATAAAAACGCGAAACGACAGGAACGGTTTTCGCGCGGTTTGGATTTTGTCGTCATTTTTCTTTCTCCTTAAAGGAACAAGCGAAGCGGCGCTCGGCGCGGCTCGGCGAAGCGAAAAGGTCGAAACGTCGGCGGCTCGGCTCGGCGATATTCCCATTATACTAAAGACGACGAACAAAGGCGCGGGACGGTTTGTAAAAAAAAGAAGATTTTCCTATTTTTCTCTTTTTTTTGAGCGCGGCGAAAGAAAAGACGTTAAAATGGGGGGAATGGGGGGGAAATGGTTGGGTTGGTTGTAGCGGTTTTTTGCAAAACGTCGGATATGAGACGCGGCGCGCTTTTTTTGGTTTCGGACGTTCGGTTCAGGCGATAATAGTTTCGAAGGAACGCCGTCGTCCGTTTTCCGTTTCGTTGAATAAGAAGACGACGAGCTGTTGACGCGCAACTTTGACCGCAAAAACGCAAGAAGCCGTTATAATCGTTATATTTTAACGGCTTTTTGAGAAATTGGCGAAAAGAGAGGCGTTTTAGGGCTTTTCAAAGAGTAAATTTTGTGGAAAATATAGGCAAAATAGCGAAGCAAGGAAGTTTGCGTGTTCTTCGTTAATTTTGTATAACGGCGCCTTTGACTTTGCGCCGGTCGCGACGCGGTTTGGGCGTTCCCATCGGCGTTTTTCCGCGATTCCGTTTGCGCTTTGGCGATAAAGCGGGTAAGTTGCGGAGACTAGCGAAAATAAAAAAACGTCCGCGGACGTTGTTCCATATTTCGAGAGGAGTTTTTGAGATGAAAATCAACGGTTTGACGTTGCGCGCGTCGTTGCTGGCGGCGCTTTTGGCGACCGCTCCGAGCGCGTTCGCGTTCGGCGGTCTTTTCGACGGCGGTCTTTTCAAGAGCGCCGAACCGGAATACGTCGTCGACGACGGTTCCTTCTTCGCGGGCGAAGCGCTGACGATCGGCGAAATGGCCGCGCCGGCTCCGTTCTTCGCTAGCGCCGCGAACGAAAGTTATTCCGGTTGCGCGACTTGCGGCGACGAAACCGGCGTCGTTTACGGCGGCGGCATCCCGGCGGCGGTCGACTGCGACCCGTGCGCGTTCGTTTGCGACCCGTGCGGCCCGTATGTCGCCCCTTGGAGCGGATACGTTTCGCCGTACCGCCCGTGCCAACCGGTGCGCAACATTTTGCGCGGCGTCCGCAACCTCCTCTGCACCGGAAGTCTTTTCTGCCAACCGGCTTACGTCTGCGATCCGTGCTGGACGGTCTGCGACCCGTGCTGGAGCCCGTGCGACCCGTGCTGGACTTCCTGCGAAACGACTTGCGACGGCGGATACGCTCCGCGTTGCTGCGGCGACGGTTACGTTCCGGGCGAAGCGAACCCGCTTGACCCGAACACCGGTTTGCCGCAAAAGGGCGGTTTCGAAGCCGGCGTTTCCCCGACTCCGACGCTCCAAACGGACGCGCAAGCGGTCGGCTCGTACCAAGACGCGGCTCCGGCGATTCCGCAAAACGCGGCGCCGCAACAACTTGAAGCTCCCGCCGGGACGTTGGAAACGGTTCCGACTCCGCAACCGAACCCGACGCTCGGCTCCGGCGTTCTTAATATGCTCGTTCCGGAAGACGCGATCGTTTACGTCAACGGTTACCGCACGAAGCAAACCGGCGCCGTCCGCTCCTTCGCGGCGAAGAGCCTTGAGTTTGGCGAAACTTATTCGTTCGAAATTCGCGTCGTCGCCGTCCGCGACGGGCAAGTTTTCGAAGACGTTCAACACGCGACGCTGACCGCCGGTCAAGAAACGGCGTTGGCGTTCAATCTTAGCCTCCGTCCGAATCAAGCGGTCGCGGCGCGCTAAGCGTTTGCGCTTTATCGACTTAATTTAACGTCGAACCGTTGAAAACTCGACGCTTCCTAAGAAAGCGTCGAGTTTTTTTGTTTCTTGACGGAAGCGGGGAAAAGCGGAGACTTAACGAAGAACCGCAAAAAGCGACGGCGCGTTTTCGGCGGCGTTTGGCGCGACAAAGAGTTGGCTCGGCGTTGGTCGGCGTTGAGAATCCGTTAAGACAAAACGCCCCCGCCTCCCGGCGCCCGCGGTCGAGATTCGGCGAGCGTCGGAAGCGAAAGGCGTTGACAAATTAAAGGCGCGTCGTTAAAAACGCCGTCGACGACGCGACGTCAACCGAGCGTCGAAATCGCTTCGAAGTCCGCTTTCAGCGAGCGGTAAAGGCGTTGATAAACCGCGAACGCGGCGTCGTATTTCTTTTGCGCGTCCGGGTTAGGCGCGAGTTCCGAAACTTGACGAATCGTCGCGTCGCAAGCCTCGACGACGTTCGCGTATTCGCCGCCGCCGACCGCCGCCAAGAGCGCGACGCCGAACGCCGGGCCCTCTTCCGAGTTGAGCGTCGTCGTCTTGCTCCCGAAAACGTCCGCTTGAATTTGACGCCAAAACGGGCTCTTCGCGCCGCCGCCGGACGCCCGGATTTCGCCGACCGGAACGCCGAGACTGCGGAAAATGTCGATCGCTTCCCGCAACGAGTAAGCGACGCCCTCCATAATCGAGCGCGCGATTCGGCCCCGGTCGCTCGAAAGAGTTAGACCGACAAAACATCCGCGAGCGTTCGGGTCGGCGTGCGGCGTCCGTTCTCCGCTCAAATACGGGAGGAAGAAGAGCCCGTCCGCGCCGATCGGAGTCGCCGCCGCTTCCGCCGTCAAAAGTTCGTAAACGTTTTGGCCGCTTGACTTTGCCTTCTCGTAAAGTTCCGGGCAAAGCGCGTCGCGGAACCACTGCAGCGACCCCGCCGCCGAGAGCGTGACGCCCATCATATGCCATTTGCCGCGGACGGCGTGGCAGAACGTGTGAACGCGCCCGAGTTTGTCGTATTTAACTTCGTCCGAGTGAACGAACGCGACGCCGCTGGTGCCGAGCGAAGTCGACAAAACGCCGCTGCGGACGATACCGTTTCCAACCGCCCCCGCCGCGCAGTCGCCCGCGCCGCCGACGACGAGACAGTCGGTCGTTAAGCCGAGTTGTTCCGCGACTTGCGGCGTTAAGCGTCCGGTAACGTCTTCCGATTCGAAGACGGTCGGGAGGAGCGATTCGTCGAGTTGGAGCGCGTCGAGGAGCGGTTTCGACCAACGCCGATTCGCGACGTCGAGGAAGAGCGTTCCGCTGGCGTCGCTAACTTCCGTCGCGTATTCGCCGGTCAAACGGCGGCGGATTTCGTCTTTCGGGAGCAACACCTTGGCGACGCGGTCGAAATTTTCCGGTTCGTTGTTGCGGAGCCAAACGACTTTCGGCGCGGTAAAGCCGCTCATCGCGGGGTTTGCGACCATTTCGATCAGCTTGTCGCGACCGCCCGCCGCCGCTTCGATTTCGACGCATTCCTTGGCGGTGCGTTGGTCGTTCCAAAGGATTGCCGGACGGACGACGGCGTCGTTTTTGTCGAGAAAAACGGAGCCGTGCATCTGTCCGGAAAGGCCGATCGCCTTGACGTCGCTTCCCTTAACGCCCGCTTTTGCAACGACTTCCGGGACGACCTTAACGACGGCGTTCCACCAGTCGTCCGGGTTTTGCTCCGACCAAAGCGGACGCGGCGCGTAAAGCGGGTATTCCCCGACGCCGCTAGCGAGAATCGTACCGTCGGCGCGAACGGCCAACACTTTAACGCCGGACGTGCCGACGTCGATCCCTAAATAAACGCTCATAAAACGCTCCGTAAAACGAAAATGTGCTAAAAATGGCGCGTCCCCCTCGCCGTCGAGTCGGGGGCGATTTTCCTTCGATTATAACGGAAACGCCGCCCGTTTTCCAGCGTTTTTTTCCTTGCGACCGCTTTTTTTGATTTTTTTTCGACGCCGCGCTTCGGAGTTTGGGTTAAATAGATAAGAGACGAAAAATAGCGAGAGAAAACGCGCGGCTAGAATAAAATGACAAAAACGGTCGAGATTCGTTCCCCCCGCTTTTGGCGCCGCGTTTTTCCGGTATAATAGAAGGCGAGTTTAATTTTTACGCGAGTTTAGCGAACTTGTGAAATAAAAGCGGAAAAAAGAGAATGGCGAAAATAGAAAAGACCGTAAAAACGCGGCGGCGAGGCGGTTTGGACGCGAGTCCGATTCGCGGTTTTACGTTGGTCGAGCTGTTGGTCGTGATCGCGATTATCGGGATTCTGATCGGCCTTCTTCTCCCGGCGGTGCAAGCGGCGCGCGAGGCGGCCCGTCGGATGCAATGTATGAACAACCAAAAGCAATGGGGCGTCGCGCTGCAAAATTATCATTCGGTCTTCGACAAGCTGCCGAGCCTGAGCGAACGCGCGAATTCCTGCGTGTCGCCGCATACCCATTTGGCGCCGTATGTCGAGCAGACGAACTTGCGTTATTCTATAGACTTAAGCGTCGACTTGTACAAATACCGCGCCGATTCGACCCGAAGCGTCCAACTGAACGACGTTTACGTCGTTCCGGCGCGCACCCCCTTTTCCGGAACGCGCTGTCCGAGCGACGGCGGCGGCCCGGCGACGGTAACCGACGATATTAACGACGTTTACGCGACGAACAATTACGTTTACTGCGTCGGAAGCGGAACCGGGAACACGTTCCGAATGAACAGTTCGCTCTCGACCGGCGCCGAGGCGGAACGCGCGGGCGGGCCGTCGGACGGCGCGTTTTATTTCGCCTCAAACCTTGGTTTCGAGGCGTTTACGGACGGGACGAGCGCTACCGTCGTTATGTCGGAATACTTGGTCGGCGACGGAACGAAAGATTTGACCGACGTTCCTTTTGAAGAAATTCGCGCAAATCCTTTGGTTCGCGGCGTTTATATGGCCGACTTTTCGCCGGCGAACGCTTCGAAGTACGCGCAAATTCGGGACGCTTCCGACGCTCAACTTGAAGCTCTGCTTGACGAAACGCCGAAATGGCGAACCGACGTCGGCAAAGGCTGGATCGTCGGCAAGTACGACTCGACGCTCTTTAACGCGTTTTTGGCGCCGAACTCGCGATTTCCCAATATTTACGTGTCGAATTACGGCTTTTTCGCCGCGCGGAGCGCTCACCCGGGCGGCGTGATCGCGTTAAAAGCCGACGGAAGCGCGACTTTCGTTTCGGAGACGGTCGATTTGGACGTTTGGCGCGCCGCCGCGACGATCGCCGGAAACGAAACGGAAACGTTGCGATAAAAAGACTTGCGACGCGTCGAAAAGTCGCGTCGACAATAAAAAGCAAAAGACAAAAAGAAGAAAAGAAGAAAACGCGTTGACGGTTTGACGTTAACGCGTTGCAATATAAGGAAATAAAATGACCGCCGCGCTGACGCAAATTTTTTACACGATCTCCGCCGCGCTCCTGATTCCGACCGAATTGGGGCTTCTCGCCGCGCTCTTCGCCTCTTGCTGGCTCGTCGGAACGACGCTTCGCGAAGGTTTGTCTCGCCGCGCCGAACTTGCGAAACGGCAAGAGTTGGAAGCGTTTTGGGCGAGCGGAAAAAACGCCGACGCGACGGAAGCGCAAACGCTTCTGAAAGAGACGGTCGCGTCGCAAACGGCGGCGGGAACGCTTGGGACGCTCGCCGCGCTCGCCGAAAAAATCGACGACGAACCGTTCGTCGAAAAGACGGTCGCGGAGTTGCAAAACGCGATGAAAGAGCGTTGCGAACGGGTCGACCGTCTCGTTAAAACGGGCCCGGCGCTGGGGTTAATGGGGACGTTGATTCCGCTGGGGCCCGCGCTTCTCGGCCTCGCTAAGGGCGATTTGGAAACGTTGGCGACGAATCTTGTCGTCGCGTTTTCGACGACGGTTGTCGGCTTAACCGTCGCGCTGATAAGCTCTTTCGTCTTGACGACGCAAAAACGCCGCTTTCGACGCGACGTCGTCTTTCTGAATTTCGCGCTCGACCGCTTGAGCGAAACCGCGAAGAAGACGAAAGAAAACGTTGCCGATAAAGACGTTGCAAACGGCGAAAACGGAGGCGAACGATGAGAAAGCGCGGTCGTTTTTGTTCCGGAGCGTTCGACGCGCCGTCGGAGTCGCTCCTTGCCGGGGTCGAAAATTTATTCGACGTCGCGATCGTGTTCGCGGTCGCGCTGATCGTCGCGTTGGCGACGTATTGGAAATCGCCGCTTCTCTTTGAAAACGAAGACTTTACGGCGGTTGTAAACCCGGGAAAACCGGATATGGAGCTGGTCGTGAAGGAGGGGCGCGAACTCAAACGGTACAAGGCGAGCGGCGAAAACGGGAGCGGCGAGGGCGAACTTTTGGGACGCGCTTACCGCCTTCCGGACGGCCAAGTCGTTTACGTTCCGACGGATAAAGAAAAGCGACGCGGCGTCGAAAACGCGGCGAGCGAGAGCGCGAACGGAGGAGAAAGCGAATGATCGGCGTTTTTAACGCGTTGAAACGTCGAAGGTTAGGAACGACGGTTGCGCGACGCGTCGCGACCGTCGTTTTTTTGGCGTCGACCGCAGTGTTTTTTACTTCTTGTCGTCAAGACGACGAATCAGCGCAACTTCCTGCAACGCCGTCGGTTGAGTCGGTCGAAAACGCCGTCGATAAGGAGCGCGCGAAGCGAACGTTTAAAGCGGCGTTCGTTGGTTGGAGCGACGCCGACGTCGCGCGTTGGCGTTCGACGACCGCCGGAACGAATTTCGCGTCGGAAGCCGTTAAGCGCGAAGCGTTTGCGTCGACCGACTTCTCCGATTGCGACGTCGTGTTGATTCGCGCGATCGGTTGGACGCCGACCGACGAAGAGCGGGCGAAAATCGACGAAATTTTTGCGCAAAACGTCGCGACGATAGCGTTTCCGTCGACGCTCGACGCGGCGCGAGAAGCGACGAACGTTTCGCCGGAGTTGGCGGCGGGGTTTTACGAGTATTTGACCTTTCCTTGCGAGGAAAACGTTCGGTCGGCGGCCGCGTTTTTGGCGAAAAATTTCGGCGGTTCGGAACGATCGGAAATTTTTTATTGGGACGATGTTGCGGAAGACGCGGAGAAGGAAAAGACAACCGACGGCGCCGCGTCGCGTTTGGCGTTCGACCTCGAGTCGCCAAAGCAAGCGCCGCCGTTTGGGTATTTTTATTGGGGGCCGCGAATCGACGAAACGCTCGAAGCGTTTCAATCGCGACGCGACGCCGACGGTCGCGACTTGATGCCTAACTCGCCGAAAATCGCGCTTTTCGGGCCGTTCCTTGAACCGTTCAAAGCGGAGGAACGCGGGCCCCAGGACGAATTAATCGCGAAGTTGGAGGCGCGCGGTTTCGACGTTTACCCGATTTACAACTTGAAAAACAACAAGAATTTGTTACTTGACGTCAAACCGGATTTGGCGATCTATTTTCCGCGCGGTCGAGCGCTCCCGGACGGCGCGGCGGTCGACGTTTTTAAGTCGTTGAATTGCCCGGTGTTATCGGCGGTTTGCCTCTCCGTTTCGGAAGCGGAATACCGTTTGCAACCGGTCGGCGCGACCGGCTCGTATTACGCGTTGACGACGGCGCTCCCGGAACTCGACGGCGTCGTCGAGCCGACCGCGATCGCGACGAAAGACGCCGACGAAACCGGCTTCGTCGCTCGCCGGGCGCTTTCGGAGCGAATCGACGCGCTCGTCGAACGTTGCGCCGGTTGGATTGAACTGCGACGCAAGTCGAACGCCGACAAACGGTTGGCGATTTTCTTTTATAAGGCGCCGGGGGGAAGCGCGTTGACGGCGCAGAGTCTCGAAGTCGTTCCGTCTCTTTACAATACGTTGACGCGGCTTCGCGACGAAGGTTTCGATTTGGGCGCGGACTTTCCGCAAACGCTTGACGAATTTCGGCTTAGGGTTGAACACGAAGGGCGGACTGTCGGGCAATGGAATCTTGGCGATTTCGAGCGTTTTGTCGAGGAAGCGTGTCCGGAGTTTATTTCGGAAAATGTTTATCGAAAATGGTTTAACGAAAATTTGACGGAAGACGTTCGACGCCGCGTCGTCGACGTTTGGGGAACGGCGCCGGGCGACTATATGACGCGCGACGTCGGCGACGAGTTCGGCGTCTTAGTTCCGCGTTTGCGGTTCGGGAACGTCGCGCTGATTCCGCAACCGTCGACCGCAGTTTTGGAGGACGCTCCTTACTCCAAGAACGACAACGACTTCGACGCTGTTCACGGGACGGACAAAGCGCCGCCGCACTTCTATTGGGCGGCTTATTTTTGGGCGCTACACGGTTTCGCGGCGGACGCGGTCGTTCACTTCGGAACGCACGGTTCGCTCGAGTTTACTCCCGGGAAATCGGCGTTTACGACGGAAAACTGTTTTCCGGACGCGTTGATCGGCGACAAGCCGCACCTTTACTTGTACAGCGTCAACAACATCGGCGAAGCGTTTCTCGCGAAGCGGCGGGCGCGGGCGACGCTCGTTTCGCACCTCACGCCGCCGTTTACGCAAAGCGAATTATACGGCGACTTAAAGGAAATCGACGCGAAACTTCACGAGTATTTGGAAACGAGCGATTCCGCGCTCAAAAGCGAAACGGCGGCGGCTCTCGTCGCGGCGGTTTTCAAGTCGAATCTGCTCGACGATTTGCTCGACGAACCGGCGTTTCGAGCGTTTGCGGACGCGGAGTTTCGGGCGGAGTTCGAGCGTTCGGGACGCGTTTTCGACGAATCGCAAGTCGAGACGTTGCACAAGGTTTTGCATCGTTACGAAGACGCGAGCGTTACGGACGGGCTACACGTTGTCGGACGTCCTTGGACGGACGAGCAGGTCGCGCAAACGGCGGCGCAAACGACGCTTGCGAAAGACGACGCCGAGAAACGGTTGCGCGATTCGTTCGACGCGGAACTTAACCGCTTTGTCGACGGACTTTGCGGACGCTTCATTCCGCCGTCGACCGGAGGCGACTTTTTAGTCAACAACGACTCGGCGCCGACCGGGCGCAACCTCGCCGGGCTCGACGTGCAAAAATTGCCGACGCCGGAAGCGGAGCGGTTGGCCGCGAAGTTGACCGACGACGTGTTGACGGCGCATCGCAACGCCAACGGCGGCGCTTGGCCGCGTCGCGTCGCTTGCGTCCTTTGGGGGGGCGAGTCGATTCGAACGCGGGGCGTCGCGATCGCGCAAGTCTTTTATTTGCTTGGCGTTCGGGTTAAATACGATTCGCGCGGAAACGCTTCGGAACTCGAATTGATTCCGTCGAGCGAACTCGGGCGACCGCGAATCGACGTTCTCGTTCAAACGTCGGGGCAGTTCCGCGACGCGTTCGGGGCGAAGATCGAGGCGATCGACCGCGCCGTTAAGTTGGCGGCGGAAGCGGAAGACGACGCGTTTCCGAATTTCGTTCGAGAAAACGTCGCGAAAATAACGGAGCGGCTCGTTCGAGAGAACGGAACGCAACCCGAGGAAGCGTCGGAACTTGCGACGGCGCGAGTTTTCGGTTCGACGAACGCGCTCTCGTACGGAACCGGGATTATGCGGCTCGTCGAACGGGGCGACCTTTGGAACGACGAAACGGAAGTCGCCGAGCGGTATCTCGCGAATATGTCCGGCGTCTATCGCGACGCAAGTCGTTGGGGAACGCCGGTTAAGGGGGTGCTTGAATACAATCTCGACGGAACGGAACTGATGCTGCAGTCGCGGTCGTCCAACGTTTGGGGGCCCGCGAAACTCGACCACGTTTACGAGTTTGCGACGCTTGCGACAGCCGTTCGCGCCAAAACGGGGAACGACCCGCAAATTTGGTTCGACGATTTGAGGTCGCCGACGAATCCGCGCGTCGAAACGGCTCGGGCGGCGCTTCGCGAAGAGTTGCGGACGACGCTTTGGAACCCTAAATATTTGAAGGGGTTGCAACGCGAAGGCGCGGGCGCGGCGTCGTCGACCGCGAAGACGGTTCGCAATCTTTACGGCTGGAACGTCGCGCAACCGGAGACGATCGACGCGTCCGTTTGGGAGGAGACGACCGCCGTTTTCGTCGACGACGCCCGCGACCTCGGGATTCGCGAATGGTTCGAAACGCAAAACCCCGCCGCGCTTCAAGATATGACCGCCGTTATGCTTGAAACGGTTCGCAAAGGTTATTGGGACGCCGCGCCGGAAACGGTCGAGAAAATCGCGAAACTGCACGCCGAACTGGTCGCAAAACACGGCGCGTCCGGAAGTTACGAGACGACGGGGAATAAGAAGTTGATCGAGTTTATCGGGACGCTTCCGCTCGGCGAAGCGGGGGACGCCTACCGCGCCGAAATCGAACGGGCGACGACGCCTCCGCAAGCGCCGCAGATTCAAGGGTTGGCGTTGACCGAAGTAAACGAAAGCGTCGAAAAAACGTCCGACGACGCGACGTCGCTAAACGCGGCGACCGAACGCTTGCGAACGCTCGTCGTTTTCGCGGCGTTACTCGGCGTCGTCGCGACGGGGTTCGCTTTCGGCGGAAAACGGCGATAAAAGAAAACGGTCGACGCTTTTCTCCGTTGTTTAACGGGTTGCGTCGACCGTTTCGCTTGACGGCGGGAACGAGCGCGGTCAGTCGGTCAGTTCGATTTTATAATCTTTAAGTCCGGATTTGTCGACGGTTACCGTTAAATCGGTCGTCGCCGGCGCGGCGTATTTCAGCGGAAGGAGGTCTTGCATTTCGTCCTTGCCGCCGCCCATCGCCGCGACTTCGGCGTCGCTCATACCTTCTTCAATCGCGGCGCCTTCCGACATTTTACGCGCCGTAATCTTGTACGTTCCGGGGAGGATTCCGTCGTTGGCGTTAAGCGTCGTCGCTTGAAATTCGCCGTTCGGGCCGGTTTTCGCCGTTGCGGAACGTCCGGACGCGCCGTCTTGCGACGCGAACATAAGTTGAGCGTCGGCAACGGGTTCGCCGTTGTAAAGAAGGACGCCGGAGCAGGGAACGAGACCGGAAAGGCCGCCCTTTTGGCAACCGGTCGAGAGAACTAAAGTCGCGCCGAGGATTAAGGTTAGCGCAAAAAACGCGCGTCGAGTCATTGTTATTCTCCTAAAATCGAACCGCCGCCGACGCAAAACGTTCGGACGTAAGCGGCGGTTGTTGAACGGGTTGCGGTTGAAGCGGGAAACGCGGAATCAGAACGCGGCGTCCGTTTCGCCGCCGTTGATCGAACCGAGCGCGCCCCAGATACCGAACGACGACTTGCCGTTGTAACCGTTGTCTTTTTGCTTTTTACCGGTCATGCCGTCCGAGAAGTCGACGTGAATCGTTTCCGGAATGAAGCGCACCGAACCGTCGGCCATCGCGACGTTTACGCCTCCGCTGTGATAGCTCGTCGGCGGATAAAGGGACGCGTCGTTGTGCGGGCCGTTCTTTTGGTAACTGCAGCTCGGGCTGTTCGGCGGGAGGATCGTGCTGAAACGCGCTTGGTTGTGCCCGTAATAGCCGAAATACGTCCCCTGCGACGCGACCGGAGCGGCGGAACCGTAATTGGCGTAATTGCGTCCGTCGCGGTAAGTTAAACAGATCGATGGGTTGTAGTAGTGCGCCGATTCGCCGGAGAGAATGCCGCCGAAGATCGAGAGGTCTTGCGTCGAAATCGAGGAGTGCGGCGCGCCGGTTGTTGGGCTCGCGCAACGTTCGCTCATCAGGATCGTGTTCGAAAGGCCGTCCGTGCAGACGCTAAAATTCGCTTGGCGAGCGACGCACCAACCGCTTTGCCAAGAACCGGAGCCGGTTAAACCGAAGAACGTGCGGGTGTTGCGCGTCGCGCCCGGATTTTGACCGTAATATTCGTCTTCGAAGTCGCCCATCGAGTAGCAGTAGTTGTTCGCGGCGAAACCGTCGGCGCCTTCGTGCGAGCGACCGTCGGACGGGCAGAGGAACGCGTCGATCGTGCCTTGCCACGCGTCGATTTCTTTACTGTACGGGTTGTACGCGGTTCCGCCTCCGTTCCAGTATTGCGATTGCACCGAATATATTTCCGTATAGCGAGCGTTTTGCTCGATTTGCGGGAGAATACCGACGTGCGGCGTGTAGTTTTGGTTTGCGCCCCAACCGAAACCGGGGAGGTTGTTGTTGACGTCGGTATAGTTGTGGACGGCCAGCGCGAGCTGTTTTAAGTTGTTCGTGCATTGCATACGTCGAGCGGCTTCGCGAGCGGCTTGAACCGCCGGGAGAAGGAGCCCGATCAAAATACCGATGATGGCGATAACGACCAAAAGTTCGACCAACGTGAACGCGGCGCGTTGGCGGGAAAAGTGAAAGCTACGCATTGAAAACCTCGTTGTCGGTTAGAAAATTATAAAGCGCCAAAACGGCTAATAAAAGACGTCGCAACTATTTTAAGCGAAACCAAAATGAAAAACAAGCTTTTTCCTAAATAATTTAGAGCGATTTGTTTTTTTTTTTTGACTTGCGCGGGACGTAGCGGTTTTAACGATTAGCGCGGCGGTTTGCGGAAAGTCGGCGATCGGTTGCGTCTCGCGCCGACTTTTACGCGCCGCTAGTCAAACGGGAAAAATCGGGTATAATGTCGAAAAGCGGACGCTTCGCCGCGAAACGTCGGGAATCGGCGGAAAGTGAAGAAGCGGAGCGAAACGCGTCCGGCGCCGACGCGAAAAAACGTCGGTATTAATAGAAGGAAAGAAACGTCCTCGCCGCCAAATTCGGCGCGGCGCTCGACGAAACCAAGAAAGTCGAGGCGAAAATATGACCGAAACTACCCAAACGGACAAAAAGTTTATCTATCTTGACAACAACGCGACGACCGCGATCGCGCCGGAAGTTCTCGAAGCGATGCGACCCTACTTCGAAACGGAGTACTGGAACCCCAGCTCGATGTACGCTCCGGCCGAAGCGCTGGCCCGCAAACTCGACGAAGCCCGGGCGACCGTCGCGCGGCGGCTCGGCGCGGCGTATCCGGACGAAATCATTTTCACCTCCTGCGCCTCCGAAAGCAACAACGCGGCGATCGTCGGCGCTTGGAAGGCGGCGCGGCGCGTCGACCCGAAACGGAACCGCGTTATTACGACGAAAGTCGAGCATCCGGCGGTTTTAGAGGTTTGCCGTCAACTCGAACGCGAAGGAGCGGAAGTCGAGTATATCGGCGTCGACGCGCAAGGGCGGATCGATTTGCGCGAGTACGTCCGAGCGTTGCGGCCCGGCGAAACGGCGGTCGTCTCGATTATGCACGCGAACAACGAAACCGGCGTTATCTTCCCGATCGAAAAGTTGGCGCGGCTGGCGAAACAAACCGACGAAAAAATCGTCTTCCACTGCGACGCGACGCAAAGCGTTACGAAACTGCCGATCAATTTGAGTCGAACGGCGACCTCCGACGAACCGGTCGGCGCGTTCGCAAATGTCGATATGCTGTCGTTTAGCGGACACAAGATTCACGCGCCAAAGGGAATCGGCGCGCTTTACGTCCGACGCGGAACGCCGGTCGAGCGGTTCCTGATCGGCGGGCACCAAGAACGAGGACGGCGCGCCGGGACGGAAAACGTTCCCTATATTATCGGGCTTGCCAAGGCGCTCGACCTCGAAGCGGAAGATCGCGAAGCGACGGCGGCGCGAATGGAGCGAATGCGCGACCGCTTGCAAGCGGAGATCGAAGCGCGGATTCCTTGGGTCGTCGTCAACGGCAAGGACGCGCCGCGGACGCCGAACACGTTGAACGTCGCGGTTTACGGCGCCGAAGGGGAAGCGATTTTGATGCTTATGTCGGAAGCCGGCGTCTGCGTTTCGAGCGGGTCGGCCTGCACGTCGGGTTCGCTCGAACCGTCGCACGTCCTCTCGGCGATGAAGGTTCCTGAGGGCGCGTTGCAGGGGAATTTCCGCTTCAGCCTCAGCCGTTACACGACCGACGCGGAAGTCGACGCCGCGCTCGAAGCGTTCGTCGACGTCGTCGCGAAAGTGCGGGCGACTTCGTCGAAATGGAATAACGTCAAGGGCGAGCCGATTGCTTGATTGTTGTTGCGGAAAACTGCGGCGCGTTTGACGTCGCGGCGTAAAAAAACGCGTTCGAAGCGGAAAACTTCGAGCGCGTTTTCTTTTTTGCGTTAAACGGGGGGATACGCGTAAATTAGGTAAGCGCGTTCCCCGTTTGAGCGCGAGTTCAGACGAAGCGTCGAACTAGTTTTTCGCGGCGCGAACGATGGTGCCGACGTGTTCGCCTTGGACGGCTTTTTTGAAGTTGTCCGGTTCGCGGAAGTTGAAGACCATAATCGGCATATTGTGTTCGGCGCACTTCGCGAACGCTTCGGAGTCCATCACGCGGAGGTTTTGGCGCATCGCGTCTTCGTAAGTCAGCTCCGAATAGAAGGTTGCGTTCGGGTTCTTTTTCGGGTCTTCGCTGTAAATGCCGTCGACTTTCGTCGCTTTGAGGATAACGTCGGCTTCGAGTTCGAGCGCGCGTTGAGCGGCGGCGGTGTCGGTCGTAACGAACGGGCTGCCGGTGCCGCCGGCCAAGATGACGACGCGACCCTTTTCGAGGTGGCGTTGCGCGCGGCGGCGGATGTACGGTTCGGCGACGACGTCCATCGGAAGCGCCGTCATCAGGCGCGTCGGTTGACCTTGCGCTTCGATCGCGTCTTGGAGCGCGAGGCCGTTAATGACCGTCGCGAGCATGCCCATATAGTGCGCCGTCGCTTCTTGAATCGAGGAGTTCGCCGCTTTGAACTGCGCGCCGCGGAGGATGTTGCCGCCCCCCATCACGACCGCGATTTGCACGCCGCTTTGCGCGACGTCGACGATTTGCGCCGCCAAGTGGTTGACCGAATCCATCGAGACGCCGCGGTCGTTTTCCGGGCAAAAACTTTCGCCGGAAATTTTCAACAAAACGCGGCGCGGACGGGAAGAAGAAGCGGGAGAGGCGTTCGAAGTCATTGCGTTGAGTCCTTGGGGCGCGTTCGTTTTGTCGGGACTTTTTGCGCGGCGTTCGCGTTCGCAATACAACGAACGTCGATTTTAAAGTCCCGAATTTGAACGCGTTAGAAGCGGTGAGGAAAGGGGAAACGGAACGGAAAACGAATCGGCGACGCAAGAGCGAGCGCGTCGGCGTTTCCGCGTCAAATTAGTACTATTTTGCGGAAAATTTTCTCTTTGTCAAGAGGGGCGGACGTAAAAAAACCTCGCGTCGTCGAACGACTCGACGCGAGGTTAAAGGTGGGCGGACGAACCGTCGTTAAGACTCGTCGCTTAAAAAACGACAAACGACGGCGGGCGCGTCAAACCATATCTTTCAACGCTTTGAGCGCCTTCACTTTGATCTTCCAGTGCGCCGGTTTGGCCGGTCGGTTCGTCGTTTGGCCCGGGTGGAACGGGTCCGGAACGTTTTCTTGGCCCGGTTTTTCCGGAACCCATTGCTTTTCAATCTTAACGAGACCCGGCAAGGTGAAGCTGTCGGCTTCCGCGAGGCTCGATTGAATCAGCGCGCCGATTCCGTCGACGACGGCGGAAACGTCTTTCTTGCTGAGCCCCGAATTCTCGGCCAGTTGAGCGATGATTTGCGTTTTGGTCAACGGTTTCGCCTTTTCGTCGACTTTCTTTTCGACCGCTTTCTTTTCAACTTTTTTCTCGGCTTTCGCTTCGACTTTTTTTTCCGTCGTTTTTTTCGCGCAAGTTTTCTTCGCGCAAGGTTTCTTTTCTTTAGCCATTTCGCAGGTCCCTGAAGAGTAACGAGTCTATTAAACGAATTAAAAATGATTTCGGGCGAAAAATAGGGGCGACCGAAGCGGGCTTCGCAATATCGCGACTAAAAACGCGCGACGTCGTTTTTCTCGTCCGAAACTATTATGACGACTTTTTTCTCCAAAAGCAAGCAAATTTCTTCGATTTCGACAAAAAAAGCGCGTCTTTTTTAATTTTTTTTGTCGAATGGAGCGTCTCGGCGCCGTTTGGAGCGCGTTTCGCTTTCGACAAAGGAAAAAATAAACAAAATTTGCGGCGTCAACCTGTTAACGCATTCGCCGCCGCCGTCTATATTATTATCGAAGGGGCGCCTCGGCGTCAACGCAAAACGCCCGTCTTTTCGGTTTTTTCTTCATTTTTTCAAAAATTTTTCGACAAAACGCCGCTCGATTGGAAAACGCGTTAAAATACGGAGTTTGCGTCGAGTCGTTAAAACCGTCGTCCGAAGGCGAGACGACCGAAAAATTAAGACGGGCGGCGGAGGCGGAAAAGTTAGGCGCCGCTTTACAGACGCGGAAAATTTTTTATAATAACGGAGTCGCCGGGAATAAAAGGGCAAGCGCCAAAGCGCCGAGTAAATCGACGCGACGCGAGTCGAACGCTTTGCGCGCGGCGGCGCCGGAAACGACCGGCTTTTCTCGTTTTTTATAACGCTTTAATAACGCGCCGCCGACGCAAGCGCAAAACGTCGCGGCGAATAATCCGCACGGACGGAGGTAGACGAAATGTCGCAATATACGATGACGAGCGCGCCCGATTATATCCCGGTGAAAATGCTTCGCGAAATCCAAAACGAACGCTTTATGGAAACGTTTCGTTACGTTTACGCGAACGTCCAATGGTATCGCGATCTGTTGGAAGAAAACAACGTTTCGCCCGATTCGATCAAATCGATCGCCGACATTAGCAAGCTCCCGTTCGTCAAAAAGACCGACTTGCGCGACACTTACCCCTACGGTATGTTCGCCGCGCCGCGCAACGAAATCGTTCGCTACCACGCCAGCAGCGGGACGACCGGCAAACCGATCGTGATGGGGTACACTCGCGGCGACCTCGAAGTTTGGAACGCGTCGGTCGCTCGCGGGCTCGCCGCTTGCGGTATCAACGATTCGGACGTTCTGCAAAACGCTTACGGTTACGGCCTCTTCACCGGCGGTTTGGGCTTGCACGGCGGCGGCGAAAAACTCGGCTGCTCCGTCGTTCCGATTTCCGGCGGGAACACCGAGCGTCAACTGATGCTGATGCGCGACTTCGGCGCCACGGTCGTCTCCTGCACGCCGAGCTACTTCCTGCACTTGATCGACCACGCGAAAAAAATCGGCTTCGACTGGAAAGAAACGAAGATGCGCGCCGGTTTCTTCGGCGCCGAGCCTTGGACGGAAGAAATGCGCCGCTCCATCGAAGCGGAAACCGGCGTTAAGGCTTACGACATTTACGGTTTGACCGAAATTTCCGGCCCCGGCGTCGGGTGCGAATGCGCTTGCCAAGCGGGCGTTCACATCTTCGAAGACAACTTCTATCCGGAAATCGTCGACACGGAAACGCTCGAACCGCTTCCGGACGGCGAAATCGGCGAACTCGTCTTCACGACGCTCTGCAAACGCGGAACGCCGCTCATTCGTTACCGCACTCGCGACATTACGTCGATCGTCGTCGAACAATGCGCTTGCGGACGCACGATGCGCCGTATCAGCCGCATTTCGCACCGCTCCGACGATATGATGATCATCCGCGGCGTCAACGTCTTCCCGGGCCAAATCGAAGCGTCGCTTTTGGCGGTCGATCCGACGTTGATTCACTATCAAATCGTTTTGTCGAAGAACGCGACCGGGCTCGACGTGATCGAAACCCGCGTCGAATTGAGCGCCGAAAAGTTCGCGGAATTGGCCGACAACGTCGCCGCCGTCGACGCGTTCAAGCGCGCCATCGGCGAAAAGATGCAACGCACCATCGGCATTAACGTTAAGATTACGTTCGTCGAGCCGAACTCGCTCCCGCGCAGCGAAGGGAAATTGAACCGCGTCGTCGATAATCGCAATAAATAAGCGAGTTTCGCGTCGGCAAGAAAACGTTTGACGTCGCGTCGCGCTCGTTCGTCGGCGAAACGGTTGAAATAAAAAACGTCGAAGCCGAACTCCTTTCGCGGGAACGGTTTCGACGTTTTTAGTTTCTTGGCGGCGCTTTGTAAACGTTAAGCGTCGCCTTCGATTTTGACGCGGCGTCGCGGCGCTTTTACTTCTTGACGAAACCCGGGATCGGACGCGGGTCGACGCTCGGGCCGTCGACGGTCAGAACGCCTTTGGCGTCGACGAACATACGGTCGATAAAGAGTTTGCGATCGTGTCCTTCGGTACGCGCGTGATAGACGTAGTACATCTCGGAGCGGTCGGGCGAGAAGAAGACGTTGCCGTGTCCGGTTCCGCGAACGATTCCGCCTTTGTCGGAGTTTTTCTCTAAAATCGGATTGTTCGCCGCTTTCGTATACGGCCCGAGCGGCGCGTCGGCGGTCGCGTACCCGACGGCGTACCAGTCGCCGCCGAAGAAGTTGGCGGAGTAAGTAACGTAATATTTGCCGTTTAACTTAAACAACGCCGAGCCTTCCGTCCAGCGGCGGTTGACTTCGCCGGACGCGACGGAGCGGCTTTCCCATTCGGCTTGCGCGTCGTCGAGTTTGACCGGCGGACGGAGCAGAACGACCGGATCGCCGTCGACGTTTTTGAAGTCTTTCGTCAGTTTGACGCCGTAAACCCAGCTTTCCTCGATTTCTTTGAACTTTCCTTCCGCGCGGACTTTAGCGGCCAGTTCGCTCTCGACGGCGTGTTGGTAACAGCAACGGGAATAGGTCAAATACGGCGTCCCGTCGTCGTCGATAAAGAGGTTCGCGTCGATGATCGGATAACCGGGGTCGAAAATCGGCTCGTCTTTGAGGAGTTTGAACGGGCCGCGCGGCGAATCGGCGACGGCGACGCCGATATTGAACTTTTCGGCGGTCGTCCAAGGGAAATCGGCGTTTTGCGCGCTGAAAAAGAGGTAGAACTTGCCGTCGATCTCGTATCCTTCCGGCGCCCAAAACGCGTCGCGGGCCCAGGTTCCGGTCGCGTCGAAGGCGATTCCTTCGTCCTTCCACTCGACAAAGTCGACGGTCGAACGAACTTCGTATCCGCGAACGTCGCCGCGTTCGGAAGTGAAGTAAAGCCAATATTTGCCGTCGAACTTAACGACTTCGCCGGTCGGCTTGCGGAGGACGGACGGGTCGGCCGCGACGCCGTTCGGGTTGCGATATTTCAGCGGTTGGGCCGCCGAGTCGAGCGCGAAAACGGGCGCTCCGGTCGCGCCGAGAACGAAGGCTCCGAGCGCGGCGCCGAGCGTTTGACGATGAAAATCTCTTCGGTTCATTGTAAAACTTTCTTAATAATGAAGACGTTGAAAATAAATATGTTAGGAACGGCGGTTTGCCGAGCGACGCAACGTCATTTTTGTTGGTTCGCCGGTTTGCGACGTTTCCAGCGGTCGCGCGGGTCTTCGGCGACGCCTTGTTTTTGCGGCGCGGGAATCAGCTGGAACGCGTCGTCGCCGAAACGCTCCTCGACGCGACGTCGCATTTCGCTCGTCATATCGAGTTTGAATTCCGGACATTTTAGCGTCGCTCGGGTTCCGTCGCGCATCAGGAGACGGATTTCGAGGTCGGAGCCGCGAGCGTTCCCGTCTTTGCCGACGCGGTACGTCTTTAAAATGTCGTAAAGCATTTTAGAGCCGCCGTTTACGATCGACGATTCTTTGAGGCAAATCGCGACGCCGCGCGTCATCTCTTGGTCGGCGTTTTCGAACGGAATCGCTTCGTCGACGAAAAACGTCGTTTCGACGCCGCTTTCGGAGTCGTCGTCGCCTTCCGATTTTTCCTTTTCTTTTTTCTCTAACCGACCGCGCAAAAAGACGACGGCGTCGTTCTTTAGATGTTGGCCGTATTTAGCGAACGCGTCGGCCCACATAATCGCGCGCATCGACGAGTCGAGGTCTTCCACTTGGAAAATCGCGAATTGGCTCGGGCGGCCCGGTTTAGGGTTCTTCGACGTTTTCACGTCGACGCCGGAGAGGGAACCGCCGATCGTCGCGAAGGCGCGGTTCGGGAACTGCGTTACCTTCGCGATCGACGAAGCGTACATCTGCAGTTTTTCGCGGCAGTCGCCCAACGGGTGCGCGGTAACGTAAAAACCGAGCGTTTCCTTCTCGTAAGTCGCCGTTTCTTTCGCCGACCAATCGTCGACGTTCGGGAGGCCGCGGAGATTTTCCGCCATTTCCTCTTCCGGCGTTTTCGGTTCCGGCGCTCCAAACGCTTCTTCGAAGAGGCTGCGCTGACCGCGCGCCCGGTCTTCCGCGACCGCTTGGCCGTGTTTATAAGCCTTGTCCAACGCTTGCATTAGCTGCGAACGTTTCGCGCCCAAACAGTCGAACGCGCCGCATTTGATCAGCGATTCGACCGTGCCGCGCCCGACGAGCTTCGTGTCGACGCGTTCGTAAAAGTCGAAAATGCTCTTGAACGGGCCGCCCTCTTCGCGAGCGCGGACGATCTCGGCGACCGCGTCTTCGCCGCAAGCCTTCACCGCGGTCAAACCGAAGAGAATTTTGCCGTCGACGACTTTGTAGCGAGCGTCGCAAACGTTGACGTTTGGCGGGATAACTTCGATTCCCATTCGCTTGCAGTCGTCGACGTGTTCGACCGTTTTGTCGCGTTTGGTGAAGTTGCGCGCCGAAATGTCGCCGCAAAGGAGCGCCGCCATAAACGCCGCCGGGTAGTGCGCTTTCAAATAAGCGGTCGTGTACGCGACGTTGGCGTAAGCGGTCGAGTGCGACTTATTGAAGCCGTATCCGGCGAAGACTTTAATGAGGTCGAAGAGTTTTTGGCCCGTCGCTTGATCGAGGCCGTTTTCGACCGCGCCGGCGATGAAATCGTCGTTAAACTTCGCGATTTTATCGTGTTTCTTTTTACTGATCGCCTTAATGCAGGTGTACGCGCTCGAGAGCGGAATGTTCCCGAGCCGGTTCAGGATGCGCATAATCTGCTCTTGGTAGACCATAACGCCGTTCGTTTCGGCGAGAACCTCTTCCAACACCGGGTGCAAGTATTCCGCTTTTTTGCGTTTGTGTTTAACGTCGACGTAGTCGTCGACCATACCGCCTTCGAGCGGGCCCGGACGGTAGAGCGCGAGGACGGCGATAATGTCGCGGAAGTTGTCCGGGCGCATATTCATCAAAAGTTCGCGAATCCCGGAGCTTTCGAGCTGGAAAACGCCCTTCGTTTCGCCGCGACAGAGGAGCGCGTAAGTGTCGGGGTCGTCGAGCGGAAGCGAATACGGGTCGACCGTTTCTCCGGTCGTTTCCTTAATGATCTGCACCGCGTCGGCGAGAATCGAGAGGTTGCGCAAGCCGAGGAAGTCCATTTTGAGGAGCCCGGCTTTTTCGACTTCCGCGCCCTGCCACTGCGTAACGAGTTCGTCTTTGCCGGTCAGTTTTTGCACCGGAACGAAGTCGGTGAGGGCGCGTTGAGCGATGACGACGCCGCAAGCGTGCGTTCCGGCGCTCCGCGCTAAGCCTTCGGTTTGCTTCGCGTAGTCGATGAGTTCGCGAACCTCGGCGTTTTCTTCGTAAAGTTTGACGAGTTCGGGACTTTGGTCGAACGCTTTTTTGATCGTCATTTTCGGCGCGTCCGGAACGAGCTTCGTAACGGCGTTGACGTCGGCCAACGGCAAGCCGAGCGCGCGTCCGACGTCGCGAATCGCCATTTTCGCCGCCATCGTGCCGAAAACGCCGAGCTGCGCGACCTTTTCCGGCCCGTAGTGTTCCTTAACGTAGTCGATGATTTCGCCGCGTCGCGACTGTTCGAAGTCGATGTCGATATCCGGCGCCTCGATGCGGTTTTCGTCCAAAAACCGTTCGAAGAGGAGGTCGAACTCGAGGGGGCAAACGTGCGACATATTGAGCGCGTAACAGACGATCGCGCCGACGCCGGAACCGCGGGCGGTGCGGTGGACGCCGCGCTCTTCCGCGACGCGAACAAAGTCCCAAACGATAAGGAAGTACGTCGCGAAACCGAGTTTGGCGATGACGCCGAGCTCGCGGTTGAGGCGCGCCATAACCTCCTCCGAAAGCTCGCCGTCGATCAAGCGTTTCGGGTTGTTGGCGTAGCGTCGCTTAAGGCCTTGAATGCAAAGCTCGCGGAGGTACTCGTCCGGCGTTTTATTGTCCGGCGGAATGAAAATCGGGAAGAAGCGTTTGCCGAGTTCCAGCTCGAGGTTGCAACGGTCGGCGATTTCGAGCGAACGCCAAACCGCGTCTTCGAAGCCGACGGCGCGCTCCATCATTTCGGCGCCGCTCTTGAGGTAAAA
>JAFSDX010000038.1 GCA_017436025.1 Thermoguttaceae bacterium
ATTAGTCGCGGCGAATTTTTAACAATTTTTTTGCGAAATCGCTAAAATTTCTCCGCCGCGCCTCCGGCTTGCGTTAAGCGGCGCAAATCGCGTAAAGTTTGCCGGTTAACTTCGCTTTTTCTATTTGACCGGAACGTTCGGGTAGAGCTCTTGCAACGCTTCCTGAAGCGTCGGCGCGTTCGGCCAATATTTGACGCTCGGTTGCGGCCGACTCGTAACGACGCGACCGTCGGCGTCGAAAAGAATCCAAGAGCGACTATGAGGGAACGACGCGAAACCGAGTTGAACCGCCCAGTCGTCGCCCTCTTGACTTTCGAGCGGGCCGACGACGGGGGAATCTCGGTCGACGAAAATCGCGTTCGCATATTCCGGTTGGTTCGGACGAGTCGCTTCGTAATGCCGGCGAGCGTCTTCGTAACTTTCGGCGCCGTATCGGATTACTTGCAAGCCGGAGTCGACGCAACCCTTGAAGAACGCGTCGCTTTCGAACGTCGAAACGCCGCTTAGCCAAGGGAAGTCTTGTCCCGGATTGCAACGGAAAATTTCGACCAAAACCGGCGCGCCGCGGTAAGACGCCCAGTCGAGCGGTTCGCCGTTCGGGAGGACGCGTCCGGCGACTTCCGGTTGCGAGCCGATAAGCTCCGCGTCGCGAACGGCTTTCACCGTCCAAAAAAGGTCTTCTCTTTCGGCGTCGGACGCCCGCGCGAGAACGTCCTTGCGAAGTTGCGTCGCGAACTTAACGTCGATTTGGTCGGCGAAGTCGCGCAGGAAGAGAAGAACGGTCGACCCCCAAGTTTCGCCGAGCGTCCAAGGATGCGACCCGTCGTCGAGGAGTTCGAGCGCGTCGGCGGCGAAACGCTCCAATTCGGCGCGGTCTTCCTCCGAAAGTCGCGACGTCGCTTGACCGCCGTTCCGCAAGAAGACTTGGTAACGAGCGTGGAACAAGCGTTCGCGGAGATAAGGAACGCGGGCGGCGTCGGCGGGATGTTCCGCTTTGCGCTTCGTTTCTTCTTCGAGAAGCGCGGTCAAACGTTCGACTCCGCTCGGCGTTTCGCCGTCGTTCCAAAGAGCGCGGGGAAGGTCGGAGCCGAGCGCGCCGACGTAATCTTGGAACGCTTCGAACCGCTCGATCGGGGCGAGGTCTTCCGCGTTGGCGAGCTTTCCGGCGAGGAAACCGTGAAGAAGAACGCGTCGCGGTTCGTAAATTTGACTTTTAATTTGTTTTAGCTCTTGTCGGCGTTGGCGGTAGAACTCGGTCGTTTCCTCCGCCGAGCGTTCTTCGACGAGGAGTTCGGGGAGCGCGGCGTTAAGTTTGACGGTAAGGACTAAAGTCGCGAGGAAGCGTTTTTCGGCGTCTTGCGACGTTTGGGCGTCTTTCGGCGTTTCGAGGTCGGCGGCGAGACGCTCGAGCCCGACTTTTTCGGCGAGATCGTTGGCGAGCGCGGCGAGAGCCGGGAAGTCGTCGAACGTTTTTTTCTCGGCGTCGGTCGTCTTGCGGGCGAGACGGTTTTCCGCGTGAGAAATCTTGGTTCGCAACTCGAGAACGCGGCCCAACGGGAACGGCTCCCGCGTTTCTTCGAGCGCCAACCGCGCGGCGCAATAGTCGCGCCAATTTTGGAGAGCGACTTCGTCGACGGGGTCGCGGTAAAGATAGGAGTCGCGCAAATACTCGGCGAAGTAACGGTCGCGAATTTGCGGCTCAATATCCGGCGCGTCGAACAAGCGTTCGTAAAGGGCGCGAGCGGCGACGTAAACTTTGTTTTCGAGCGAGTTCGGTTCCGCGCGCCGCCATCGAGGCAAGCCTTTTTCGTCGCGATATTTGACGAGATTGTAACGAACCGCGTCGAAGTTGGCGACGTCCGCGCAAGCGGCTTGGAGCGCCTTCAAGCGTTCGCGGTAAAATTCGCCGCTTTCGCCTTCCGGAACGTCGAGAAGCGCGAGAATCGCGTCCGTTTTCTCGTCGTCGCGAGCGGAGGTTTCGTCGGCGAACGCGACGCTCGAAAGCGGCGCCGGCGCGTCGGTAACGAGGGGGAAATCGAACGCGGCGAAGGCGGCGACCCCGGCGAACGTCGAGAGTTGCAAGCGTTTGAAAAAACGTTGTTTGCGTTGCATTTGTCGTCTCCTGGTTAAAAACGGAAAAAGGGAATTAAAGGTAAATTAACGAAAGTGGAATAAAACGGTTAAGCGCGAATCGACGAAGCGCCGCGCCGTCGCGTTGGGAACGGCGCGACGCGGCGTCGTCGGGACGGCGAAACCGGATTCGAGTCGCTTGGGACGGAACGCAACCTTCCGTCGGCGTTAGTTTTGCGATTCGGAAGCGACCGGAGGCGCGACGTTCGGGAAAAGGCGGCGCAAACCTGTTTCGAGCGTCGGCGCGTTCGGAACGCCCGGCGCGGGCTCGGTCGCGACGACGCGACCGTCGGCGTCGAAGAGAACCCAAGCGTTGGTCGCCGACGCGCAAGCGGAACCGAGACGAGCGACCCAATCGTCGTTGGCTTCGTGCAAATACATTCTCGGATAATCGGGCGGGGTAACGAGGCGGCGCTTTCCGGCGTCGTATCGAACGACTTTCAGCCCGGCGTCGCGGCAAGCGTCGAAGAACGCTTCGTCTTCAAACGGGCGACCGTCGAGCGCGGTCGATTCGAACCGCCCGGCGTTTTCGGCGCGGAAAATCTCGATCAAAACCGGCGCGCCGCGATAAGTCGCCCAATCGAACGGCGTTCCGTCGACGAGCCGCCCTTCGAGCGTCGGCGTCGAGCCGAGAAGCGCCGCTTCGGCGATCGCTCGCGTCAAACCGACGCGCAACCGGCTCTCGTCTTCCGAGTCGGCGTCGGCCAACCGCGCGACGAGGTCTTTGCGAAGTTGCGTCGCAAACGAAAAATCGAGCTTTTCGACGCGACCGAGAACGCTTCCGACCGTTCCGCTCCAACTTCGTCCGAGAAGCCAAGGGAGCGGTCCGTCGTCGACGACTTCGAGGAGTTCGGCGCCGACGCGTTCCAGTTCGGCGCGGTCCTCTTCCGAGAGTTCGACCGGTTCCGTCGGCTCGTCTTTCGGTTGCGGAAGACGGTTGAACCTGTTGTAGAACAACCAGTAACGAATGTAAGGAACGCGGGCCGCGTCGGCCGAATCCTCCGTCGGACGCTTCGTTTCTCGCTCGAGGAGGTCGAGGAGGCGGGCGGCTCCGTCCGGCGTTTCGGCGTCGTTCCTAAGAGCGCGGGGAAGGTCGGTTCGGAGCGCGTCGACGTAATTTTGGTACGCTTCGAACCGATCGACCGGCGCGAGGTCTTCCGCGTTGGCGAGTTTTCCGGCGAGGAACCAAGAAACGAGAATGCGGCGCGGTTCGTAAACGGAGACGGCGACTTGTTTTAGCTCTTGCGACCGTCGGCGGTAAAACTCGGTCGTTTCCTCCGCCGGGCGTTCTTTGGCGAGGAGTTCGGGAAGCGCGGCGGCGAGTTGGGCGCTAAGCGTCCAAAGTCCGACGAGGCGTTCTTCGTCGTTTTGCGGCGTTCCGACTTCGGCGATAAGTCGAGAGAGTTCGGCTTTTTCGGCGAGGTCGTCGGCCAGCGCGGCGAGACTCGGGAAATCGTCGAACGTTTTTTTCTCGGCGTCGGGCGTTTTGCGGGCGAGTTCGTATTCCGCGTTGGCAATCTCGATTCGCAGTTGGAGAGCGCGGGCCAAACGAAGCGGTTCCCGACGCTCTTCGACGGCGGCGAGTTCGGCGAAAAAGTCGCGGCGTTCCTTCGGATCTTCTCGTTGGTAACGAGCGTTTTCGACGTATTCGCGGAAGTAATGGTCGCGAACTTCCGGCGCAAGGTCCGGCGCTTCGATCAGCCGTTCGTAAAGGTCGCGGCAAACGACGTAAAGCCGACCTTCGAGCGACGTCGGGGACGCCGGACGCGATACTCGCCCCCCGGTTTTGGGGGAATATTCGACGCGATTTTGGCAAACCGCGTCGAAACGCAAGTCGTATCCGCAGGCGCTTTGAATCGCGTTCAAACGTTCGCGGTAAAATTCGCCGCTTTTCCCTTCCGGAACGTCGAGGAGCGAGAAATCGAACTTGACGGCGGGACGTCGCAACTCTTCGCGAACTTCTTGCTCCGTCGGGTCTTGCGAATCGGCGAACGCGGCGACGACGTCGTCTTGGAGCCGTCGGGCGACGTCGAGAAGTCCCGCCTCTTCGAACCGCTCGAAGAATTTTCGCGCTTCGAGCGCCCAACGACCGCCGAGTTCCCAAGCGATTTCGCCGTCGTCGGCGCGTTCGGCGACGTCGTAAGCGAGTTCGAACGCCTCTTGCTCGTCCGGTTCCGCCGCGAGTCGAGCGAGCCGGGCCCGCAAAATCGCGAGGTCGACGAGCGGCGCTCGAACCGCGTCGAACGGATTTTCCGCGTCGCGAACCGATTCGCGTTCGTAAAGGTCGCGGAGCTTCTCGACGTCGCCCGCTTCGACGAGCCGGTCGACGTAAGCGGCGAAAAATTCGAGCCGCGTCGCCGGTTTCAAGTCGTCGACGAACGCGAGCCGGTCGGCGATTTTGGCCGCTTCGGCGCGAAGATTTTCGCGAAGTTCGTTCTCGATAACGTCGGCCTTGCGCTCGCGAATCTCCTCTTCGGAGGCGAGGGAACCCAAAAAGGACGCGCGGGCGGCGCAACGCAACTCGTTGTAACGCAAGAGGTAAAAATCGCCGCTTTCGTTCTCCGGCGTTTCGAGAAGTTTGCGAGCGTAAGACGCTTGAACGCCGCTCGGATAGTCGCTTGCTGTCGCGACAAACTGCCGCTCGCTCTCCTTGGAAAATTGTCGAGGCGGCCAGTTGGCGAGACGGCGTCGCAGTTCGAGAACGCGACCGACGTCGACCGGCGTTTTCGCTTCCTCCGCCGCGAGCAAATCGGAAAAGAAATCGGGCGTTCCGGGGCGGTAAAGCGTCGCGGATTCGCCGCTTGGGGAGACGTATTGCGCTTTTTGGAGTTCAAGGAGGCGAAGGAACGCGGCGTCCCGTTCGGAGCGCGGAAATTCGGAAGCGTCGGCGACGGCGCGGAGCGCGGATTGGGCGACTTCGGCGATTTTTTTATCGGCGTCGCGATAAGGCGCGTCGGAGGGGCGCATCCGGCGAGCCGCCTTTTCGAAATCGATTCCGAGTCGTTGGCATTCGGTTTGAATTTGCGACAAGCGTTCGCGATAAAACGCCGCGTCTTGGCCTGCGGGAACGTCGAGGAGCGTTCGAAGCGCGGCGTCGGGGGCGGGTTGCGCGTCGTCGGCGGCGAACGAGACGTTCGAAAGCGCCGCTTGTCGGAGCGACGCGTCGTTAAAAACGGCGTAATCGAGCGCGGCGACGGCGGCGGC
>JAFSDX010000039.1 GCA_017436025.1 Thermoguttaceae bacterium
CCGGAGCCGGGGCCGCTTCCGACGGTTGTTCCGGAGCCGGAGCCGCTTCCGACGGAGTTTCCGGAGCCGGAGCCGCTTCCGACGGTTGTTCCGGAGCAGGAGCCGCTTCCGACGGTTGTTCCGGAGCCGGAGCCGCTTCCGACGGTTGTTCCGGAGCCGGAGCCGCTTCCGACGGGGTTTCCGGAGCAGGGGCCGGTTCCGACGGGGTTTCCGGTTGTTGAGCTTGCGCGGCGGCCTCTTGCGCTCGACGCGCTTCTTCGGCGCGTTTTTGCGCTTCTTCCTGTTGACGACGCATCGCTTCGGCGCGTTCGGCGGCGGCCTTCGCGGCGGCTTCCTCGCGTTCGCGTTGAATTTCCAACTCGCGTTCGGCGAAATACTCCGGCTTATTGTTCGAAATCTGACGCAACTCCTGCGGCAACTTCGCGAGGAACGTTTGCGCCGGCCGACGTTGACAAACGATTCGCGCGTCGAACATATACGGGTATCCGCCGCCGTTCGGGTTCGGCGTCGGGCCGCGTCCGATCACCGAGTGCGAACGATCGGCGATCAAACTTTGTCGAAACGTTTGATAAACAGTCGTCGATTTAATTTTCGCTTGAATAATAAAAGTCGGACGTCCGTTTTGATTCGCCAAATATCCGAGCCGAGTAACGACGAGGTCGGGCGCGGTCGGAATGCGCAACGCAATATCCCGCAGTTCGTCGAGAACGACGACGCCCTGCCGGTCGCGCCAAGCGTTCGCGGTCGACAAGACGTTCGCCAACGGTCGTTTGCTTAACGCCTCGCGTTCGGCGGCCAACGCTTTTTCCTTCAACTCGGCCAAAACGGCTTGTTCGCGCTCGAGTTCCGTTTTGTTCCATTTCCAAGCGGCTCCGAACCCGGCGCCGACGAGAATAAGGAACGCGACGACGATCGCCAAATAGTTCGGCGGTTTCGGTTTTTCGCGCGGATGCAACAAGTCGATCGCCGGACGGTTTTCCGGTCGTTCGGCCAACAACATCCCCAAAAGCGACGCGTATCGGCCCGGATTTTCCGGCGGCGCGGTCTTCATTTGAACGCCGGGAACGCGGAACGGGTTCGCGAACTCCAGCTCGATCTCCTCGCCTTCCAACTCGCGCGCCAAATGTTCGCCGAGTTGCAACGACCCGACGACGACGCTCGCCGCGTCCTCTTCGTCTTCGCCGATCTCGGTGATCGACGCGTGTTCGTCGGCGTCGTCGAAATCGGCGTTCAACGCGGAGGCGCTCAACGACGACGCGTCGGAGAAGAACAACGCCTTGCGAACGACGACGTCCTCCGGCAAGTCGGCGATCCCGACCGCCAACGTCCGCGCGATTTCCTCGCGAATACGCCGCGCCAACGCGGGCGCCGTCAAGTCGGTCGCGACCTTAAAGGAACGGAAATAAAGAACGTTTTTCAACGCGTCGCACAGAGTCAAGTTGACTTCGTCGCAAAGCGCTTGAATCAGGAGCGTCGGCTCGTCGAACGACAACTTGCAGAAGTCGGCGCGCAAAAACTCGGCCAACGACGGTTCCCGCAACTCGATTTTCGACGGGGCCTTCGTCGCGCCGATCAACGTTTCGCGGACGCGACGCTGTTTGTCGCGAGCGATCGAAACGGCGACGACCGAGCGCGTTCCGACTCGCGACGGCGTTCCAAGCGGCAAATAGTCGAGCGGTTGCGTTTTCGCGTCGAAGTTCGTCCATTCGCGCAACGCTTGGTTCAGGACGAGTTCCGGCGTCTCCGCGTCGCTCGCCCAAGGAACGGTCGTATACAAAACGTCGAGATCGCCGCGTTCCGCCGAATAAACGACGGTCGCCGAACCGACGCGATTTTCGCGCAACAGATTCTTCAACGTCGTCGCCAACGGGGACGTTTTGAACGATTCGCCCTTTTTCCTTCGCGTCGTCGAAACGACGCGCGGGTCTTCGTCCTCCTCTTCTTCGTCGTCCTCGTCGAAAACCGGCGCTTTTTTTGTTCCGGAAGTCTCGACGATTTCAAACGGCGCGTCGCTCTCGTCTCCTTCTTCATTCTCGTCGACGTCCCCGTTCTCGTCGGGCGAAACCGCGGCGAAACCGTTTTCCTCGTCGTCTTCGTTCGCTTCCTCCGCCGCTTCGACGACCGCGGCGGCCGCGTCGACGATCGGAGCGGAACCCGCTTTCCAAACGATCAGCCGATCTTTCCGAACGGAACCGAGCGCAAACCGCGCCTCGACGCCGTCCCAATCGATTGCCAAAATGCGCGCCATCTCGTCGTTGTCTCCTCCGAAAGCGTCCGCTTTCGTTTTTTATTCTCTTGCTTTCGAGCCGGTCGTCGCCGCGCCGCTTCGAACGCGTCGATTTTTCTCTCTCGCCGCTTTTCCGCTATCGCGTCGACGCTCGGCAAGGAGCGGTCGACGCGTCGAAACAAAACGCCGTCTTTAATATAATAACCGAAAAAACGCTTGAAGTCTACTTTTTTTAAGGTAAAATTATCTAAAGCGAAGAATTTTTTGCCCGCGCGACCGTTACTTTCGACGATTTCGCCCGCGTCGCGACCGTTAGGAGCCCGGTTTTCGCCCGCCGCCGTCCGCGCGACCGCGTTTTTTCGGCGCGACCGTTAAAATCGACGCGACCGTCGCCGTTCGCGCCGCCCTAATTTCTTCGCAAAAATTCAGTATAAAGGCAAAATTGAAAATTTCAAGCGCCGACGCGCCGTTAAAAGCGCCCGTCCCGCCAATTTTGCGCGTTTTTTTTATTTTACCGAAACTCCGACGCGGCCCGTTCCGTTCGCGACGCTCCGCCGTCGCGGCGCGACCGCTCCCCTTCGCTCGCGTTCCGCCTTTTCCCCGTCGAAACCGGCGCGTCGCGAAAAACAACGAAAAACAACGACAAACAACGACAAACAACGACAAACAACGACAAACAACGATAAACAACGATAAACAACGATAAAACCAAAAAACAATGAAACAAACGCTTTTCTATTTGCCGACCGAAATTTTCGGCCTCCCGCTTTTCGGCGCCGGTCTTCTTTTTTGGGCGATTTTAATCCTCGGCGCGGTTTCCGTCTTCCGCTCTCTACTCCGCAAGCGTTCGGACGACGCCCTTTTTTACGCGACGATAACGGCGCTCGGCGTCTTCGTCGTTCGCGTCGTCGGCCCGCGAATCGCCGAGTCGGGCGGCTTCCCGATCCGCGGATACGGCGTCTTTTTAATGTTGGCGATCGCGCTTTCGACGCTTTTAACGATTTGGCGGGCGAAACGGCGTTGGAATTACCCGGTCGACGCAATCCTTGGAATCGTTTTTGTCGCCGCGTTTTGCGGAATTTGCGGCGCTCGCCTATTTTACGTCGTCGAGTATTGGTCGGACGTTCGCGCCGCGACGTTGGGCGCGACCCTTATTAATATTGTCGACGTTACGAACGGCGGCCTCGTCGTTTACGGCTCGATTCTCGGCGGTATCGCGGCGGTAATCGGCTATTTGGCGTTCAAAAAGCTCCCGATTCTCGCGACGCTCGACCTCTTCGCTCCGGCGTTGCTTCTCGGCGTCTCGATCGGGCGAATCGGCTGCTTGATGAACGGCTGCTGTTTCGGCGGCCCTTGCGACGCGCCTTGGGGCGTCGTTTTCCCGGCGGGAAGTCCGGCGCACCAACTCCAAATGGAGGAAGGCGCGACGTCCCTTTACGGCTTGACGCTCGCCTTCCCCGACAAAACCCCGCAAACCGCCCAATCCCCCCAAACCGCCAAAAAGCAAGACGTTCTCCCGCTCAAAGGCGCGCACAAGAATCTCGCGACCGAAACATTCGCGCCGGTTTACGTCGCCGCAGTCGACGCCGGAAGCGCCGCCGAAGAGGCCGGAATCGTTCCGGGCGCCCGAATTTGCGAACTCGGGCTCGTTCCGCGCGGTCTCCTCGCCGCCGACGCTCGAACGCGCCGCGCCGAGATTCGCCGTTATCGTCCGGAAAACAACGCGCAAGTTTTTTACTTCTTCCTGCATATTTGGGCCGGTTCTCCCGATTTTGACGTTTGGGCCGTCCTCCAAGACCCGCCGACCGCCGCCGAAAACGCCGAAAACGCCCCCGACGCAAAGAGCGAAACGCCCGAAAAAGCCGTCGCGACCGCTCCAACCGGCAATATCAACAAAACCGCGTCGTCCGGCAAGCTCCGCGAAATCGTCTTCCATCCGGCTCCGTCGACGGCGCGCCCGGTTCACCCGACGCAACTTTACAGCTCGACGACGGCGTTCCTCCTTTGCCTCGTTCTCCTCGGAATCGCGCGAGTCGTCAAGCGCGACGGTCTCGTTTTCGCGTTTCTTTTGATTCTTTACCCGATTAACCGTTTTTGTCTCGAGCTAATCCGCGTCGACGAAGAATCGTTCCTCGGAACCGGCTTAACCGTTTCGCAATGCGTCAGTCTCGGGCTCCTTGCCGTTGGGCTCGCGCTCTTCGCCTATTTGAAGTCGACCCCGCCGCGCCGCGCTCTCGACGGTTTTTTCCCGCCGTCGCCGACTTCCCCCGATTCTCCGGAAACGCCGACCGCCGCCGACAAAATCGCTAAAACCGGCAAATAACGTCGCGACGTTTCGCCGTCCGCCCCGTTTCGCGCCCTTTCGCCGCCCGACGCGCTCCCGTCGAGCGGCGTTTTTTCGTTCCGGTCGACGAAGCGGCAAAACCAACCTATTCGACGCCGATTCTCCATTCCCCGCCTTTTCACGCCGTCGGGCGACCGCCAAAACCGCCTGTTTCGCCCAATCTTCCCATTTTCCGCCGAAACGCGCCGTCGGGGGCAAAATCGGGAAAAATTTTCGCAAAAATCGCAAAATTTGGAGAAAAAGTTTGACGTCGGCGCCCGAATCGTTCATAATAACGCTTAACGACGGCGGCCCGCTCGACCGTTCGCGCTTCGCTCCCCTCCGACGGCGAGTTCGGAAGTCGGCGAAGTTCGGCTCGACGCGGCCTCGTTTCGCCCGATTTTGTCATTTATATTAATACGAATCGGCGAATTTTCCCCCTTTATTAATGATTAGCGCGGCGTCGAGCGTTGTTTCGGCGTCGAAAAGCGCGTCGTTTCCGACGCTCGACTCGTTTTTCCGTCGGGCGGAGCGTCGCCGTTTTTTCCGCTTTTTTTACCTTGCCTTTGTTGAAGGAGGTTTCCGATGATTACGTTCAGTCGTTCGCAAGTCGCTTCGTCCGGCGAGATTCCGGCTCTTCTCGCTCAAGCGATGGAAGAAGGCGACGGCCTTCTCCGTTTGACGCCGAACTGGGTTCCGCGCGTCTTCTGCAAGCCGGGTCGCCGCATCAAATTGGCGCCGACCGACTGGTACGCGCTCGGCCTCGACCGCGGCGGGATCGACGAACGCTGGTTCGCCAGCACGACGGAAGCGGAAAACGCCGGTCGCGCCGAAGACGAAGGGCTCAGCTACGTCCGCGTCGCGGGCAAACGTTTCCTCCTCCGCGACGCGGTCTCGGAAGGGAAAGGCGCGGTCGTCGGCGACGCGATTTGGGAAGCGCACCGTCGTTGGCCGGTCTTCTCGAAATTCTTCGACAACCTCGGCCCGCTCCCGCACCATATGCACCAAATGGACAAGGACGCGAAGCTGACCGGGCAAGACGGCAAACCGGAAGCCTACTACTATCCGCCGCAACTGAACGCCGCGGAAAACCGCTTCGACTATACGTTTATGGGTCTCGAACCGGGCACGACGAAAGCGCAAGTCCGCAAGTGCCTCGAAGACTGGAACAAGGGCGACAACGGCATTCTCGACTTGGCGAAGGCGTACCGTCTGAAACCGGGAACCGGCTGGATTATTCCGGCGGGCGTCCTTCACGCGCCGGGTTCGGTCTGCACTTACGAACCGCAATGGGGTTCCGACGTTTTCGGTATGTTCCAATCGCTGACGGACAAAGACGCGATTCCTTGGGACTTGCTCGTGAAAAACGTTCCGGACGACAAGAAATTCGACCTCGACTTCATCGTCGAGCAGCTCGACTGGGAAAAGAACATCGACCCGTATTTCAAGGAACACAACTACCTTGAACCGATCGTCGACGCGGAAAAATCGGACCCGAACGGCGGTTACGTCGACAAGTGGATCGTGTACGGCTTGATCGACGGCAAGCAGCTCTTCACCGCGAAAGAGTTGACGGTTATGCCGGGTTGCCGTTGCGTCCTGAAAGACGGCGCGGCGAGCGGCTGGATCACGACGCAAGGGCGCGGGACGATGGGCAAGCTGGCGATCGAATCGCCGAATATGATTCGCTTCGGCGAAGAGCCGGACGACGAAATCTTCATCACCGCGACGGCGGCGACGAACGGCGTCGAGATCGTCAACACCGGTTCGGAACCGTTGGTCGGTTTGCGTTACTTCGGCCCGAACGCGCACCCGAGCGTCCCGATGATCGGCGACTACAAGAAATATTGGTAATCGCTCCTGGACGACCTGAAACGGCGGTTCGCGCCCTAAAACCGCGTTCCTTGACGATCTAAAACGACGGTTCGCGCCCTAAAACCGCGCGAATCGTCCGCTCAAACCGGAAAAACGCGCGGCGACCGAGCGGCGGCGAGATCGCGACGCCGGTTCGGAACCGTTGGTCGGTTTGCGTTACTTCGGCCCGAACGGCGCCCGAGCGTCCCGTCAAAACGCGATTACAAGAAATATTGGTAATCGCTCCTGGACGACCTGAAACGGCGGTTCGCGCCCTAAACCGAACCGCCGCCGTCCGCCAACGCTATCGGCGCCCGTTTTCCGCCAAATCGAGCGCCGATAGAGCCGTCTACCGCATTTCCGCCGTCGCGTTCGCGTTGAAGCGGCGACGGAAGCGCCGTCGTTTTCCCGCGCCGTCGACGCGTTTCGACCGGCGAGGAAAAAAAACGAGAAAAATTTGAAAAAGCCCCTTGCGCAAATCGCGATTTCGGTTAGAATATACGTGTCGCTTGAAGGAAACGACAGCGAGCCGCAAAGCCCTTGCTTAACGGCGCTTGAAGTTTCCGCAATCGATAAAACGCCTCTATAGCTCAGCTGGTAGAGCAACGGACTCTTAATCCGTGGGTCGTGGGTTCGAATCCCTCTGGAGGTACTGAAAACAAAGGCTTTCGAGAAATCGGAAGCCTTTGTTCGTTTCTTGACATATTATCAATAAAAACGCGCCGCATTCCCATCAAACGGCGCGTTATTTCAACAAAATTTAAAATTTAGCGGCGCGAACGCGCTGTCATATTCGCCCCCTCTACATCAGGCAGATCCAGACATAATGGAAGAAGACCGGCGCGGCGAAGCAGAGGGAGTCGATTCGGTCGAGAACGCCGTTGTGCCCTTCGACGAGGGCGCCGTAATCGCCGACGCCGCGGTCGCGCTTGATCGCGCTCGTCGTCATCGTTCCGGCGAAACCCATTCCGGCGATAATCAGCCCGGCCAGCGCCGCCTGCCACCAGTACGGGAACGGCGTAAAATACCACAAACCGACCGCCGCCAACGCCGTCGTCAGCGCGCCGAGCATCACGCCCTCGGTCGTCTTGTTCGAATTGATCGCCGGGGCTATCTTGTGTTTCGGAAACGTCAGCGACCACAGATATTGCGCCACGTCGCTTAATTGCGTCAAAAAGACGAACGCAAAAAGGAGCGAAAGGTTCGACGAAACCAACGTTCGACGCGGCGTCGAAATCGCGTCGGGCGCCTCCAACGTTTCGACCGCCGCCTCCGGATTCTCCGCGTTTTCCCTCGCCGAAGTCTGAATCGCGACGATCGAACGCTCGATCGTGCCGACGACCTTCTCCTCTAAGTCGACCGCTTCGACCGCCGCGACGCTCGGCGTCGGTTTCGCGTTCGGAAGATTCGTCGTCAACAACGCCGGCGCGTAACTTAGGCAATATACGCAAATTAGCAAACCGACTTGCAACTTCGCAATTCGTTCGAGGAAAAATTTCGGGTCGCCGGACGCCGCGACGCCCGCCGGAAGAATCAAAAACGCCAACGTCGGAATCAGCGCCGAATACACCGGATACGTTCCGACGCCGAACACGCTTTCAAACCATTCCGGATTCAAGCCGACCAGAAGAAATTGCAACGGCGTCAACACGAAAAAAACGCCGACGAGCGTTCGATGGTCGGCCGGTCGCGTCGGCGTCAGCGTCAAATATTCGCGCATCGCCCAAAAGGAAATCGCGCCGAAAAGGAAAACCGTCGCGATCGTCCCCAATAAAAGCGCGCAAATCAGCGAGCCGAACAGGAGCCACCAAGCGTTCAAGCGCGAACGGCACGTCGCCAACGTCGACGCGTCGAGCCCGCTCGGTCGCCGCCGCAAATATTCCGTCGCCGCGGTCGCCGCCAACAGAAGCGCCAAGACGCCGCTAATTAAGAGTATGCTTCGATGATCCATTTTATCCTCGCCAATCGCGCTATTTCACCCCGACGCCGCCGAACGCGCCGTCTTCCTCGTTTCGCCGAAGCGTCCATTTTAACGTCGTTCGCCAAACGCGCCGTCTTCCTCGTTTCGCTGAAGCGCCCATTTTACGTCGTTCGCCAAACGCGCCGTCTTCCTCGTTTCGCTGAAGCGCCCATTTTACGTCGTTCGCCAAACGCGCCGTCTTCCTCGTTTCGCCAAAGCGCCCATTTTAACGTCGTTCGTCGAACGCGCCGTCTTCCTCGTTTCGCCGAAGCGCCCATTTTAACGTCGTTCGTCGAACGCGCCGTCGTTTTCTCGTCGCCCCGTTTTCGGAGCGGTTCGTCCGTCAACGCTTCGACGCGCCGCGGTTCTTCTTCCACCAATCGCGGAACGTCCCGGGCGATTTCGGAACTTCGCGGCCTCGCGTCCAACGCCCGAGAAGCCAAGGTCGAACCGGCAGGAACGGCGTCAGTCGCGCGCCGAAACGAATCCAAAACATCATCGTCTTATATCGGCCCGGCGACCGCATAAAGAACGAGTACGCCTTCCAAGTCAGCGCGTCGAGCGGCGACGCGGCGGTCGATTTCGGGCGCGCTTCGATCGCTTCGGCTCGCAACCGGACGAGCTGATGCGCCAAGTCGATTTTCACCGGGCAAATTTGCGAACACGCGCCGCAAAGGGTCGACGCGAACGGGAGTTTCCCGGCTTCTTGAATCGACAAGAGTTTCGGCGTCAGCGCGGCGCCGAGCGGGCCCGGATAGACCCAGCCGTACGCCCAGCCGCCGACCTGACGGTACACCGGGCAGCGCGTCATGCAGACGCCGCAACGGATGCAACGCAGAACCGCCCGCGAGTTTTGCGACGCCAGCGCCCGCGTTCGACCGTTGTCGACCAACACGACCCGCATATCGCGCCCTTCGGTCGGGCCGTTGAAGATATGCCCGTAAGACGTCAGCTTTTGGCCGGTTCCCATTCGCGGCAACATATTCAGGAAAAGCGGCAAATATTTCGCGCTCGGGATAATTTTTTCGATCCCGACCAGCGCGACGTGCAGTTTCGGCGCCGTCGTCGAAAGCCCGATGTTCCCCTCGTTTTCGACCAAGCAGAGGGAGCCGGTATCCGCGATCGCGAAGTTCGCGCCGGACGTTCCCATATCGGCGTTGACGAACTCTTCGCGGAGCTTTTCGCGAGCGATCATCGTCAGCTTCTCGTGTTCGGCGGTGAACGGAACGCCGAGTTTTTCCGCGAACTTGCGCCCGATTTCCTCCGCGCTCAAGTGCGTCGCCGGGGTAACGATGTGCGTCGGTCGCTGCCCCAACAGTTGCACGATGTATTCGCCTAAGTCGGTTTCGAGCGCGCGGATTCCAGCCGATTCAAACGCTTTGTTCAGCGCGATTTCCTCCGAAACCATCGACTTCGCCTTGACGACCGTCTTCACATTATTTTCTTTCGCGATCTGCAGAACGATTCGGTTCGCCTCTTCCGCGTCCTTCGCCCAATAAACCTTGACGCCCTTCGCTTCGAGCTTTTCGACGAACGTCGCCAAGAGTTCGTCGAGATGAGTCAGCGCGTAATTCTTGATTTGCTTCGCGGCTTCGCGCCATTCGGGCCAGCGTTCGATACTCCAGCAATGCGCCAAGCTCGCGTCGGCGCTCCGTTCCGCCGTCAGCGCCAACGACTCGGACGCGTTCGGCTCGGCGAGCCCTTTCGTTTCGTCTTTCCAAAATTCGGCCCCGGTTAGAGGCGTCGAAGTCGTCGTCATTTCGCGGTTCCTTTCCGACTCGTCGTCGATATTAATTACGTTGTCGTTTTTCCTTCCTCGACGCCGCGACGCGAAACCCGGTCGCCGGGAACGGAGCGGAAGCCGACCGCCTCGAACGCGGCAACTTCCCGTTGTTATTTTCTTCCTTTCGCCGTCGCTTGTCAATTGGGCGCGATTCGATTTTTTCCTTTTCTCCGTCTCTTTTTTTCACTTTTCGTCGGCGCGGTTCGCAAACTCGGAAAAATTTGTCGTCGCCGCCTTATTCCAAATTGCGCAAACTATCTTCCTTTACGTCGGCGACCGGCGCCGTTCGCGGCGTCGCTTTTCTCCGACGGGTCGCGTCTCGACGTTCGCACCGCTTTATTCCGACGGCGCTTTCGTCGACGGCGCGCGTTCCCTTTCACCTCGAACCTAAGGAAAACCTCAATGCAAAAGAAACGTTTTCTCCTTCTTACCCGTCGTTCGTTGGCGCTCGTCGGCGCGACGTTCCTCGCGACCGGCGCCGCGTTCGCGCAAGATTACCCGATTCGCGCTTACACGATCACGACGATTCAAGAGGAACCGGCCGAACCGGCTCCGGCTCCGGAAGCCCCGAAACCGGCGGAGCCCGCCCCGGAAGCCCCGAAACCCGCGGAGCCCGCCCCGGAAGCTCCGAAACCCGCGGAACCCGCCCCGGAAGCTCCGAAACCCGCCGAACCCGCCCCGGAAGCTCCGAAACCCGCCGAACCCGCTCCGGAAGCCCCGAAGCCCGCCGAACCCGCCCCGACTCCGGAAGAACCGAAGCCGGCGGAACCCGCTCCGGAAGCCCCGAAACCGACCGAACCCGCCCCGGAAGCCCCGAAACCGGAAGAACCGACTCCGGCCCCGGCTCCGGAAACCCCGCAACCGGCGGAACCGACGCCGGAACAAAAGGTCGAGGAAGCCGTTAAGGACGCGAAAGAAAACGTCGAAGCGGCGGCGCAAACGGCGAAAGAAAAGGTTCAAGAGGCCGCCGAAACCGCTAAAGAAAAGGTCGACGAAGCGATCGAAACCGCTAAAGAACGCGCCGCCGAAGCCGCTCAAGCCGCTCGCGACGGGCTCGAAGAAACGATTCAAGCGGTCGCGGGCGACGCCGCCGAAGCCGCCGACGTCGCGAAAGAACAAGCCAAGGCCGCCGTCGAAGCCGCGAAGGAAAACGTCGAGCAAGCCGCGAAAGACGCTAAAGAAAAGACCGAAGCCGCCGCGGAAGTCGCGAAAGAACAACTCGACGCCGTCGCGAAAGAAGGTCAAGAGCAAGCGAAAGCCGTCGCCGACGCCGCCAAAGACGCGATCGAAACCGCGAAAGCCGACGCCGACGCCGCCAAAACGCCGGTCAAGCCGCGCATGTACAATTACAACGCGTCGACGCTCTCCTGCGTCATGCAGTGTCCGGAATGCGCCGTTTTCTCGCGAGCGATTCACGAGTCCGGCCTCGAAGAGCTGATCGGCGGCGCGCGCCGAATTACGATCTTCGCGCCGACCGACGAAGCGTTCGCCCGTTGGCCGCAAGAGTCGCTCGAACAACTGTTTGACTGCCAACCGGCGTTTGCCGCGATCGTCCTGAACCATATTTGCCCGGAATCGCTCTCGCCCGCCGAACTGACGAAGCTCCAACGCCTCGCTTGC
>JAFSDX010000040.1 GCA_017436025.1 Thermoguttaceae bacterium
CGGCGCTTGCGACCTGAAATTCCCGACCGAAGTCGTCGCGGAATCCTCCGGCCACGACTTCAACTCCTTCCCGGCGTTGAGCAAGATTTGGTTCCAATTCCCGGCCAACGATTGGCGCGACGCCGTCGAAGTTTCCTGGTTCGACGCCAAGACCCGCCCGGACGCCGCGATCTTCGAAAAATACGGCATCACGAAACCGACCGACTCCGGCTCGATCATCATCGGCACCAAAGGTTGCGCTTACAGCCCGGACGACTACGCTCAACGTTACGAACTCCGCGCCGAAGGCGGCAAAGCCCTCGAAGAAATCAAGGGCGTCGAATGGCGCAAAGCTCCGACCGACGAACACTCCGGCAACATGGACACCCGCAACAAACTCGAATGGTTCACCGCTATTCAAGAAAACAAACCGGAACTCTGCTGGAGCAACTTCCCGAACTTCGCCGGCCCGCTCACCGAAACGATCCTCCTCGGCAACCTCGCCGTTTGGACCGCTCCGGAAGCCGGCAAACGCGGCGAAACGATCAAATGGGACGCGAAGAAACTCGAAGTTACCAACCTCGCCGAACTCAAGACCCCGGGCGTCGCGAAACTCGTCCGTCCGGAATACGAAAACGGCTACGAAAAGATCAACTGGGCCGAACTCAACTGAGTTTGTTTCCGCAAACCGTTTAATTCAAACGGTTTAAGTTGACGCAAAGGCGGTTCGTCGCAAGGCGAGCCGCTTTTTTTATCGCCGTTTTCCGGACGTCGGCGCCTTCGCTCCGTTTAAAACGCCCTTACCTTCCCTTCGCTCCGTTTGAAACGCGCTTGCCTTCCCTTCGCACCGTTTGAAACGCGCTTGCTTTCCCTTCGCTCCGTTTGAAACGCGCTTGCCTTCGCTTCGAAGCGTCGCATTTCGCTTGGCCAACGTTCGTTTTTTCCGCGTCGTCGCGACGTAAAAAAAGCCGCCTTTTCAAGCGGCTTTAAGCGACGAGTCCAGCGACGTTATCCCTTTTTCTTAAAAAGGTTTCCAATTTTTTCAGCGAACCGATTCGGCGTTTGACTTTCGCGCGGCGACGGCGTTCGACGCGGCGGCCCGACGTCGCGCCGACTCAACGTTAAGGAAACGCGCCTCGTTTCTTTCGTCGATTCGTTCGGCGCGCTCAAATCTTGCGGCGGCGGAACGTCGACGTTTTCTCGTTCCGTCGCGACCGTCGGCGTCGGCGGCAAATCTTTTTCGCTCAGCCCCAATTTGTCCAAAATCCGTTTGCGGCTAAACTCCGCCTTCGCGCCAAAATACCTCTTGACGGCGGCGGGATTCGAAAGCACCTCGATCGGCGTTCCGAAACATAAAACCTTGCCGCTATTGACGATATAACTCCGATCGGTAATCGCGAGCGTTTCGTCGACTTGGTGGTCGGTGATAAGCACGGCGATTCCTTCGTCGGCCAACTGCCGAATCACCGCCTGAATCCCTTCGACGGTGATCGGGTCGACGTTCGCGAACGGTTCGTCGAGGAGCAAAATTCGCGGCTTCGCGAGAAGCGCCCGCGCGATTTCGAGCCGTCGACGTTCGCCGCCGGAAAGCCCGCCGGAACCGCCCATTCCGACTTTCGTCAGCCGAATATGCTTCAAATTGAACTTTTCGAGCGATTCTTCGAGCGCGATCTTCTGTTCGGCGCGCGAATACCCGAGAAACTCCATCGCCGCGATCAAGTTTTGCTCGGTCGTCAACGCCCCGAAAACGCTGCGATCTTGCGGCAAATAGCCGAGCCGCCCTTCTCGCGCTCGGCGATACATCGGCCACGACGTTACGTCGAGTCCGTTGAGCGTTATTTTCCCCTCGTTCGCCGGAATGAGTCCGCACGACATTCGGAAACTCGTCGTTTTCCCGGCGCCGTTCGCTCCGAGCAATCCGACGACTTCGCCTTCGCGCACCTCGAAACTCACGCCGTCGACAACGCGACGCTTGCCGTAAATCTTCACCAGCCCTTCGGCTTTAAGAACGACCGCGCGCTCCGCCGAACGTCCGAGCCTCGACGCGCCGGACGTCGGCGCCAATTTCCATTCGTTCCGTTCCTTCGTCATCGTTTTTCCTTTGATTCTCGGTTAAATCCGAACGGTCGTCGTCGACGCGTTAACGACGCTTTTTATTATTATACGCAAACGCCGTCAAAAAACCGCCTATATTCGGTTATTTTTTCCCCAACAACGTTCGCGACGCTTCGTTAAGCCGAAACGTTTTGCGCTTCGTTCGTTCGCGCCGCTTTTTCTTCCTCGACGCGCCAACGTTTGGAAGCGCGAATCGTCAATCCAATCAACGCCGCTCCCGTCGCGACAAGAAAGAAAACCACCAACGCTTCAACCGAATTTTGCGCGACGCCGGCGAGCCGTCCGCTCCCGTTTTTGAAGCACCAAAACGCGAAAACCAACGCTAAATACGGCGTCGTTATATACTTAATAACCAAACCGAAACTCCGCGGAACGCGAACTTTCGCGCCTCGGTCGAGTTCGGCGGTCATTTTGTCCGCGCCCCAAACCCAAGCGGCCAAGGTAGTTTGCAAAAAGACGACGACGAACGGCATAAAGGTCGCGATCCAAAAATCGAACGCGTCGAGCGCCGCCGCGTTCTTCGTAAACCAGCATACGATCGCCGTTCCGGTCAACGCGACCGCCGCCGTCAGCGCGACGCTCGCCCCGTTCGACAACCGCAACGTCTCCTTCGTCCAAGCGACCGCCGGTTGCGCTTGCGACACCGAACTCGTTATCCCGGCGATAAAGAGGAGGCTAAAGAAGAAAAAGCCGAAAAATTCGCCGCCCGGCATCAATCCGAACACGTTCGGCAACACGATAAAACCCATCGTAAAGGTGCTGGCAAAACTTTCGGAGTTGGCGACGCCAAGAAACATCACCGCCGCCGGAATCGTCATCAGCCCGCCGAGCGCGACTTCGCAGAAGCCGTTTGCCGCGACCGCCGTCAACGACGAAAGCGCAATGTCCTTATTCGCGCGAACATAACTCGCGTAAGTCGCGATCGCGCCGACGCATAACGACGCCGAAAAGAAGATGTGCGACGTCGCCGCCAGCCAAACTTCCGGGTTCGCCAACGCCGTCCAAACGCTCGTTTGCCCGACGACCGCGCCGCTCTCGTCGACGACGGGTCGCGACGGATTCCACATAAACCCGAGTCCGTCGACAAAGCTTTGCCCCTCGACGCCGGTCGGATTCCCTAACGTCGAAACGCGCAAAATCACCAACGCCGAACAGAGCAAAAGAAGCGGCGTCGCGAGTTTGCAAAACCGCTCGATCCCCTTGGCGATTCCGCAATAAACCAGCGCGAAGTTCGCCGCCGCGCAGACGAGCGTCGCCAAGACCACCGGCGATTTGAAGAAATTTTGGAAGAGCGAACCGTCGCCGTTCATTCCGACAAAGTTCGCGAACGCCGCTTCGTAAGACGCGGAATCGCCAAGTTTAAACCCGGCGTCGACCGTCGGAAAGAACGAAAACTCGATTCCCAACGGACGCAAACAGCCGCCAAGATATTGCAACGCGTACAGCAGGCACCACGCTTCGACGAAAATGTAAAACATACAAATGCCGGTCGGAACCAGCGCGACCAAACCGCCGCTCGCGGCCCAAAACGTCTTGCGATTCCCCGCTTCGCGATACATCCCCGGAAGCGAATGCCGTCCGTTGCGACCGCCGTATCGTCCGAGCGCCCATTCCGACCAAGCGATCGGAATCGCGACGATCAGCAACGAAATAAAATACGGAATCATAAACGCGCCGCCGCCGTAAGTCGCGACCTGTCCCGGGAAACGCAAAAAGTTCCCCAAGCCGACCGCGCTCCCGGCGACCGCCAAGACGACGCCTAAATTCGATTCCCAATGTTCGTTTTTACCGTTTTCGCGAGCCATTCGAGCCTCCGCCTTCTTTCGCGACGCCGTCCGACGCGTTTTCGACGCGTCCTTAACCGCCGCCGCTTAAAGGTTTAACGTTCTTTTTATTTTGCCGCCGAAATATTTTGCGTTTGCTCCGATCGCTCGGCGCTCTCCGCTTCCTCGCGACGCCAACGTCGCGACGCTTTCAACGAAACGACGATCAACGCCGCCGTTAAAAAGCCGATAAACGCCAACGAAATCTGCGCCGCCGTATCCTCCGCGACCCCGGCGAGTCGCGCGCCCAAATTGTTCCAAAGCCAAAGCGCGAAAATAATCGCCAAATACGGCGTCGACGCGTACTTAACGACGAACCCAAGCGCCCGCGGAACCCGAATTTTCGCTCCGCGCTCCAGCTCCGCCGTCATCTTGTCCGCGCCCCAAACCCAAGCGACTAAAACGGTTTGCAACAACGCGAAAACAAACGGCGTAAAGTTCGCGAGCCAAAAATCGAACGAGTCGAGCGCCGCCAAATTCTTCGTAAACCAACAAACGATCCCGATTCCGACGAGGTTGACCGCCAGCGTCGCCGCGACGCTAACGCCGCGCGACCAACGAAACGCCTCTTGCGTCAGCGCGACCGTCGGCTGAACCAGCGAAATCGAACTCGTCAACCCGGCCAAGAAAAGCAAGCTAAAGAAGAGGAACCCGAAAATTTCGCCCCCCGGCGTCAAACCGAAAACGTTCGGCAAGACGACGAATCCCATCGCGAAAGAACTCTCGAAACTCTCCGCCGCCGCAAAGCCGAAAAACATAATCGCCGCCGGAATCGTCATCAGACCGCCGAGCGCGACTTCGCAAAATTCGTTCGCCGCGACCGCCGTCAAGCCGGAAAGGGCGATGTCGTCGTCTTTCTTGACGTAACTCGCGTAAGACGTAATCGCGCAAAGACATATCGAAACGGAAAAGAAAATTTGCGCCGTCGCCGCGAGCCAAACTTCCGGGTTGCAAAGCGTCGTCCAAACGCTCGTTTGACTGACGACCGCGCCGCTTTCGTCGAGAACGGGTCGCGACGGGTTCCACATAAAGCCGAGCCCGTCGACGAAACTTTGCCCCTCGACGCCGGTCGGGTTGCCGAGCGTCGCGACGCGCAAAATCACCAAAACGGCGCAAAGAAGCAAAAGCGGCGTCGCGATTTTACAAAACCGCTCGATTCCCTTCGCGATTCCGCAATAAACCAGCGCGAAATTCGCAAGCGCGCAAACCGCCGTCGCCAACAAGAGCGGCGACGAGAAAATATCGCGGAACAACGAACCGTCGCCGCCGCTCATCCCGACAAACAGCGCGAAAAACGCTTCGTAACTCGCGGAATCGCTTAACTTCAATCCGGCGTCAAGCGACGGAAAGAGCGAAAAGCCCAAGCCGAGCGGTTTCAAACATCCGCCGAGATACTGGAGCGCGTAAAGCAAGCACCAAGACTCGATAAAGACGTAATACATGCAAATGACGAGCGGCGCGAGCGAGCAAACCCCGCCGCAAACGCCCCAAATCGTCTTTCCGCCTCCCGCCGCGCGGTAAATCGCCGGTTGCGAGTGATACCCGCGACGTCCGCCGGCCCGCCCGAGCGCCCATTCCGACCAAGCAAGCGGTATCGCGACGAGCAACATCGAAACAAAATAAGGAATCATAAACGCGCCGCCGCCGTAAGTCGCTACCTGGCCGGGAAATCGCAAAAAATTCCCCAACCCGACCGCGCCGCCGGCGACCGCCAACACGACGCCTACGCTCGAGCCCCAATGTTCTTTTTCACGTCCTTGGTCGCGTCGCGACATATCCGCCCCCGTCGACGCCGCGTCGTTCGGAGGAACGCGGTCTCGTCGATTTAAACCGTTATTTTGTCTTACTTTTTAACGTTTTGCAACAAGCGCGAACGCGTCGTTACTCGTCGTCCGCGGCGTCTGAACTTGCGTCCGGCGTCGTCGTAATTTTCCAACAACACCAGCACAAGAGTCCGGTCGTCGCGCCGATCGCGAGCGTCATACTGATCCAACCGCCGATCGTCATTGCGTTTCTCCTTGAAATTCAATCGTTTAGCGCAATTTTTCGCAAACGTCGCGCCGTTACCAGTTAAGTTCGGTCGCTTCGTCCCAATGTTCGTAAAGGAGCTTGATCGCCTCTTGCTCGGCGGTAATTTCCGCTTGCAACTCCTTAATTTTCGCGCCGTCGCGAAGGATTTCCGGCTTCAGCGCGTCTTCGTTGAGCGACGCGAGCCGAGTTTCGCGGATGAAAATTTCGTCCTCGATGTCGGCGACCTTGCGGAATGGGAACTTGCGCTTTCTCTTTTCCTTCTTCGCTTTAGGGTCGGTCGCGGGCGCGCCTTGCGACGCTTTGAAGTTCGCTTCGGCGTACTTCGACGGGTCGGAGTTTTTCGCCTTATTGCTCGGGACGCCGTTCGTTCGGTTTGCGTCGAGGTTCGGGACGGCGCCGCGATTCTTCCCTTTGCCGGCTTTCGGAACGCTCGGCGTCGACGGCGCGGAAGTCGTTTGCGCGGCGGCTTTACGATTCGTCGGTTTCTTTTCGAGCGACGAGCGGCGCGCGAGGTTCGAGTTCGCCTTGATCGGCGCTTTCCCGACCTTTTTCTCCGGTTCGAACGGTTCGTCGAGCGCGTTCGGCAGGAACGGGTCGGCCATCAAGCCTTTGGCGACCATATGCCGGAACGTCGAGTAGTTCCCGTCGACGATTTTATACGTCGCGTTCGGCTGGACGACGAGGAGTTTATCCGCGACTTGGTCGACGAAGTAACGGTCGTGACTGATGAAGATAACGCTTCCTTCGAAGTCGCGAATCGCTTTTTCGAGCGCCTTGCGGGCCCAGAGGTCGAGGTGGTTCGTCGGTTCGTCGAGGATGAGAACGTTCGGGTCGTCGGCGGCGAGTTTCGCCAACGCGGCGCGACAGCGTTGTCCCCCGCTTAAGTTGCAAACTTTAAGGAGTTGCTGATCGCCGGAAAGCCCGAACGCGCCGAGCAATTTGCGGCGTTGCAAGTCTTCGAACACTTTCTTTTTCGGGCGAATCGCGTCGACGACCGGCGTTTGATCGTCGACGACGCGCAACTGTTGGTCGAAGTAGCCGACTTCGACGCCCTGTCCGAAACGGACGGCGCCGTCGTCCGGCGTTTCTTCGCCGAGCAAGCAACGCAAGAACGTCGTCTTGCCGCAACCGTTCGGGCCGAGAATCGCCCAACGTTCGCCGCGTTGCACGTCGAACGTAAAGTCTTTAAAGAGCGTGCGTTCGCCGTATCCCTTCGTCAATCCTTCGACGCGGAACACAATGTCGCCGGTGCGCGACGCGGGCGGGAACTGCATCGGCGGCGCCGAGACGTTGCGCGGAAGTTCCGGCGGATTCTCTTCGAGGCGTTCCAACTTTTTGCGACGGTCTTCGGCTTGCGCGGCCTTCATCCCGTAATGGTGGCGGCGGATAAAGTCTTTCGCTTTCTCGACTTCCTCGACGTATTTCTCGTAAGTTTTCGTCTGAACCGCGAGGCGCTCTTCCTTCAGCCCGAGATACTTCGTGAAGTTCCCCGGGTAATCGTCGATCGTTCCGGCGTAAAGCTCGAACGTGCGGTTCGTTACGCGGTCGAGGAAGTAGCGGTCGTGGCTGACGAGAATCACCGCCGCCCGCGTCGTTTTGAGGAAGTCTTCGAGCCATTCGGTCGCCGCCAAGTCGAGGTGGTTCGACGGTTCGTCGAGGAGCATAATATCCGGCTCTTCGAGGAGTAACTTCGCCAATCCCAAGCGGTTAAGTTCGCCGCCGCTAAGGGTCGCGACGTCTTTTTCGAAGTCTTCGTCGCGAAACCCGACGCCGTGTAAAATCCGCTCGACGCGGTGTTCGATGTTGTACGCGTCTTTGCGCATTAGCTCTTCGTGAATTTTGTCGTACCGCCGCGCCAAGCGGTCGCGCTCTTGCTCGTCGGCGACTTCGCCCATTTTGACGGCGATTTCCTCCGCTTCTTTTTGCATATTGAAGAGCGGCGCCAACGCGTCGCGAGCGGCGTCGATCAGCGTCGCGTGCGAGTCGGTCTTAGGACGCTGTTCCAGGTACCCGATCGAGATTTCGCCAATTCGCTCGATCGAGCCTTTTTCCGTCTCTTCGCGCCCCGTTAAAATGTTGAGCAGCGTCGTTTTACCGCAACCGTTCGGCCCGACGAGTCCGATTTTGTCCCCTTCGCGCACTTGAAAGGTAACGTCGGCCAAGACCGGCTCCGGGCCAAAATGTTTTCGAAGATGTTCGACGTTGAGAATAACGGCCATAATCGCTTATTTTTCCTAAATCTATCGCGTTTCGCCGACGCGTCGTTAAACCGCCGCGCCGCCGTCTTGCGTTTCTTTTTGGGCTTTCGTCGACGACAAAAATAATCCTCCTTATTTTACTCGATTTCGAGCGAACGACAAGGGACGGCGCCGACGCAATTTTTTCTAATCCCGCCCCGCCTTTCTTCGCGCAAAGCTCGTCTTTCTCCGCTTTTTTTCCGAGCGAAAGCGTTTTATTTTCCGCACGCCGCCCCGTCGCAAACCGAGAAAAAATTTTTAACCGCAAACGTTCGGTAATCCTTACAAAACGGAATCGAAACCCTTGCGAAACGCGTCGATTTCGATTAACCTATTCGGCGTAGTCAGCCCAACTTTAATATTTTTCCCAAATTAACTCAAAAATACCGCGTAAATTTAACCGGACGACGCGCCGGACGTTGCGCCGCGCCGACGAACGTTAGCCGTTCGCAAGCGTCCCCGCGTCCGCGCCAAGCGAGAAAGTGCGAACGATGTTGGATCGAAAAACCTACGAAGCGTTGTCGAAAGCGCTAAAAAATCGCGAGCGTTCCTGCCGTTCGATCGCGCGAGAATTCGGAGTCAGTCATACGTTGGCGCTAAAAATTCGCCGTTATCGAGGCCGCGTTCGCGTCGCCGACGCTCCGGAAATCGACGCGCCCGACGGCGACTTCCAACGTTGCCCGCGTTGCGGCGGTAAAACCCGTCTTCCTTGCGTTTATTGCGCCGTTCGCGACAGCTTAGCCGAAACGCCGCCCGCCGAAAATCCCGCCGACCAAGACGACGAACGCGGCCCGGCGTTTCTCGGCGACGAATTCGCTCTCGACCTAACCCCTGAAGAATTCGAACGTTACCAAGAAGTGCGCGCTTGGCGAGAACGCCGCCCCAACCCGCGTTTCGACGTAATCCCCGACGATTGGCCTTGGCGCGACGAAACGTTCGTCGACGAAACGTCGCCAAGAGCGACCGAAGCCGCGCTCGTCGAACCGCCGCGAGTCAAACGCCGCTCGACTCCGGTTTTCATCCAACCTTAACCCATTATCCGTTAAACTTTAACGAACGATGACGCCGAAAAACGCCTCCCCCGATTCCGCCTCTCGCTCTCGCGAACTCCACCTTTCGCTCGACAGCGCGTCGCGTTCCTTGACGCGAAACGTCGTTCCGCCGGAACGCGCTCAAGCCTGGTTGCGCGACGCCGACCTTTTCCTCGTTCAAACGGGAGGCCCGATTCCTTGGTTGGGGCGCGGGTTGCACGGACACGTCGCGACGTTCGCTCGTTGGGGCGGCGAACCGTTCGTTCTCGAAACGCGCCCCGGCGGCGGTCGCGCCGTTCCGCTCGACGCGTTTTTGCGCCGCAACCCAAGCCGCGTCGACGTTTTCCGTCCGAACCCGGACGGACGTTGGCCCGAATATCGACCGGAAAAATGCGTCGCTTTCCTCCGTCGCGCTCTTTCGGCTCGGTACGGCTGGCGCGGCGTTTGCTCCGCGGCGCTCGCGCGACTTCCCTTTGTTCGCCTCCTTTGGCGCGACGATTATTTCAACGACGGCGACGTCTCGACGCAATACAAACCGAAAACGTTTTTCGAAATCGCAACCGATTTTTTAACGCCGACTTGCGAACGAGAACGTCTCGACGAAATCTGGCGTTTCGACCGCGAACTTCAACGTCGCGCGTCGCTCCACTGCGCCGAGGCGCGCGCCTTGGCCGACCGATACGCCGGCGTCGATCCGGTTCCTTGGTTAAACGATCGCTTCGTCGAACCGGCGGATTTGGCCCGCAGCCCGTTTTACCGTTATCAATTCACGTTCGCGCCTTTTCCAAAACGCCGCGACTAGATTTTCGCAACCCTTTAAACGACGAACTTTCCGCGACGCTCTCGTCCCGACTCTTTCAAGGAAATTGCAATGACTCGAACCGCTCGAAATCGTCTTTTCTTAGCGTTGGCGCTCGGCGTCGCCGCGACGTTTCCCCGTTCTCTTCACCCGCGCCCCCTTTCCCTCGGCGACGCCGTTGCGCACGCGGAATTCAATCGCGTTAACCGAAACGTTTCCAATGAATTATCGCCGAAAAATTACAACGCGCCGCTTTATTTTACCCAACTTCGAGAAACTGGAATCGAAACCGACGCTCTAAGCGCGCCGGCCAACGCTCAAACGTTCGACCGCTTCTTTTTAGGCGACGCCGCGAACACGCTTAATCCGCCGTCGCTTAACGACTTATTTTCCCCCGATTGCCCAAGCGGAACCTGCCCGTTCGCCTCCGTTCCAGCGCGCCCCCTTCAAACGCCGCCGGTTCCGACGGCGCCCGACGGCGTCGTTCGTTCCGTCGTCCGCGTCTATAACGCTTACGAAGAAACGATTTCCAACGCCGACGCTTCTCTTGGTCCGACGCGACGTCGCGTCGTTGAAAAAGGAAGCGGCGCCGTCGTCGTCGACTCGGTCGGAACGCGTTACGTTCTCACCGCCGCGCACATCTTTCGCGACGGTCGCGGTCAAATTACCGCGCAAACGCTCGACGGTCGTATCTTCGCCGCGTCGTTAGCGTTAGCGTCGGAAGAATGCGACGTCGCGCTCCTTCGCGTCGACGCGTCGCAAGACGTTCCCGCCCTAACGATCTCCGCGTCTTGGCCGCGACAGGGCGAAACCGTTTGGCGCGCCGGTTTCGGTCCGAACGAAACGTTGCAAGAACTTGCCGGCGTCGTCAAAGGTTACGTTAAAACCGACCGTTACTCGACTTACGAAACGCTAAAAATCGACGGCCCGGCGCGCCAAGGCGACTCCGGCGGCCCCGTTTACAACGCCTCCGGCGAAATCGTCGGCGTCGTTTGGGGAACGGACGGTTCCGACGCTTACGCAACCTATTGCGGTCGCGTTCTTAAGACGCTTTGCGACTATTCGCCGACGTTCGCGCATCCTCCCGTTCAAGCCGACGCGCCGTCGCAACCGTCGTTTGAGGAAAACGCGAACGAACCGCTTCCCATCGCCGACGCGCTAACGAACGATTCCGCAACAACTTGCGAACCCGAATCGGCGCCGCTAAACAGCGTCGTCGAAACGCTCGCGCCGACGTCGAAACTGCGCGATTTTTGGAACGCCGCCTTGGCCTTCGCCGTCGTTCTCGCCTTCGGTTATTGCGGTTTTTTCGCCTCCAAAACCCGTTGACGTTAAACTCGACGCCTCGCTTGCTTACCCCAGTTTAATCAACCGCTTGGACGCGTTCGCGTCCGCTTTAAAGAAAGGAACGACGATGGAATGGAACGCTTCGACCGGTTTGGCGCTCGGCCTCGTTTCGACGCTAACTCCTTGGTTTTTCTCGGTTCACTCGAAACTCGCGGCCATCGCGGAGCAAACCGCGCAAGGCGCTCAAAAAATCGACGCGATCGCCGCCGCGACCGGGCGCGCCTTTGAAAAAGTATACGACGCCGAGAAGCAAATCGCGTCGCAAGACCTTCGTTTGCGGCAAGTTAGCGAACGCCTCGACAAACTCGAAGAAACCGTCGCCGAATAGCGCGCCGCTCGACTTTTCTCGCCTTGCCTTCCCCCATTTTGCCCCGATAAGGTTTTCCAATGCGCAACCGCGTCAAAGAATTACGTTTTGTCAAAGCGTCCGAATTAACCCCTTGCGCCGACAATTGGCGTCTCCATCCCAAGCGACAACGCGACTTAATGAAAAACGTTTTGCAAACGATCGGATACGCCGACGCGCTGATCGCTCGCGAAACGGAAGACGGCGACCTCGCCTTAATCGACGGTCATCTTCGCGCCGACGTTTCCCCCGACGTCGAAGTTCCGGTTCTTATCGTCGACCTTAACGCCCGAGAAGCTAAGGAGTTGCTGCTCGTTCACGATCCGATCGGCGCGATGGCCGAACGCGACGACGAAGCGCTTTCCCGGCTCCTCGAAAACTTCGAAGCGACAAACGAAACGCTCGAACGCTTTATCGAGAAAGAGTTTAACATCGATTTTAAAAACGACGACGCCGAGTCGTTTCAAGAGCCCAAACCGGTCGCGATTCCGAACTTGTTCCAAATTATCGTCGAATGCGAAGACGAAACCGAACAGCGCGAGTGTTTCGAAGAGCTGACGCGCTCCGGTCGCAAGTGTCGCGTCGTCAACCTTTAAGCGGCGCCGTTTTTCATTTTTTCTCCTTTGAAAGGAAACGACTTGGAAACTTCCCCTAAAACGCAAACGCTTCGTCTCGCGTCGCCGATTTACGATTCGTTCCGAGTTCGCGCGATCGCCGGAATGTTCGACGCGCCGCTCGAAGCGAAAACGGAAAAAAACGTTACGTTCGAAACGCCGCCGAGTCTCGCCGACGATTGGCGAATCGGCTTAATCGTCGGGCCCTCCGGAAGCGGCAAAAGTTCCGTCGCGCAAACGATTTACGCGTCCGAAATTTTCCGCGGCGCCGATTGGGCGACCGACAAAGCGACGATCGATAATTTCGGCGACCGCCCGACGCAAGATATCGTCCGAATGCTAACGACGGTCGGTTTCGCTTCGCCGCCAAGTTGGGCGCAACCGTTCGCGACGCTCAGCAACGGCGAAAAATTCCGTTGCGAACTAGCTCGCGCGCTCCTCGACTCGCCGTCGGAACTCGTTGTTTTCGACGAGTTTACAAGCGTCGTCGACCGAGCGGTCGCGAAAACCGCTTCCGCCGCGATCGCCGACGGAATCCGCAAAAACTTCGTTCAAAAGCGTTTCGTCGCGCTCTCCTGTCATTACGACGTCGTCGATTGGCTCGCGCCCGATTGGGTTCTCGATATGGCGACCGGAAAACTGACAAGGAGGCGTCTTCGGCGCCCCCGCGTTAACCTCGAAATCCTGCGCGGCGATAAAAAAGACTGGCCCCGTTTTGCGAAGCATCACTATTTAAGCGGCTCGCTGCATCCCTCGGCGCAATGCTACTTAGCGTTTTGGGACGAGACGCCGGTCGCCTTTTGCGCGACGCTCCCAATCTTCGGAGCGGTCGGACGGCGCCGTGTAACGCGACTTGTCGTTCTCCCGGATTATCAAGGTTTAGGAATCGGAACGGCGTTCATCGAAACGCTCGGCGAACTTTATCGCGACCGTTCGTTGCGTTTTAGTATTACGTCGAGTCATCCGTCGATCATAAACCACTGTAAACGTTCAGGTTGCTGGCGAGCCGTTTCGTTTTCGAAATTCGGACGACACGGCAAAGTCGACGGATCGCGCCGAACCGGCTCCTTGGGACGCGCCGTCGTTTCCTTCGAATACTTAGGAAGCCGCCAACAATAACTCTAACCGCTTTGAAGTCGGCGCTTACGCCGAAAAAGTTATGACGACGACAAAACGAAAAACGAAAAAAAAAGCCCTCTCGGCGACCGATAAAAACGGATTTCTCGCGGTCGTCGCGCTCGGCGCGTCGCTCGACACGGCGGCGCGCTACTTCAAGCGGGAACCGGAAGAAATCCTCGACGCGTTAACCGACGACGCCGATTTTCAGCGCGATTTTAAACAAGCGCAAGAGCAAGCGGAAGTTTTTTTCTTAAAACAAGTTAAAACAGCCGCTCTCGACGCGAAAAACTGGCGCGCCGCGACTTGGTCGCTCGAGCGTCTTCGTCCGGATCGATACGGTCGCGTAAAAGCCGACGCCGTTTCCGTCGAGGAAATCAAAACGCTTTTCGCCCGCCTCCGCGCGACGATCGCCGCCGAATTTACCGACGAAACCGAACGCCAAAAGCTCGAAGCCAAACTAGACGCGCTTCTACAAACGTTAAGCTAACCCCCTCCTTTCCTAAACTTACAACGACGCTTCATTCAAAAGTTCCCGCCGATGCAAACGCGCCGCCTCGCTCAACTCGTCCGTCAAACGTTGCGCCCGACGTCCGAAAACGACGTCTCGACGCAACGCTTCCGCAATCTCGTCGAATGGTCGCAATTCTTTTTACCGCATTACTTTACGCTTCCCGTTTCGAAAGCGCACCGTTGGTTCGCTAAAACGGTCGAGGAGAACGCCGAACGTCGCGGATTCAAGTTAAACTTCTTAGCGCCGCGCGGCGCCGCCAAATCGACGCTCGGCGCCTTGGCCTACCCGCTCCGCGAAGCGCTCGAAGGTCGCGAGTCGTACATTTGGCTCGTTTCCGACGTTCGCTCGCAAGCGCAAAACCACTTAAACAACATTATTAAAGAACTTGAAGAAAACCCGCGCATTCGCCAATATTACCTTGAACCGCGAAAGTTGCGCTGGTCGGCGCGCTCGAATCGCGTCGCGTTCAGCTCCGGCGTCGCGATCGAGTGTTACGGAACCGGTCAAAAGTTGCGCGGACGCCGCGAACGCGAACGCCGTCCGACGCTGATCATCGGCGACGACCTGCAAAACGACGACCACATCGTTTCGAAAACGCGACGCGAACGCTCGCGACGCTGGTTCTTCGGCGCGCTCCTAAAGGCCGGCAACGTCAAGACTAACGTTGTCAACTTAGCGACCGCGCTTCACCCGGAGGCGATCGGTTGGGAACTCCTTTCCAATCCGGCTTGGGTCGGCAAAAGTTTTCCGGCGATATTGCGTTTTCCGGACGCGGTCGAACTTTGGAACGAATGGAAAGCGATCTATCTTTCTCCCGACGTCGACGCAAACCGCCGCGCCGACGAGTTTTACCGCGACCGCTTCGACGAAATGAACGCAGGCGCCGAGGTTCTTTGGCCCGAAAACGAATCGCTCCTCGACCTTATGAAAATGCGAATCGAAAGCGGAGAAAAAGTGTTTCTGCGCGAAAAACAGAACTCGCCGCTCGCAACCGAATACAACGAATTTCCGGACGAATACTTCGAGGACGTTTGGGCCGACGCGTTTCCGCAAGACATTGTTGCGACGACGCTTGCGCTCGACCCAAGCAAAGGTCGCGACGCGTCCGCGGGCGACTATTCCGCGTTCGTCGTCGCCGCCCTCGCCCCCGACGGAACGATTTTTATCGACGCGACGCTCGGTCGTTTCCCGACGTCCGAACTCGTCGACGAAGCGTTCGAGATTTGGCGTCGTTATCGTCCCGACGTTTTCGCGGTCGAAACCAACCAATTTCAGGAGCTTTTACGCGACGAACTGGAACGCTCGTTTCGCGAACGCGGCGTTCCCGACGCCGCGCTCTTTCCCATCGAAAACCGCCTTAACAAAAACGTTAGGATTCGTCGTTTAGGCGCGCCGCTTTCGAAACGCAAACTCCGTTTTCTTCGCGACAATCCGTCGAACAAACTGCTAATCGAGCAACTGCAAGCGTTCCCCTGCGGAGCGCACGACGACGGCCCGGACGCGCTCGAGATGGCGCTACGCGTCTTAACGTCGTTAACGGAAACGCCCGTCGAAGAAACTTTTAGCCGCGGCGACTTCGGCGCGAATCGAACCGGATTTTATTAAACGTTAACGTTTCAGGAGTTACAATGCCTCGCCCCTTAACCTTCAACGGCGTTTTATCCGCCGACGCCGTCGTCTCGACGCTTGAATCGCGTTTCGAATACGACGATCCTAACCCGTTTACTTTCAGCGCGTTATCGTATTCGCTGAACGAGTCGACAGACACGGAGATTTTCAACGCCGCCGCGCGTCGGATTTCTCGCGAACTTTGCTTAAATAACCCGTTTGCTATCAACGCTTTAGAAAACCGCGTCAATTACGTCGTCGGTTTCGGGCACAAGTACCAAGCGACGGCGCGCGCCCCCCAAGACGCGGAACTCGCTCAAAAAACGCAAGATATCGTCGTCGATTTCATCGTCGCGAACGATTGGTTTAAGCGTCAACAAGAGATTTTACGACGCTACGACCGCGACGGCGAAGTCTTTCTGCGCTTTTTCCGCGACGCCGCCGGCAAGACGGTCGTTCGCTTCGTCGAACCGGAGCAAGTCAAGACGCCGCAAGGACATAACGCCCGTTCGACGCGTTGCGGAATCGTCGCCGACAAACGCGACGCCGAGCAAATCCTCGGTTATTGGGTCGACGACGTTTTTATCGACGCGTCGAAAATTCAGCACCGCAAAGCGAACGTCGACTCCACCGTAAGTCGCGGCGTTCCCTTACTTTACCCTGTTCGCGACAACTTGCGACGCGCCGAAAAACTCCTCCGCAATATGAGCGTCGTCGCCGAAATTCAGTCGTCGATCGCGCTAATTCGCAAACACGCCAACGGCTCGCAGGAAAGCATCCGCCGCTTTGTTCGCGATAAAAGTCAATCCGCCAACGACTTACCGCCGCGCGAACGCTTTCAACCGGGCACGATCGTCGACGCGACCGCCGGCGTCGATTACGAATTCCCGATCGCCGGAATCGACGCGACCCGTTACGTTCAAATTTTACAAGCGGAGTTGCGAGCGATCGCCGCGCGACTGACGATTCCGGAATTTATGTTGAGTTCCGACGCCTCGAACGCCAACTATTCCTCGACGAGCGTCGCCGAGGGCCCCGCCGTTCGCAACTTTGAGCGAATGCAACACGAACTCATTAAAGAAGATATGAAAATCGTTTGGCGCGTTGTCGAGGACGCCGTTCTTCGCGGCGCGCTTCCGGACGACGTCGGACGCCGCGTCTCGATCCAAGCGATTCCGCCCTCGCTCGCGGTGCGCGACCGCCTCAGCGAAGCGCAAGCCGACGAAATTTTGATGAACGCCGGCGTCATTTCTCCGCAAACGGCGGCGATGCGTTACGGGCTCGACCCCAACCGCGAACGAGCGTTGCAACAACAATTACGACAAGAACTTACGCAAAGCGAAAAGCGCGACGACTAATTGTCGTTTTTCCTTTGCGACAAAATTAACCTCCTTATTGAAAGCGCGTTATGAACAACGAAAACGTGTTGGAATTTTTCGATTTTGCGTCGCCGCAACGTAAAATCGACAAAGAAAACGGCGTCGTTTCCGGCGTCAAGATTTTAGGCGTTAAAAGCCGCAACAACAGAGTTTATCCGCTCGAAACGCTTCGCGACGCGGCGCCGCTTTATGAAAACGCCAAGGTCAACGTCAACCATCCGGACGGTTCGCCGACCGAATCGCGCAAGTACCAAGACCGCGTCGGCTCGATCAAGAACGTAACGCTCCAAGAAAGCGGGCTTTACGGCGACTTTCATTTCAATCCGAAACACCCGCTCGCCGAGCAAATGCTTTGGGACGCGGAGAAAGCGCCGGAAAATTTCGGTTTTTCGCACAACGTCGAAGCGATCGTTCGGCTCGAAAACGGCGCGCAAGTCGTCGACAAAATCGTTCGCGTTCGCAGCGTCGACCTCGTCGCGGATCCGGCAACCACCTCCGGACTTTTCGAATCGCAAACGTTAACCGACGCAATCTTCGCAAGTTACGACATCAACCGTCCCGATTCGTCGACTTTTTCTTACGCAACGCAAGACCGCGACGCGCAATTGCGACGCCTTGAAGAAGAGCGCGACGACGCCTTGAAACGTTTCCAAATAGCGCGTCTTTTACTCGAGAAACTTGCGCGGGAAGACGACGCTTTTCGTTTAACGCTCGGCTCTTCGTCGTTCCTCGAAATTGCGTTTGAGTCGCGCGATCTCGTTTCAGCGCAACGACTTATCGAAGAGCAAGTCGCCGTCGTTCGCGAAGCGATTAAGTTCGCCGACGAACGGCGCGCTCAAACGCCTACCCGCGCCGCCGAACTTATCGTTTCGAAATCGCGCGACGAACTTGACGAAAACGCGAAAAACGAAAATTTTGTCGCCGCTATTCGCCGGTAAACGCGACGCGTCCCTTTCGGCGCCCGAAAAACCCTCAATCGTCGCGAACGCCGCAACCGTTTTTATCGCAACCTTTGCGGCGCCAACGTTTTTTAAAAATTTTCCTCCTTCTAGAAAGGTTCTTCTATGTCCGCCATCAAATACCGCGAATTGAAACGACGTTACGAACTCGACGGCGCGCAAAAGACCGTCGCGCATCTTTCGGAAGCTCTTGCTAAACAAGAACTTCGAGCCGACGACTTCAGCATCCGCGACTTAGCGGAAGCGCTCGTTCCGAACGGTTCGGAATGGGTGCGCGAACTCAACCCGAGCGTCGGTTCGCTTGCCGAATCGTTTCAAGGCGTCGACGTTTCCGCGTTCGCGACGATCGCCGGGCAACTGATTTACAGTCGCATCCTCGAATCGTATCAATCGGAAGTCTTTTGCTTGTCGAAACTTATTACGACGATCCCAACGCGGCTGAACGGCGAAAAAATCCCCGGTTTCGCCTCGATCGCCGACGCCGCGGTCGAAATCGAACCGGGCGCCGCTTACCCGAACGTCGGCTTCGGCGAAGATTACATCGAGACGCCGGAAACGACGAAACGCGGTCTTATTGTTCCGGTTACGCGCGAAGCCGTCTTCTTCGACCGAACGCACGTCGTCTTGAATCGGGCGAGCGAAGTCGGCGAAACGCTTGCGCTCAACAAAGAAAAACGCGTCGCCGATATGATTCTCGGCGTTTCCAACCTTTACCAATGGAACGGAACCGCTTACTCGACTTACTACACAGCGTCGACGTCTTCCGCGCCTTGGGTTAATATGCTTTCCGGCAACGCGTTAGAGTCGCTCGAAAACGTCGACGCCGCCGAAAATCTGTTGGCGAGCGCGCTCGACCCGAACACCGGCGAACCGATTCTTTCGGAAGCGAACGTCGCGCTCGTTTCTCCCGCTAAACGTCGTATTGCCAACGCGTTGCTTCACGGCGCGAATTTGAGTTGCGCCGACGGAACGCTCCGTTCGATTCCGAATCCGTTCGAGAAGATTTCGGTCGTTTCGAGTCGAATCGCGCGCCGCCAACTCGCGAAAGCCAACGCGTCCGCCGACGCCGCAACGCTTGACGACTACTGGTTTTACGGCGACTTTAAGAAAGCGTTCGCCTATATGGAAAACTGGCCGATCACCGTTTCCGTCTCGTCGGCGGGAAGCGAAGCCGACTTCAGCCAAGACGTCGTCGCGCGCTTCAAAGCGAGCGAACGCGGAACCCCGGCGGTCTTGAATCCGCGTTGCGTCGTTAAGTGCGTCGGCTGAAAGCGCGTTTCCTAAGTTCATTCGCGACAAAGCTTAGCCCTTTTGTCCAACTTTTTTACCGACGCCGTCGCGAAGACTTATCGTCTTTAACGACGGCGTTTAGAAAGGTCGAAATGGAAAATTCGCTCGACGTCGGCGTCGTTCTCCAAATTAAACGTCAAACCTTGGCGACGCTTGCCGAACTGGCGCGCGAGCCGAAACCGACGTATAAAATCGACGGCGCCGTCGTTTCTTGGACGGAATATCAAGAAAGTTTGCGACAAACGGTCGACTGGTGCGACAAACAACTTAACGCTTTAACGCCGTTCGAGTTGCGTTCGTTCGCCGTCGTCGATTAGTCCGTCGTTCTTTTTTCAATTTGCGTTCGCGTCGCGTTTTGGCGCTTCAAGCGTTTTCAATTCGCCGCGAACGCCCGCTTCTTTTTTCTTTCAACGGAGACGTTATGTCGTTTATCGACAAGTTTTACCAAATCGGCGATTTCAACGAACGCGTCGTCGCGTCGCAAAATCGCGACGGTACGATCTTCTCGTTTGAAGTCGAACGCGCCGCGGCGTTTTCGCGCAAATTCTCCAACGCTAACGGCGACGGGGACTTACCGCCGCGCCTTACCGCCGTTTGGCGTTTTCCGCTCGACGAACGAACGCTTTCGCTACGTCGCGGCGACAAACTTTGCGACGCCGATTCGCAATTTTGGACGGTCGAGAAAACGTCGATCTCGTCGGCGTTGCAACTCGTTTCCTGTCAATGCTTTTGCGAACTTCTTTTTCCCAACGCGGCGGACGGCGTCGACTTGCTTCGCCCGCTTCGTTCCGGCGGTTTCGAAACGCTCGCGACCGACGCGCCGGCGGTCGTTCGGAGTCGCAAAACGTCGAGTCAAAATTCGGAAGTCTTTCCGGCGTCGACGGTTGTCGACGAAATCGTTCTTTGGGTTCGACTCGCGACGCCCGCCCAGCCGCGCGACGTCGTCGTTTTATCCAACGGAACCCGTTACGAAACGGAAAGTTACCGTCGTTCCGACGCGCTTTCCGATTGGAGCGTTTTAGTCGCGCGGAAACGTCGAGGCGTCGACGCGACTTGGTCGCGCCCGGCGCAAACCTAACGTTTCAACGCGTCGCGTCTCTTGTCATAAACGCTTATAAACTGTCAATTAACAACGCGAAAGTTTCACGATGGCGATTCAAATCCAAGAGCTTCCGGGCTCGCCGCAAGAAAAATACTCGCTCGACTCCTTTTCCGCAACTCGAACGTTCATCGTCCCTTGGGAACAGCGCGACGCGTTCGCCCGTTATTTTCTCGGCGACCGACTTTACGCTTGCGAATCGCTGACGCCGTCCGACGAAGAGGACGAATCGCTCGTTCCGCCGTCGTCCGAAGCGCCGATTTCCGGGCCGACGTCGCGACTCGCATATCCCGGCAAACCGGGAGTTTACGTCAGCCAAATCGCGTTTGAACCGTTTGAGCCGAGTTCGCTCGACGTCTCGAAAATCGCTCGGCCCGCGTCGACGCTCGGCGAATACGGCTCTTTCGCCAAAGCGACCGTATCTTACCGCGCCGAAACAACTTCCGTCGACCGCGTCGATTCGCCGCTCGTCGATTCCGGAACCAGTCTCACTTATAAAATGGTCGCTTGCGGCGAGTCGATTCCGCTTTCGTCGCGCGGTTGGCGTTGGCGCAACGACGCGACGTCGCCGGTTTCCGACGACCTGCAAATCGTCAAACGCGTTCCGACGATCGAACATCAGCTTATTTGGTCGAACGTCGTAAACCCGCCTTGGGAAAAGATTAGCGCGACGCAAGGAACGGTCAACGCCGGTCGATTTCTCGGTTACGAGGCCGGAACGCTCCTCTTCGAAGGGGCCGAAGCCAACAAAATTTTCAACGGCGAAATCGACGCGGGCGCCGTCGCGTACACTTGGCAAATTCGATTTCTCTTCCGCGAAAAACGCGTCGAATCGGTCGGCGCAACTCGCGGCTGGAACGATTTTTATCGCGAATCGACCGGAACTTGGGAACGTCTCGTCGACGCCGCCGGGCAACCGCTTTATCGCTCCGCCGACCACGCCGCGCTTTTTATTCAAACGCAAACCGTTTCCGAGTAACAGGTTAACCTTTTTCTCCCTTATTTCGCTATTTTCCCAACGTCGGAGATTTTATTATGTCGACACTCTCGTTAGAAAGCGCGACTTCGAGCTTTACGTCGCGCGGCGTTCCGTTTCGTCGCGTCGACGCAAACGGGCCTTGGGCGTTCGAGCAAGACGGAGCGGCGTTTCGCGTTTCGGAGCCGCGCCGGTTGGAAACACGCGTTTTCCAAACGACGCAAGCGCCGGAATTTCTCGCTTTTACTCGCGACGGCGCAACGCTTTACGAACCGACGCTCAGTTTCGAAGCCGCGCCGGTTTACACGCCGTTCGCCGATTACTCGCTCGGTTACGCGGCGCCGACGAAACGCGAAAACCTTCGCCGAACCGCCGATTTGACCGCATCGGTTCGTCAACGCGTTTACGACCCGTCGTTTCTCGAACGTTTAAACGTCGATAAAACGTTAACGCAAGACGACTTGCCGCTTGCGCTTTACGCGCCGTATCGCGTCGGCGACCGCTTGAACGCGTTTTGGAATCGAACGTGCGGGCGTTGGGAAATTCTTGCGCCGCCGGAACTTAACGTCGTTCGCTTTCGATTGACGTCGACGTTGGCAAACGGCTCGACCGCGAGCGCCGACGCGTTTTACTTCGACGAAGCGACGCAAACCTTTAACAACGGCGGACTTAAAATCCACGTCGCCGATTTTCTCGGGCGTTTTCAAGGAGCGGTCGGAGCGCGCGGGTACGCTCGACGGTTCACCGACCGCGACGCTTGGGAAGTTTTCGCGATCGACGCTTAACGTTTTTAACGTCAACCTTTAAAAACAAGCGCAAGAAAGAAAAAACGCCGAGTCGAAACGCTCGGCGTTTTCTGTTGTCAAGCGACTAAACGGCGACGCTTAACCGCTTTATCGGCAAGGTTTATCAACCGAGTTTTTCGGCGAGGAACGCCTTCGCGGCTTCGAGCGCGGCGGGAACGCCTTCCGGCTTCTTGCCGCCCGCTTGCGCCATATCCGGACGACCGCCGCCGCCCCCTTGGACGTGCGACGCGACCGCTTTAATCCACTCGACGGCGCTAAATTTGCGCTCGACCAAGTTGCGCGTCGCCGCGGCGATGAGCGCGACTTTGCCGCCCTTCGAGTCGACGTTCGCGAAGAAAATCGCGGCGTTTTCCGTCTTGCGGCGAATTTGGTCGATCGCGTCGCGCAAGCCGTTCGCGTCGGCGTCGGTCGCGACGAGCGTTACGAACTTCGTTCCGGCGACCTCTTCCGCTTTCGC
>JAFSDX010000041.1 GCA_017436025.1 Thermoguttaceae bacterium
CGCGGTCTTTCTTTTGCTTCATTTCGGCTTCGGAGTGCGCGCCGACTTGAACGATCGCGACGCCGCCGCTGATCTTCGCGAGGCGTTCTTGGAATTTTTCGCGGTCGTAATCGCTTTCGCTTTCGGCGATCATTCGACGGAGCAAGTCCGCGCGGGCCTTAACGGCTTCTTTTTCGCCCTTGCCGTCGACGATCGTCGTCGAGTCTTTGTCGACGACGATTTGCTTCGCTTGGCCGAGCGATTCGAGCCCGACGTTTTCGAGTTTGACGCCCAAATCTTCGCTGACGACTTGCGCGCCGGTGAGGATTGCAATGTCTTGCAGCATCGCCTTGCGACGGTCGCCGAAGCCCGGAGCCTTGACGGCGGCGACGTCCAAAACGCCGCGGAGGCGGTTGACGACGAGCATCGTCAGCGCTTCCGTTTCGACGTCTTCCGCGATAATGAGGAGCGGTTTCGCCTTTTGCGCGACCTTTTCGAGGAGCGGAACCAAGTCGCGAACGTTCGTGATTTTCTTCTCGTGCAGAAGAATGTACGCGTCCTCGAGAACGCACTTCATCACGCTCATATCGTTGATGAAGTACGGCGAGAGATAACCTTTGTCGAATTGCATCCCGGCGACGACTTCATAGGTCGTTTCGGCGGTTTTGCCTTCTTCGACGGTGATGACGCCGTCGTTTCCGACCGCTTCCATCGCGTCGGCGAGGAGTTCGCCGATTTCGCGGTCGTTGTTCGCGCTGATGGCGCCGACGTTCGCGATTTCTTCTTTCGTCGTAACCGGTTTCGCCATTTTCGTCAGTTCGGCGACGGCCGCGGCGGCGGCTTTGTCGATCCCGCGGCGGATCGCGGTCGGGTTGCTCCCGGCGGCGACGTTGCGGAGGCCTTCTTTGAAGATGGCGCGAGCCAAAACGGTCGCGGTCGTGGTGCCGTCGCCGACGACGTCGTTCGTTTTCGACGCGACTTCGTTGACGAGCTTGGCGCCCATATTTTCGAACGGGTCGTCGAGTTCGATTTCTTTACTGACGGAGACGCCGTCTTTGGTAACTTTCGGGCCGCCGTAAGCCTTGTTCAAAACGACGTTGCGACCGGTCGGGCCGAGGGTAACGGCGACCGCGTCGGCGAGTTTGTTGACGCCGTCGAGCATCTTGCGTCGCGCCGCGTCGTCGAAAATGAGTTGTTTAGCCACTTGAGGATTCCTTATATATAAACGCTATATTCGGTAAAAATCGCGCTCCGACCTCGACGCTAACGTCGAGCGCCGAGGGAGCGGAACGTCGGCGACCGCGAAAAATCAAGCGGTTTTGACGACCTTGGCGAGGACGTCGCTTTCGCGCAGAATCTTGTATTGAACGCCGTCGACTTCGACGTCGGAACCGGAGTATTTGCCGTAAATGACTTCGTCGCCGACCGCGACGTTCATCGCGGCGCGTTCGCCGTTGTCGAGGAGACGACCGCAACCGGCCGCGACGACGATCCCGCGTTGCGGTTTTTCTTTCGCGGCGTCCGGGAGGTAGAGACCGCCGGCGGTCATTTCTTCGGCTTCCATCGGTTCGACGACGACGCGGTCTTCCAACGGTTTCAGATTGAGGTTTTTCTTCGCGTTCATAGTAACGTCCTTTCAATATATTATATGTATATTGTCAAATTTAAGCGCGAACGACGGTTAAAAACCCGGTTCGCGAACGGGAGAGCCGCTTTCGTCGACTTCGGCAAGAGCGGCGTCCGCGTTTCGTTTGATATTTTATCGCCCGCCCCCGACTTCCGGCAAGACGGCGCCGGGAGCGTTCGTTTTCGCTCGAATTTTATTTTCGGCGACGTTTAACGGACTAGAAGCCCATTCCGCCCATTCCCGGCATACCGCCGCCCATACCGCCCATCGCGTTCGGATCCGGAGCCGCAGGTTCTTCTTTCGGGATTTCCGTCAGGAGGCAGGAGGTGGTGAGGAGGAGCGCGGCGACGCTCGAAGCGTTTTGCAACGCGGTGCGAACGACTTTCGCCGGGTCGATGACGCCCGCTTCGACGAGGTCGCAGTACGTATCTTTGTCGGCGTCGTAACCGTCGTTTTTACCGGTCATTTGGCGAATACGGTTGACGACGACCGCGCCTTCGATACCGGCGTTCTTGGCGATTTCGCGAATCGGCGCTTCGAGCGCGCGTTTGACGCTTTGGACGCCGTATTGTTCGTCGCCGACCGTTTCGACGTCGGTCAACGCGTCCGCCGCGCGGAGCAACGCGACGCCGCCGCCCGGGACGACGCCTTCATCCAACGCCGCCTTCGTCGCCGCTTGCGCGTCTTCGAAGAGGTATTTGCGTTCTTTCAGCTCCGATTCGGTCGCCGCGCCGACGTTGATGCGAGCGACGCCGCCGGCCAGTTTCGCGAGGCGTTCTTGGAGCTTTTCTTTGTCGTAAGAGCTGGTCGTCGTTTCGATTTCGGCGCGAATTTGCGCGACGCGAGCTTCGATTTCGTCTTTTTTGCCGCCGCCGTTGATGATCGTCGTCGAATCGCCGGTAACGACGATTTTCTTCGCTTTGCCGAGGTCGGCGATTTTGACCGCGTCGAGTTGGACGCCGAGGTCTTTATAGACGGCGGTCGCGCCGGTCAGGACGGCGATATCGCCGAGCATCGCCTTGCGGCGTTCGCCGTAACCCGGCGCTTTGACCGCGCAAACTTGGAGGACGCCGCGCATCTTGTTGACGACGAGCGTCGCGAGCGCTTCGCCTTCGACGTCTTCGGCGACGATGAAGAGCGGCTTGCTTTGTTTGCTGATCGCTTCGAGGAGCGGAACCAACGATTTGACCGTCGAAATTTTTTCTTCGAAGACGAGAACAAGCGCGTCTTCGAGTTCGACTTTTTGGTCGTCGGCGTTCGTAACGAAGTGCGGGGAGAGGTAGCCGCGGTCGAATTGCATCCCTTCGACGACGTCGACGTAAGTCTCGGCTTGTTTCCCTTCTTCGACGGTGATAACGCCGTTTTTACCGACTTTAACGAACGCGTCGGCCAAGATTTGACCGATCGACGTATCGTTGTTCCCGGCGATCGTCGCGACTTGCGCGATTTCTTTGCGGCTCTTGTCGCTGACCGGGGTCGCGAGTTTGTCGACGTATTCGCCGACGAGGGCCGCCGCTTTTTGAATCCCGCGCGAAAGAGCCATCGGGTCGGCGCCCGCGGCGACCATTTTGAGGCCTTCGAAGTAGATCGCTTCGGCCAAAACGGTCGCGGTGGTGGTGCCGTCGCCGGCGACGGAGTTCGTTTTCGACGCGGCTTCCTTCACCAGTTGCGCGCCCAAATTTTCTTCCGGGTCTTCGAGCGCGACGTCTTCGGCGACGGTAACGCCGTCTTTGGTAACTTTCGGGGCGCCCCAACCTTTATCCAAAACGACGTTGCGACCGCGGGGGCCCAAGGTGCTTTTCACGGCGCGAGCCAATTTGGCGACGCCCTCGGCGATCGGCCGGCGCGCGGCGTCATCGAACGACATTTTCTTTGCCACTGCGGAATTCTCCTTTAATATTGAGATCGGTTTTTGGTCGAATTGCGCGACGTTTTCGATTTTGCGTCGTTTTTAACGTTTTAAACGTCGAAAACGCGTTTTCGAACGCCGCCGCGCGCTTCGTTTTTTTCTTTTTCATTTCGACGAAAGCCGCCCGATAAGGCTTTTTCGCATTCGTTTTACCTACTTTGCCAAACGAGCGCTCGCCGCGTCGGGTCAAATAATACCGCGCTTCGTCGAAAGCGGCGCGCCTTTTCGGCGCCGTCGACGTCGTATCGACGCCGTTTCTTAATTTTATTGCAATTTTGGCGCCAAAAGACGTTCTCTTCCGGAAAGTACGCGCCTTTTTCTCGAAATAACGTCTAAAAAAAGAAAAAAAAAGAAGTTTTTCGCGTTTTTTTTTATTCCGCCGCGCTTTTTCGACGCGCCGTTCGCCGCGCCGCCGCCTTTTTTTCCTCGTTTGGCGTCAAATTGGCAGTCGACGCGCCGCCGTCGACGCTCGCCTCCGCTTCCCGACTCGCGCTCGTTTTCGGTTCGCGAACGCAATAAAAAATCGGTCGCGCGGACGCCGGAACGTTTCCCGCCGCTCGACCGATTTCCTCTCTCAACGCGACGCTTGGAAACGCCGCCCATTTTGCCCGTTTTACCCGGTTTACATCTCGTTCCCGAAATACTCGTCGTATGCGGAGACGTAACCCGGCGCTTGGGCGCGAATTTTCTCCTCTTCGTACGCGGCGATGATTGCGCGATGAATCTCTTCGCGGCAAGTAGAGTTAATCGGGTGAACGACGTCGACGTATTGTTTATAAGGCGCAAGATTGGCGACGGCGGCGCCCGAAGCGTCTTTCAAATCGACGCCGCAAAAACTGCAGAAATTCGATCCGACGGAATTTTTTTGACGGCAAGAGGGGCAACGAAACGCGAGTTTGCGACTCGGCATCGCGATAAAATAACCTTGATTTCCTTCTAAAATTTTCAAATCGCGCACGACAAACGCCGCGTCGAACGTTATCGAGCAAAAAGCGCGCAAGCGTTGGCGCGAACGGTCTCCGTCAATTATTTTAATCCGAATTTCCGTTATCGTCATTTTATTTTATTTTTTTCAAAAGTCGTTGCGGCGCGCGTCGTTCTTTCCTCTCCAAACGGACGCCGAATAAAAGGGGTTATCGACGCGGACTCTCCCTAAGCTCGACGCGAAGGCAAACGGGCTTACTCCGCCGCGAGCAAAAATAATTAGAACGCGTCGTTTTTTTGTATGCGATTCCAACGCGCCGCCAACAAAAAAACGAAAAAAATCGCCGAATTTTTAGAAAAAAAGGAAGGCGCGCCTCTTCAAGACGACGCGCCGAGACGGATAAAATTAAACAAAAATCATCATTTCAACGCCAAGAGCGTTTACAAGTTCACGTTCGATTTTCTCGTCTATTTTCATCTTAACGTTTCATTCCGCCGCCGACTCGAGCTTTTGAAAGCGGAACGTCGTCGCCAACGTTCGAGCGACCGCGACCGTTTCGCCGTCGACGCATTGGAGCCGCAACGCTTCCGCCGCGTCGTTCGCCGCCGCTTCGCTCGGGTAAATCGCGAAAAACGCCGTTCCGCTCCCGCTCATTTGAACGCCGAGAACGTCTCGCGTCGCCGCCAACGGCGCCCGATAGCGCTCGACGCCGTCCCAAATCGTCGCCGCGACCTCTTCGAGTCGGTTGAACAACGCTCCGCCGACCGCCGCCGCGACCGCGCCGTTTACCGACGTCGCCTTGTCTCCCCAATTTGCCGACTTTTTCTCGTTCGGATCAATCGCTTCGCTTATCCCGTTTATCCTGTTTATCCCATTTGCCCCGTTTATCCATTTTACCGTCGCAACGGCGGCGCAAAAGTCGTCGAGCGAGCGTTTCGGCGTCGGCGCAAGCGCGGCGTATCGGCGGAAAACCTCCGGCGTCGAGAGCCCTTCGGTCGGTTTCAAGACGACGAGCCAAATTTCCGGCAGGTCGAACGGTTCGACGATTTCTCCCCGCGAACGCCCGACCGACGCGCCGTCGAGGAGGAAAAGCGGAACGTCGCTCCCGAGCCGCCCGCCGATTTCGCGGAGCCGCTCGTTTGAGAAGGGCCGCCCGCGCAGTTCGTTGAGCGCCGCCAACGTCGCCGCCGCGTCGCTCGACCCGCCGCCAAGCCCCGCTTGGGACGGTATCCGCTTGACGACGCGAATCGAAACCGGCGTCGGTTCGCCGAACGCTTCGTCGAACGCTTGCGCGGCGCGGATAATTAAGTTGCGGTCGTCGAGCGGAACCCCCGGAACCGGATTTCCCGCTTCGTCGACGCACTCGATAATCGACGTTTTTTCAATTTCCGCGCCGGTTTTCTCGCCTTGCAACCGAAACTCCAATTCGTCGCAAAGTTCGATCGGCGTCGCAACCGTTTGAATCTCGTGAAACCCGTCGTCGCGTTTGAAAAGAATCTCAAAAAACAGATTAACCTTCGCCGGAGCCCAAACGCGGAGCCCAACGGCGTTTTTTTTCGCGTTTTCCGCCCCGTTCCTTCCCGTCGTCGTCATTTTTCGTCCCTTTCGCTTCCGTTCCCAACTCCGCCGCTCGGTCAAACTCGGCAAACGGCGCAAATTTTAACGCCGTCCGCTAAACGCTCCGTTCGTTCGCTCGGTCAATCTCGGCAAACGGCGCAAATTTTAACGCCGTCCGCTAAACGCTCCGTTCGTTCGCCCGGTCAATCTCGGCAAAACGCGCCGACTTGAACGCCGTCCGCTAAACGCTCCGTTCGTTCGCTCGGTCAATCTCGGCAAACGACGTCGACTTTAACGCCCCGTTAAAGGCCGATTTCAACGGTCGCGCAACGACCAGCGGAGCTGACCGCAAGCGGCGTTGATCTTGTCCCCTTTGCGGAAGCGGATTTTCACTTGGATTCCGGCGTCTTCGAGCGCGTCGACGAACCGCCGCGTCGTTTGCGTCGACGGCGTTTTGAACGGCAACTCCGGCGCCGGGTTGTACGGAATCACATTGACGATCGCCGTTTTATTCCGCAAAAGCCGCGCAAGTTCCAACGCGTGTTCGACGCCGGCGTTGATTCCGTCGAGCAAAATATACTCGAACGTAACGCGGCGCCCGGTCGTCTTGAAGAAAACGTCGGCGGCGCTCAAGACCTCCGCGATCGGGTGAATCCGGTTTTGCGGCATAATCTCGTCGCGAATCCGGTCGTTCGGCGCGTGCAGCGAGACGGCCAACTTATACGGAACGTTTTCCGCCGCCAAGCGTCGAATCCCGGCCGGAATCCCGACGGTCGAAATCGTTACCTTGCGGTTGCCCAAGTCGAGCCCGTCCGACGCGGTCGCTTCCGCCAACGCCGGGAGGAGCGCGTCGAGGTTGAGCGTCGGCTCGCCGGTTCCCATCACGACGATATGCGTCAGCCGCTCTTCCTTCGGGAGAAGCGCGTTCAAGCGGAGGAGTTCCTCCAAAATTTCGCTCTTCGTCAAGTTCCGCGAAAAGCCGCCGAGCCCGCTCGCGCAAAAAGCGCACTTCATCGCGCACCCGACCTGAACGCTAACGCAAGCCGACCGACGTCCCCGGTCGTCGCGGAGCAAAACGCATTCGACGCGGGCCCCGTCGCGCCATTCGATTAAGAGTTTTTCGGAGCCGTCGTCCGAAACCGATTTCGCGACGAGCCGCCCTTCGAAAACGGAGTCGAACCCGACCGGCGCCGCCGCGACGCTCGCCCCGTCCGCCGCCGTTTCCCGCGCTTCCGCTGTTTGCGCCGCTTTCCCAATTTTCGCAACCTCCGCAGCCCCCCCGGTTTCCGCCGGAGCAAGCGTTTTTTCAACGCCGTTTTCCAGCAAAATCGGCAAAGTCGCCGCCTTCTCCGCCGTTTCGCCGTTTTCCCCGTCTCGACGCGGCGCGACGAACGCCTCCGCCAACTTCGTTCGGAGTTCTTTCGAAAGGTCGCTCATTTCGGAAAAGCGGTCGGTCTCGCGCGCGAAGACCCAACGTCGGATTTGCCCGACGCGGTATCCCGGCAAGCCCCAACTCTTCAAGAGCGCGGCCAACTCCTCTTTCGAATACTCCAAAAACGGTCGATATTCCGTCGTCGTTTCGCTCGTTTTCTCCATTTTACCCGTTTTTCTCGTTTTACCCGTCGTTCTTATTTTTCCTTTTCGCTTCGACGTTTATTTCGCCGTTCGTTCAACCGCCGTCGACGCGCCGCCGTTTCCCCAATTTCGCCCTTATATATTAATATTGACAAAATCGCCCGAAAACGCCGCCAACTCCGCCGTCTATTTTACCGCCGGAAAAATTTTCGAGAAGCGCCGCGACCGCTCCGCTCGCCGTTTTTCGCGCGCCAATTCTCCTCCGGCGGTCGATTTTCTTCCGCTTCCCGCTTTTCGCCGCCGTCGTTTGGAGCGTCGACCTCCGGCTCCCGAAACGCGGCGCCCGCTTCCCTCGCGGCGCGGAACGTTTCAAGTTCCTTCCGGGCCCAGTCGCGAGCGCCCGCCTTCTCCAACAGGAACGCGACGCCGTCGACGTGTTTCGAGTAATCGTTCGTCGCCTCCCGAGCGTTGCGTTTCGGTCGGCCCAAAATCGGAAAACGCCAAGCGACGAAGAACGCCGCCAACGCAACCAAGTGCAAGACGGCCAACGAGAAGGGCGTCAACCGCGCCAACGAAAAGGGCGAAACCGGCTCTTCCTCGGGTTCGGTCGCGAATTGCAATCGTTCGTCGACCCAAAGGAGCGTTTTTCCCTTCGGGTTGAACTCGTCGACGAGCCGCCCGGCCAAGACGCGGTTCTCCGGTTTCGTCAGCGCGAAATTCAGCAGAAACGCCGCCGATTCCAGCGCGAAAAAGTCGCTCTCCCCGACGCGCCGCCGACAGACGAACGGGTCGCCGTCGACGCTCAACAGAACTTCGGTCCCGTTTTCAACGTCCGGAATCATCGCCCGCGACGCCCAAACGTCGGTCGTCGCCGGAAGTCCCGCCGTCCAAGCGTCGACGCCGGAAAAACGTTCGCGCCGCTTCCCTTTGTCGAGAGGTTCCCAAGTCGCCCAAAACGTTTCGTTCTTCCGTTTTATCTCGTCTAATCTTTCGGCTTTAAATCGCTGCCAAGGCTCTAAACTAAACAGCCAAACGTTCGGCTTGCGCCGCTTTTCCTCGGCCGCGTTCAACTGCGACGCGCCCCAAGCGACGTGTTCGCTCGGCGCTTGATCTTGAACCGCGCGCCAATAATCGACGTCGGCGCGCCAACCGTCCGGAACGAAAACAAACGTTCGGTTCGGCTTCTCGAGAAGCCAACTCTCGACAAACGGTCGCGCGTCCTCCAACGCTAAATCGCTCAACGCGACGCGGCGCGGAGTCGCTGTTTTTTGCGTCTTTCGCGACTCTTTCTTGCGTTCGACGTTGGAAACCGGCACGTCGGCGAACGGGTCGTTCGCCTCAAAATCGTCCTCCGGCGCGTCGGCGAACGGGTCGCTCGCCCCAAAATCGTCCTCCGGCGCGTCGGCGAACGGGTCGTTCGCCTCAAAATCGGCGTTCGGCGCGGCTAAAGCGACGGTCGCGCCGGAAACGCCGGAGCCGGTCGTCGACGACGTCGCGTTCGTTTCCCCTTCTTCCGGCCAAAATAGCTTGCCGCCGGTCTCCGGATAAAACCAAACGATCGTCTCGTATCGCTCGCCGTCGACGACGCCGACGCTTTTTTTCTCGACGCCGCGCGTTTTTTGGGCGCAATAATTCGCGAAAATCGAAACGCCGTTAATACTTTCGCGATCCCCCGCGTACCGGTCGCTCCAATTTTCGCTCCAATATTCCGTTTTCGGCGCGCAACCGCTCGACGCGACGGCGCCCAACGCGACCGCGGTCGCCAACGGAAGCGCCCAGATTCGCGAAATTCCGCCGTTTGCGTTATTTCCGCCAATTCCGTTATTTGCGCCGCTTGCGTTATTCACCCCGTTTCCGTTATTTGCGACGCTTGCGTTATTTACCCTGTTTCCGTTATTTGCGACGCTTGCATTATTTACCCTGTTTCCGTTATTTGCGACGCTTGCGTTATTTACCCCGTTTCCTTTATTTGCGACGCTTGCGTTATTTACCCCGTTTCCGTTATTTGCGACGCTTGCGTTATTTACCCCGTTTCCGTTATTTGCGACGCTTGCGTTATTTACCCCGTTTCCGTTATTTGCGACGCTTGCGCCATTTTCCAAATTCGCCCCGTTCGCCGGATTAGCCGAGTTCCCCCAATTCGCCGAAACTCGCGCTTCGTTCGCTCGCCGCGCCGCCTCTCGCGACGCTCGCTCCGCCGCCGCGCGCTCGGCGTCGAGCCGCTCCATCGCCGCGACGAACGGTTCGCGGAGCCGCCAAACGTCGTCAAACTCCGCTCGCGAAATCGTTCGACCGCCGAAATAGACGCGTTCGAAGGCGTCCATCGTCGCTTTGTAAATCGTTCGAACGCCGGGATTAACGGCCAGTTCAAGCCAATATTCGCGATTCGTCTTCCCGCGTCGCGCCCGCAACAGGCCCCGCTTGTCCGACTCGACGATCAACCAACTAAAGAAGTAAACGAGCGCAAGTCGCAAGTCGCCCGCCGCCAACGCGTTCTCCGCCGCCGTCCCCAAGTCGTCGACGCGTTCCCGAGCTTCCGGCGCGATCGCTTCGAGTCGACGTTCCCGCTCCGCCCGCGCCTTTTTCTCCTTGTCTTTCCCGACGCCGCCGCGCGCCGTTTGCCGCAACGCCCAAACCATCGCGCCGACAAGCGCCAAAACCGCCGCCCCGACCAGCGTCCAAAAAAGAACCTCCGCGACGGTTCGGAGCCAACCGAACGAACTCGGCTCCGAACTTTCGCTCCGAACCGACGGGAACTCTTCCTCCGGTCGCGGAGGCAAAAACGCCGCGCCCCCCGACTCCGACCGCCAAGGCGTTTTCTCCCTCGTCGCCGCCTTCTCCCAAGCCGCGTCTTCAGCCGCCGACGCCGACGCCGACGCTTCGACGGCGAGCGCGACGCGTTCGTTCCCCGGCGTTCCCCCGCCGACGCCGCCCCCGACGTCGCCGACGACGCTAAAAAACGCCGCCGACGCGACGAGCGCCGTTCCCCCAATCTTCGTTCCCGACTTCGGCGTCGTTTCGCTTCTCGTCTTCGTCAAATTTCGCCCTTTCGTTCGTCGCCGTTTTCGTTTTCTTCGCCGAGCGTCAACGCCAACGCGCCTTTCCCAACGTCGCGCCGCCGCGCGTCGCCCGCCAATTTCGCCAACTCGACCTTAAACGCCAAGTCGAGATCCCAGCCTTCGGTCGCGACGCGGTAATTAATATAACGCAAAAAATCTAAAACGACGACGTAAAACCGCAACCCGAACAAAAACGCCGGAAAAATCGCCCAATGAAACGCCGCCGCCCAAACGTCGCCGGTCGCGATCAACGTCGGTCCGATTTGGTCGAGCAAGAAATACCCGGAAAGCGCCGCCGTCGCCGGCCAAAGGTTCGGTTCGAAACCGCCGCGACGGAACAACCGAACGCGCTCGGCGGTCGAGTATCGCCCCGACGCCTTGCGGAACGGCGTTCGTTCGAGCAAAATCGTCTCCGCGTAAAACGTCCCCCGACGGAGCGGTCGCGTCAAGACGAGGAAATAAAGGAGTTGCGGCAAACGCTCCGTCCAGCTCGCGACGATTTCGCGCCGCTCGATTTTGCGCTCCGACTCGAACAACCAAACGCCCAAATACCGCGTCGCCAAGGAGCCGACGAACGCCGTTTCGAGCGCGATAACCCAATAAACGAAACAGTTTTGCCCAAAGAGGACGCCGCTCTCCTCCCCGATTTCGCTCGGGTCGCCGAACAAAAAGAGCGCGAAAAAGAGCGCGTCGAGCGCCCAAACCGGAACCGCTAAAAGAGCGAAATAAAACGCCAAATTTTTAAATTCGCGACCGATAACTAAAAACGCTAAGTCGCGCGTTTCGACCGTCGAACGTTTTCGAACGGCGATCGCTTGCCGCGTCCAATCGTTTTCGCGCTTTTTCTCGACGTTCTTCATCGCCGCGCTCCTTTCGCCGCTTTCTCTCCGCTCGCGCTCGTCCAACCCCGCTTCGCCGTCCAAGAAACGCCGCCGAGCCCGACGATATAAAAGACTAAAAGCGCCGACGAAAAGATCGCGATTCCGCGCTTGATCGCCGCCGCGTCGCCGAAAACGCCCCAAAAGAACGTCGGACGCGGCGAAACGAACGCCTCCAAAAGCGCCGCGCCGCAAAAGAGCAGAAACGCCGCGACCATCGCCGGAGACGCTTTAATCGCCGCCCGACGCGCCGAGTCGAGCCGCGCGAAGCCGTTCGTTTTAATCAATCCGAACCCGATTCGCATCCCGGCCGCCGCCGACAAGACGACCGCCGTCAACTCGAACGGCCCGTGCGCGGTCGTAAATTCGGCGAACCGCGCCGCGACCTCCGCGTCGACCGCTCCGCTCGACATATACCCGAACGAAACGCCGAGCGCCGTCGCGTTGAACCCCAAGACGTAAAGCCCCGGAAACGCGAACAACGCCCCCAACGCGAAACATTTCAAGCCGATACCGCCGTTGTGTTGGACGTAATACGCCGCCATCCCGACCCGGTCGAACGCGTCCATTTCTTCGAACGGTTTCGAGTACATTTCTTCCAAATGTTCTAATTGATCGGAACCGACGACGCTTCGCGCGAACTCCGGATTCTTCGCCGCGATCGCCTCGCACGTCCAAAACGGAATCCAAAAGAGCGCGAGCGCCGCCCAAAACGCCGCGTCGGTCAGAAGCCAACGGGGCGCGTCGAAAAAGAAAACGCGACCGAACGTTTTCAAGTCCCAAGTTTGCCGACGGTAAAGGAGGTTGTGCGCGACGCCGACCAAATCGTTCAAATACCGAATCGTTCCGGGCGGCAAACGGCGCGCCTCCGCCAACGCCAAGTCGGCGCAAGTCGCCCGATACAACGCCGCGAACCGAGCGATCGTCGCCCCGTCGCGCGCTCCCTTCGAACGAGCGCTTTTCAGTTCCGCCGCCAACCGTTCCAGCTCTTTCCAATCCGGCTCGCGTTTTGCGATCAATTCGTCGACCATCGTCGGCTTCCTCGTCTTCTTTTCTTCGCTCGGCGCCGTCGAAACGCAAATTAACGGCGCAAACGCGAATATTCGCGACAAAGTTGAAATTTATTCGATTTCAAAACCGTTCAAAAATATAATTTCAAACTCTGTATCTATTATCAAAACATCGCAATTTTCTCGCAACTGTTTTTAATCGTCGGCGCGCGTTCTCGCCCACCTCTTGATTTTTTTCCTTCCGTTTATTATACTGTCGTCGACGGGAAAAACAAATCGTTTCTCGAAAAGTCGCGCAAATTTTCGTTTCTTTCTTTTCAAAAACGGAACGCGTTCCTATTTTTCTTCGTCAAAGAAACGTTTTCACCGAAAAATTTGGCGCGCTCGTTCCTCGCCGTCGTTAAGGCTAACCCGGAGAATTAAGGAGAACCTAATGGAATCGAAACGTTCCGACGTCGCCGACCTCGCCCAACTTCAAGATCGGCTCCTCGACGCGCCCGCTTACCGCAAGGCTTACCGCGATCCGGAATTCCTCTCCGGCTTCGACGGTCGCGAAGTTCGCCTCCTCGCCGAATACGTCAAACCGGAGCGAGCGTTCGAAAAAGCGGCGATCGGCTCGACCGTCGTCGTTTTCGGGAGCGCTCGTATTTTGCCGCCGGACGAAGCCGCGCGCCGCCTCGAACTCGCCGAGCAAACCGCCGCTCAAACGCCGAGTCCCGACGCCGACGCCGCGTTGGCGAAAGCGCGAACCGCCGTTAAACTTTCTCCTTATTACCAAACCGCGCGCGAATTCGCCGAGTTGGCCGCGACGAAAAACGACGTCTTCAACCGCGAAATCGGCCCGGACGGTCGAATCTGCCCGACAAAACAACGCGAATTCGTCGTCTGCACCGGCGGCGGCCCCGGCATAATGGAGGCGGCCAACCGCGGCGCGTTCGACGCCGACGAACCGACGGTCGCGCTCAACATCTCGCTCCCGTTCGAACAACGCCCGAACCCGTTCGTTTCGCCGGAATTAAGTTTCAATTTCCATTACTTCGCGATTCGAAAACTGCACTTCCTCCTGCGCGCCAAGGCCCTCGTCGCGTTCCCCGGCGGCTTCGGCACCTTCGACGAACTCTTCGAAGCGCTGACGCTTCGCCAAACCGAACGAATGCAACACTTGCCGATCGTCCTTTTCGGTCGCGAATTTTGGGAAAGCGTCGTCAATTTCCCGAAACTCGTCGAATACGGCGTTATTTCGCCGCAAGACCTCGACCTCTTCCAATACGCGGAGACCGCCGAAGAAGGTTGGGCGATTATCGAAAAGTATTACGCCAACGAAGCGATTCGACAAAACTAACGATCGCGCCAAATTCAACGAATTTAACAAGTTTAACGCGCTCGTCGCCCGTTTGACGCGTCAAAATCGTTTCGAACGGGCGCGCTCGACGCAAATTTCTCGCCAAGAAACGCCGACGCCGCTTCCCTTTCGAACGAAAGAGGGTATAATAAAGGGTCGACGTAAACGAAAACCGACGCGGTTCGCCGACGCGGTTTCAACGACTCGCCATTTTTCGGCGCTTTAATCCTCAAAGCGAACGACAACGGAAAAACGAACGATGAACCTGATTTCGAAGAATTTCAAAGCTCGACTTCTCTCGCTCCTTTACGCGCTCCTCGTTTTCTTGACGACGTCGCCCCTCGTCCTCGCCGCCGAAGAGGAAGCGGAAAAAGCGGGCAAACCGGTTTGGGTCATTAGTTGGGCGTCGTTTATTTTATTCGGCGGCTTGACGATCGCCATTTGCGTTTTCTTTTCGCGCCGCGTCGAAACGTTGTTGACGAACGAAGAGCAAAAGCAAGTCGGCGCGGTCGCCGCCGAACGTCTCGCCGAGCGTCGCAAAGCGGAACGTTTGGCGCGAATGCAAGCCGGACAAAAAAAATCGAACGCGCATTAATCTTGTCGCGGCGGCGCGTTTTTGCGCCTCGCTCAAGCGTTTGCCGTCGTTAAGCGTCGAGGAGTTTATGTCGCCCGTTTCGCCCAACGTCGTCGAGAGCGAAAACGCCGAAGAACCGTCGCGGTCGAGCGGAACGCCGTCCGAAGAAGCGCGCGGCGTCGCGCTCGGATTCGCCGCGTTCCTTATTTGGGGCCTTTTCCCGATTTACTTCGACCTGTTGCGCGACGTTCCGCCGTTGGTAACGCTCGCGTTTCGGGCCGTTTTTACGAGCGTTCTGCTTTTGCCGCTCGTTCTTTGGCGCGGCAAGGGCCCGGCGATTCTCGCGACGTTGCGTCGTCCAAAATACGTCGTCGGTTTGGCGATTACGATGGCGGCGACGGCGGCCAGTTGGGGCCTTTTCATTTGGCTCATCGCGGTCGGGCATACTCTTTACGCGAGTCTCGGCAACTATATAAGTCCTTTGGCGAACGTCGTTTTCGGCGCGCTTTTCTTGCGCGAACGAGCGCGTCTCCTTTCGGTCGTCGCGATTTTTCTCGCGTTCGTCGGCGTCGCGGCGTTCGCGCTCGGCGTCGGTCGGCTTCCTTGGGAGAGCGTCGTCGTCGCGGCGGTTTTCCCGATTTACTCGATTCTTCGCAAGGCGATGGACGTCGATTCGACGACCGCGTTGACGATCGAAACGCTCTTTTCGCTCCCGATCGCCGCCGCTTATATTGTTTACGCCGGTTATTTGGGCGTTTCGTCGCGTCCCGATTGGGCGACCGACCCTTACTCGCTGACCTTGCTCGTCGGCGCCGGCGCGTTGACGGCGGTTCCGCTCCTCCTTTTCGGCTCGGCGGCGCGGCGCGCGAAGCTCTCGACGCTCGGTCTCCTTCAATACTTGACGCCGACCGGCCAATTCCTTTGCGGCGCGTTCCTCTTCCGCGAACCGACGACCGTTTACCAATGGGTCAGTTTCGCGTTCGTTTGGGTCGCGCTCGTCCTTTTCAGCGTCGACCTTTGCCGCGCCGAAAAGTCGAGTCGTCCCGAAAACCGAGCCGACGACGCCGACGCCGCGACGCGCCCCGAACCGCCCGCCGATTCCGCTTGAACCGGTCGCCGTTTCCGCCGAAACGAGCCGCCCGCCCGCTTCCGCTTTCCTATTTCCCCGTTTCCCCCATTTTCCCCATTCCCCCCTGTTTTCCGCCGTTAAGGAGCCGTCCCGATGGGAGTTCTTCGCATTCACCCGCCCGTTTTGCTCTTGATCGCCGCGTTCGGCGTTCCGGAAGAGTCGGTCGAAATCGCCCGAAAGCGCGCCGAGGAAGAATTCGGCCCGATCGCGCTCGAAAGCGAACCTTACCGCTTCGGCGACTTCACCCAATATTACGCGAAGGAAATGGCGCCCGATCTTCTGAAACGATTTTGGGTTTTTGAAAACTTAATCGACGCCGCCGAACTGCCGGAAATCAAACTGAAAACGAACGATTGGGAGGAAGAAATCGGCGCGCGCCTCAAAGCGGAGGGAAAAAGCGACGCCAAGCGCCCGCTCAACCTCGACCCCGGCTATCTCGACCTCGGGAAACTGATTTTAGCGTCGACGAAAGATCACGCGCACCGCATTTACCTCGACAAGGGAATCCTCGCCGAAACGACGCTGATGTACACGCAGAAACATTGGGTTTCGCTCCCTTGGACGTACAACGACTACAAAGACGAGAAAAGCGTCGCGTTTTTCAACAAATGCCGCAATTATCTTTACCGACGTTACGAAGAGACCGGCAACCTCGGCCCGCGACGTCCCGCGCCGAAATAATCCCGACGTTTCGTTCGTTCCTTCGCCCGACGTTCGCCGACGGTCGCCGTTTCTTGCGCGTCGCGCCCGTTTCGAACGTTACTCGAAGTCGGGCGTCGCTTTCTTAAGGAGTTCGACGAGCGTTTGAATCGCGTCGTCGCGCGTTTTTTGCTCTTTCGCCAACGCGGAAACGCCGGGCAAACGCCGCCAATCGCTCGTCTTAAAGCGCGCGTCGACGTTTTTGTTCATCTTCGAAAACTCGTCGCGTTCGGCGAGCGCGGCGAGTTCCGCCGTCAATCCCGGAACGTCGACGCGTTTCGGGCGAGCGGAAACGAGCGTTTGCGTCGAATCTTCGATCGCTTTGCCGCGCGTTTGCAACTTTTGAATCAAGTCGACCGCCCGCGACGTCAAGGCGATCGCGACGTTTTGGTCGGGTCGAACGGTCAACTTCTTTCCCTTCGGGTCGTACCGCCGATTGTAAAACGCCGCGCCGCCGCCTCCCAAAACGCCGCCGAGGAACGCCCCGAGCGCCGCGCCGCCGCCGAGCGAAAGCCCCGCCGTTCCGACGTCGACGACCGCGCCGACCGCCGCGCCGACCGCCGCGCCGACGCCGCCGCCGACCTTAAAATGCCGTTGCGCCTCCGCTCCGAAAATTTGATCCGTTTCGTTCGCGACGTCGTCGACGACGAGCGCCTCGCGGTCGAGAACGCCGATCCGAAACCCCCAAGTTTCCAAGAGTTCGAGGTGCGCTTGGTGTTCGCGGCGCATTACGTTCTGCTTCAGCGCGTCTTCCAAACGCTCCAGCCGAGCGCGCCAATCCTCCCGAGCGACGTTCGTTTCGATTTCCCGATACGCCGCGACGTCGAGCAGCAGTTCCGCGACGATCTTTCGCGAATTTTCGAGCCGACGCAACTCGCGAATTCGCCGGTCTTCCATTTCGAGTTGCAAAACGCGCCGACGCAACGGGTCGCGAACGAGCGCCGCGATCTTCTCGAAAAGCGCGATTTCGTCCCGAAACGACCGCCGATGCGCGTCGTAAGTTTGAATCAAATAAAAACCGTTTTTTTGCAGAACCGCGTCCCAATCGGCGCGAAAATCGTTAAACGTCGCGCCAATTCCGCCCATTTTTCCGGAACCTTCCGCGCCGCCGTCTTTCCCGCTTCCTTGGCTCCCCCCGTTTTCTCCGTCTTTCCCGCTTCCTCGGCTTCCCCCGTTTTCTCCGTCTTTCCCGATTCCCCGGCTTTCCCAGTTTTCTCCGTTTTTCCCGCTTCCTCGGCTCCCCCCGTTTTCTCCGTCTTTCCCGATTCCCCGGCTTTCCCAGTTTTCGTCCGCGTCGCCAAGATTATTATACGCGACGACGACCGGCTTGCCGACGTTCTTCAAAATCCCCAACGTATGTTTGATCAGCGACTGATTCGGGTCTTCGACGACGTTCGCGACGAAAATAACGACGTCGCAACGCGCGACTTCGTTCCAAGCGCGCAGGTCGTGTCGGTAATCGTCGTCGTTTTTCGGGACGACGCGCAACACGTCGTCGAGCCCGAACGCTCCGTCGTTCGCTTCGACCTCGGGGTCTTCGGCGAGCGCCTCCAAAATTTCGCCGGACGTTTGGAAGCCGGGAGTGTCGACGAGTTGCAAAATTTCGGCGATTCCGCGAAAAAAGACCTTTTGAATTTCGGCGCGAACGGTCGTTCCGTTGAACGCGTTGACGAGTCCGAAGTTCGGGTCGCCGGTCAAGGTTCGCAACAACGACGTTTTTCCTTCGTTGGTCGGGCCGATGGTCGCGACGACGATCGGTTTGAGCGCGCGGAGTTCTTCGCTGGTAACGTTCATCTCGGTTCCCCTTAATTTTCTCGCAATTTCCGAATTTCGTCTCGAGTTTCCGTCAACGCTTTCGCCGCCGCGTCGGTCGAATCGAACGTCGCCTCTTCGACCGGGCGCAACGCGACCGGAAGCGCCGCGACGATTTTATCCTCCGGCCAACCTTGCAGTTCGAGCGTCGCCGCCCAAGTCGCCGCGACGCAAACGACCGCCGTCGCCGACTCGATCGCGTCGCTCGAAACCGCCGTCGCCGCCGACGCGCTTTCGCCGTTCGTCGCGTTTTCTCGCGACGCGGTTTCGCTTTCCGCCGCTTCCGCCGCTTCCGCCGCGTTTAACGCGTTTCCGCTTTCGTTTTCTTTCGTTTCGTCTTGCGTCCGGTCGCCGCGCCAACGCTCGACCAACTTTCGTTTGCAGGAGGTTAGCGACTTCGGAACGACCGCGCCCAACGCCGCGCCGGTCGCCCCGGACGCGAGCGTCGACGGCAAGAGCGTTCCCAACGAACCGAGCGTCGACGCGATCGCCGCCGTCGACGCGGCCCCGGCGAAGAGCGGCGCGAACGTCGCGACGACCGGAACCGAAACGCCGAGCGCGCCGAACGCCAACGCGCAACGCGGGCTCAAATTTTTGCAAAACGTCGCCGCTTTCGCGCTCAACCCGATCGCGTCGGTCAACTTGCGTTCGAGCGTTTCGCGGTCGAGTCCGTTGGCGCGGCAAGTCTCGACGAACTCGCCGCCGAACGCGCGCCCGTTTTCGACGCTTCGTTCGACGACCGCCGCCGCTCGCGCCAACAGATTCTCGCGCCAAGCGTTCCGTCCCCCGCCTTCGCCCTCTTCGCTCCGCTCGACCGCGCCGACGCCGGCCGCGGACGCCGACTCGACTTCCTCGCGATAAATCGCGAAAATATCGGCGCAAAGGAGCGCGACGCGCCGCCGGTCTCGCTCGTCTCGGTCGTCGTTCGCCGTTTCGTTTTCCTCGTTTCGCCCGATTTCGCTCGTTTCGCAAGATTCGGTGAAAATCGCGCGACATTCGGCGACGATTCGTTTGGCGGCGGCGTCCCATTTCGCAAAGGAGCGGCGTTCGTTCCCGTTTTCCTCGACGTTCGTCTCGCCGTTCAAGCGCCGTCGCAACGCTTCGCGCGCTTCCGGCAAGTCGAGATCGGCGTCGAAAAAGACCGGCTCGAACGGAACGCCGGTCGTTTGCGTCAATTCGGCGAGCGCGTCGGTCCAATCTTGAATTCGTTCGGCGACGCCGCGTTCGGACGTTTTCCCGAATTTTCGCCGCAACTTTTCGCCGCCGGAAAGAACGACGACGATTCGCGCTCTCGGGCAAGACGCCGCCAAGACGTCGCGGAAGAAGATGACGCATTGCCGCGCCGGAGCCAAGCTGACGTCGGTCGCGACGGCGCAAAGGTCGACGTCGGCGCCGCGTTCCTTCGCCCAATTTTTGAACGCTTTTTTCAGCGCGAAGTCGGACGCGACGTCGCCGAAAAGAACCGGCGTTCGCGCCGCGCCGAACGCTTCGCGCCAACGCTCGGCGGTCAGCGTCGCGTCGAACCCCAGCGCGACCGCGACCGATTCCGCGACAGCGACCGGCTCCGCAACCGAAACCGGCTCTTCAACCGCGACAGGCTCCGCAACCGCGACAGGCTCCGCAACCGAAACAGGTTCCGCGACCGCAACCGGTTCCGCGACAGCGACCGGTTCCGCAACCGAAACCGATTCCGCAACCGCAACCGATTCCGCCGGCTCCTCAACCGAAACCGGCTCCGCGACCGAAACCGGCCCTTCAACCGAAACCGGCCCTTCAACCGAAACCGGCTCCGCGACCGAAACCGGCCCTTCAACCGAAACCGGCTCCGCGACCGAAACCGGCCCTTCAACCGAAACCGGCCCTTCAACCGAAACCGGCTCCGCAACCGAAACCGGCTCCTCAACCGAAACCGGTTCCGCAACCGAAACAGGCTCCGCAACCGAAACCGGCTCCGCAACCGAAACCGGCTCCGCAACCGAAACAGGCTCCGCGACCGAAACCGGTTCCGCGACAGCGACCGGTTCCGCAACCGAAACCGGTTCCGCAACCGCGACAGGCTCCGCAACCGGCTCCGCGACCGCGACCGGCTCGACGCGCAACGTTTTGCGCCGATCCCAAGCGGTCGCCGCGTTTTCCTCCGTCTCGCTCTCGTCTCGTCGAACGCTCGTTTCGATCGTCGTCGAATACGTTTCGGCGCGCTCGATTAACTCGCGAAAATACGGCTCCTCCAAGTCGGGACGAAAGTCGCGCAACGAGCCGCGAAAGAGAAAATAATACGCCGCCGTCAAACAACATCGCGGCGCGACGCACCAAAATAAAACGACGCGCAACAGAAAATGCGACCAACGCGTCCGCGACTCCGCGCTCGCTTGACTCTCGGCGCGCATCGCCTCGAACGCCTCGGCCAACGTCGCGGCGCGCGCCGAACGCAACGCTTTATCGCCGCCGTCGTCGAAAAGCCGCTCGACGTCGGCGCGCGTCGGAACGTCCGCCCCCAATTTTTCCAGCGGCGCCCCTAAAAAATCGACGCAAGATTTGACGGCGACCGCGTCCTCCAACGACGTCCGCCAGCAATAGTCGTATCGATTCCCCTGCATTCTCGCGACTAAAATCAACAAAACGCAAACGGAACAGGACGCCCAAAAGAGATGCGACAACAGCCCGCTCCAAAACGCAAGGAAACGCGGCTTGGAAAAAATTAAATTCCAAAAAAGTCGCTCCGCCGCCCGCGTTCGCGCTTCGTCGTCTCTTTCCGACGCGCTCCGCCGCTCCCGAGAGGCGTTAAACCGCGCGAAAAACTTCGTCTCGGTCAACGCGTAAAAAAAGGGCGTTCCCCAACGTATCGCGCTCACCGTCAGCCAACCGAGCGCGCCCGAAAATCGCGCGACCGCCCGCTCCGCCGACGTCGGCGGCCCCGTTTGCGAACGCAACAAACGAACGCTCCCTTGAAACGCCGCGATCAAAACAAAAATCAACGACGTCGCTAAAAAGAAAATTTGTCCCAACAAAAAGAAAACGAAGGGGCCCGCTAAGTTGACGTCCTCCAAAATTTTGTCGACGCGCGCAAAAGGAAAAACGAACGCCCCCAACGCGACGACCAAGACGAGCGAAAAAATCCAAACGCGCTTCGCTCGCTCGCGAAAACGTTCGCCGGAAACGCCGACCGCGCCCAAAATCGCCGCCGCTCGCGCGCTCAAAAAAGCCAACGGGTCGAGCAAACGCCCCAAACGGTCGCGCTCCGCCTCCGCGTCGGCGCGCTCCTCGGCAAAATCGACGCGTCCTTCCTTCTCTTCGATCAAACGCGCCCATTGAATCGCCGCCCAATCGAAAGCGTTCGTTTTCGTTCGTTTCGCCATTACCCCTACCCTATCCCGTTAAACGCCGTCGCGGCGTCTTCGTCGACGACGCTAAAGACGCTAAATATCGACGACGGTCGTCGTCGCGACGCGATCGAAAAGATTCGGTCGAAACACCGTCAGCGCCGTCAACGGCAAATACCACGCCATATAAAGCCCGCCGCGGTACCCCATCCAAATCTGAACGCCGAGCATCAGCGCCGCCGACCCGGAAATCAACGTCGCCAAATCCTTGCGCGGCGGCCAAAGCGCGTATCCGACGCAAAAAACGCCGAACAGCGAAATCAACGGAATGCGATAAAAACGCGGCCAATACTCCCAAAGTCCGTCCGCCGACGCTAAAAAGAGCGATCGCCGCCCCAACATCGCCGCCAACGCCGAACCGTAATTCTCGCCCGCGCCCGTCGTCGCCAACAAAACGACCGCGAACGTCAAAACCGCCGCCGACGCTCCGATCGCGAAACGCGCCGCGCCCCGCTTCCAATAAAATCCAAACCAAAGAGGCAAAAGGAAAAACGGATAAAACGCCAACGCGCCCGCCGCGCCCAGCGCGAACCCCGAAACGACCGGGCGCCGGTAAAACAAAACCGCCGTCAACATCGCCAACGCCGGAACAATATGATCCAAACACGCGGAAAATTGGTTCACATACGGCAACAGCAAATAAAGAAGCGCCGCCGAAAGCCCGGTTTGCGTCGACCCCAAATGAAAACGCCCGATCAAAACGATCAAAACGACCATTCCAATCTGCAACGCGCCGACGCTCAAAATCAACGCCGTTTGCTCGATCGAAGGCGTTCGCGGCCCCGCTTCTTCCGCCGCCTCTTCGCGACCGTCGACGGCGAACGCGTCTCGCGCCCCCGCTTCGACGTCGGTCGGCGTCAAGCGATACACGTCGCGCATCGGCGGCGTCGGAATCGGCTCCGGAATCGGCGCGCTCGACGGCGACGCCGCGCTCCCGCTTTCGACGCCCGAAACGGACGGCGCGACCGGAGCGGTCGGAGCGATCGGGGCGCCGGCGAACTCCGTTTTCGGCGCCGCGTTCTCTTCGGCTCCCGAGACGTCGACGGTCGCAAACTCGTTTTCGCCGCCGCGCCCGGCCGCCCAACGCATCGCGCGCATCGCTCGGGACGCTCGCTCGCCGTCGTCGGAACGCTTCGGCGCGCCGTCGACTCGAAGCGTCGTCCCAAAGAAATAAAGAATCGACTCGGAGTTCGTCGTCTCGGTCGCGGAACTCGACGCGGCGCGAATCCAAGCCTCGTCCGACGGCGCGAAAAATCGATTCGTCCGCTCCGCCGCTCGCAAAAAAGGCCGAAAACCGGGTCGCTCCTCCACCTTGACGGCGTTTTCGTCGTTCGCGTCCGCCGCCGTCAAAATCTGCTCGAGCCGCCAAGCGCGCGGCGACTCCGAAAAATCGCCGCGATTCAGCCAAAGATTCGGAACGATAAAAGCCGACGCCGCGACGCAAGCGAACGTCAAGCCGGAAACGTTCAAATTCGGTTCCAACATCGGACGTCGACGCAACAACGAGTCGAAAACCAGCCGCGAAAAACCGAACGCCCCGATCGTCGCCAACCAAAGAAACCCCTGCGGCGCCGACCCCATCGCGACGTAAATCAGCCCCGGCGTCAACAAAATCAACGTCAAAATGTCGAGATTGCGGACGCTAAAAACGCGGTTGAAACGGAAAAAAATCGCGACGATCATTAGCGACGACAGGTAAAACCACGTCGTCGGCAACATCTCGTACTGAAAAAGAGACGTCGGCACGTTAATCTCTCCCCGTTTCGACAATCGTTATTATCGCGGCGCCGCGTCGACGCCGCCGCCCGTTCGAACGCTCCGCGTCAGTCGGTTTGGACGCGCCAACGCAGGTACTCTTCCATAAACGGATGAACGCCGCCGTCGAGGACTTCGTGAAAACTCCCCATCGCGAACCCGGTGCGGCTGTCCTTGACGCGTTGCTCCGGGTGCAGGAAGTAGTTGCGAATTTGCGAACCGAAACCGACTTTCGCCATATTCTTATATTTCTCGGCCATCATCTGTTCGCGCTTTTCCTCTTCGCGTTGAAGGAGGCGAGCGCGGAGCATCTTCCAAGCGGTCGCGCGGTTCTTGTGTTGGCTCCGCTCGTTTTGGCATTGAACGACGGTGTTCGTCGGGACGTGCGTCAAGCGAATCGCGCTCGACGTTTTATTGACGTGCTGCCCGCCGGCGCCGCTGGCGCGGAAGACGTCTTCGCGGACGTCCTCCGGCTTAATGTCGACGTCGATCGAATCGTCGATTTCCGGGTTGACGTCGACCGCGGCGAAACTCGTTTGGCGCTTTCCTTCCGAGTTGAACGGACTGATGCGCACCAAGCGATGCGTTCCGATTTCGCTTTTGAGGTAGCCGTAAGCCATCGGGCCGCGCACCATCACGCTTGCGCTGTTGATGCCGGCTTCCTCGTTGTCCTGACGGTCGAGGATTTCGACGGCGTACCCGCGCGACTGCGCCCAGTTGATATACATCCGCAGGAGCATTTCGGCCCAGTCGTTGGCGTCGGTGCCGCCGTCGCGAGCGTTGATCGAGAGGATCGCGTCGTTGGCGTCGAACGGCCCGTTCAAGAGGGCGGCGGTTTGCAACTTTTCGAGCGTTTCCTCGACGGAGCGCAACTTCGCCGGAATTTCGGCGGCGGTTTCTTCGTCGTCGCGCCCGATTTCGAAAAAGACGTCGAGTTCGTCGAGTTCGGCGAGGATTTCGTCCATCGGCTTCGTCAGCGCCTTCAAGGCTTTCATCCGAGCGACGACCGCTTGCGATTTTTCCGCGTCGTCCCAAAAATCGGCGGCGGTCATTTGTTTGTCGATTTCGGCGATCTCCGCTTTTTTCGCGTCGTAATCGAGGGACGTTTTGAGTTGCGCAAGTCCGCTTCGAATTTGTTCGGCGCGGTCGATTTGCTCGCGTTCTACCGGCATTGTAAAGGGTCTCCTGTCGAAAAAATAAAAGCTCGGGCCGTCGCGTCGAACGAAAAGCCGCCGCTTTTATTTTACACGAAACGCGCCGTTTTCCAAGGGACGCGCCGCCGTTTCCGCAAAATTCGTTCGTTTCGCGCAAAAAACGACGGAAAAAACGAAAACGCGCCGCCCGTTTCGCCGCCGTTCGACGGAACGAAAACCGGCGAAAATCTCGCCGACGGTCGCGTTTTTGTCAATATATATTAATACGTCGAAAAAACGACGCCGTCGCCGTTCGTTCCGGAACGAATTTCGGAGTTCGAACGGCGGCGCGCGTCGCTTTGATCGCGCCTCGGCTCAATAAAGATAATTCGCGAGGTAAGCGTCTTCGACTTCGGTCAAAACTTTATGCACCGTGTCGATCGGAACGCCGACGCGGTTGTCCAAAATAACGCGAACGACGTCGCAGTTTTCCGCTTCCGCTTCGACCAAGCCGC
>JAFSDX010000042.1 GCA_017436025.1 Thermoguttaceae bacterium
GCTCAAAACGCGTCGTCTGGCGCGACGCCAACGATCCCCCCTCCGCGACGCTCCCCTTACCTTCCTGACCTTCCTTACCTTCCTTACCGTCCTTACCTTCCTTACCTTCCTTATCTTCCTTACCTTCCTTACCTTCCTTACTTTCCTTACTTTCCTTACTTTCCTTACTTTCCTTGCTTTCCTTGCTTTCCTTGTTACCGTTTCCCGTCCTATCGCTCGTCGCTTTCGTCAATATAAGTCTCGAAATAACGCTCGAGAAACAACGAACGCAAGCACTCCGTCGGCAACAGTTTAGCGCGCTTCGCCAACGCGTCGAGAATCTCCGCTTCGTCCTCGGTCAACGGGAGCGTCAACGAACGCGGGCGTCCGCAACGGTCGAAATCTTCCGCGCTCAACGTCTCGACGTCCGGGCCCTCCTCGGCGTCCGTCGGAAAAATTTCCGGAAAAAAGTCGCGCAAATCGACCTCGACCAGCGCCGTCTTTTCCCCCGGTTCCAGCGGAATCGACTCCGGCGCCGACGGTCGCGGAAGAGGCCGCCGCGCCTCGTACTCCGCCAATAAATGCAGCGACAACGGAATCTTAGCGTTCTCGACCGCGTCCGCCTCGCTTTTCCCCGCCGACGTGCAACCGGCAAAATCGTTAAAGTAAACGCAAAACGAACCGTCGTCGCAAGGTTCCAACGTCGCGTAATAGGCGTGTTTTCGCTCGATTCTCATTTTCACCTCTTTTGTCCTTTTTACTCTTTTTATCCCTTCAAGTTCCCGTTAGATTTTCGTTTCAGCGCCAATTTAATCAAAACGCCCCTATTTCAGCGCCCCTTCTTCCTCGTTGCGAACGCTCGCAAGGTCGTATTTTCGCGCGATCGCCGTTTTCATCTCGTCGAGCGCCGCGACGACGGCGGAGTAATACGGCTCCAAATCCGGTCGCTCATTTTTCGCTTTGCCAAGCGCGGCCTTCAACTCCAATAACCGCGCCCCGCCGGGAATTTCGGCGGCGACGGCGCGCGCAAAAACGGTCGGCGCTTTACTTTTCGGCCCGTATTTCGCTCGCAACTCTCGAATCCCCATCGCAACCGCCCCCATTTTACCCATTTTCACATTATCGACGCTTCCGCCCAACCTTCGTTTCGACGCGCCGCCCTTTATTTTCGCTCAAACGCGCCGGACGTCAAGAAGACGCGGGACGCCCGACGTCCAACCTGAAACGCATTTTACTTAAAATCGCCTGAATTTTCGCAAATCCCGCTCTTTCCCAACGCTCAACTGTCGTCCGCAACGCCGCGCGCCGCCCCCGCTTGCTCAAACGCGGCATTAATATATAATGTCGAAATATCGCGTCGCAACCGTCCGCCGTCCAGTCCGTTCCCGGAGAATCGCAATGTTCCCGCGCCCCCCCTACGTTCCGCCTAAAGTCCTCAAAATCGTCGAACTCCTCGAAGCCGGCGGGGCAACCGACGTCCTGATCGTCGGCGGGTTCGTTCGCGACGCGCTCCTCGGCGTCGCTTCTAAAGACGTCGACGTCGAAGTTTACGGCTTGAGTTATTCGCAAATTCGCGATATTTTAGCGCCGTCGTTTCACGTCGATATCGTCGGACAGTCGTTCGGAGTGATGAAAGTCGGGCGCGACGTCGACGTCGCCCTGCCGCGCCGCGAGTCGAAAAACGGCGTCGGGCACAAGGGTTTTTCGGTCGAAACGAACCCCGACGTTACCCCGCGAGAAGCGTTCGGACGCCGCGACTTCACCATCAACGCGATCGGAATGCGCCGCGACGGCTCCCTTTGCGACCCGTTCGACGGCGTCGGCGATATAAAACGCCAAATCCTCCGCGCCCCCGGCCCCGCCTTCAAAGACGACCCGCTCCGCGTCCTCCGCGGTATGCAGTTCGCCGCCCGTTTCGGCTTCCAAATGGACGCGCAAACGCTCCAATATTGCAGCGAGGTCTTCAACGAACACGCAACCCTTTCCCCCGAAAGAATTTACGGCGAATGGGAAAAATGGGCGCTCAAAAGCGTTTACCCGGACAAAGGCCTCGACGTCCTCCGCGAAACCGGCTGGCTCGACGCGTTTCCGGAGTTGAAAGCGCTCGTCGGTTGCGCGCAAAACCCGAAATGGCACCCGGAAGGCGACGTTTGGACGCACACGAAAGCCGTCTGCCGCGAAGCCGCGCAAGCCGTTCGCGATTTCGAGCCGAAACTAACCGACGAGGAGCGCGCCGCCGTTATGTTCGCCGCGCTCGCGCACGACTTCGGCAAACCGGAAGCGTCGTTCGTCGACGAAAACGGCGATATCCGCTCCCCCGGACACGCCAAGGTTAGCGCCCCGCTCGCCCGAACTTTCTTGGAACGAATGCGCGCCCCGTTCAAGTTGACCGAAATGGTCGAGAAACTCGTCGGCGAACATATGACGACGAGCGCGGAACCGAGTTTGCGCGCCGTCCGCCGCCTCGCCAAGCGCCTCGAACCGGCGAACGTCCAACTTTGGACGCTCCTTTGCCGCTCCGACGCGCTCGGGTGCGCCGCTCCGGCTCGACACGAAACGACCGCCGAATACGCCGTCGCCGCCGAAGCCGAATTTGCCGCGGAACCGACGCTTAATCCGGCGTTAAACTCGACGCGACCGTTAAAATCGCAACTCTCGCCGGACGCTGAAAAAACTCCCGCCGCGCAAAATCGTCAAATCCGTTTCAAAGCGGACGTTTGGCTCGACCTCGCCGCTCGAATGGGAATCAACGAAGAGGGCCCGAAACCGCTCGTTCAGGGGCGCGACCTTATCGCCCTCGGCGTCAAACCGGGCCCGACGATGGGCGAAATTTTGCGCGCCGCGTTCGAAGCGCAACTTGACGGCGAGTTCGCGACGCTCGAAACCGGCGTCCGTTGGATTCAAGAACGCGGCCTCGTCGACGCCGCCCGTTAACCGTCGCGCCCGTTCCCTTCTTCGCCCGTCGCGTCGCGTCCGAACGTTTCGTTTTTTAAGCGCGAGCGGCAAAACCGGTAAATTCGAAAAAATCGGCTAAAATTCGCCAAAATACCGCTTCGAGCCCCGACGCGGCGAACGGTCGGCGCTTGAAAAAGAACGCCGACAATATATAATAGAAACCGAAAGGCGGTCGACCAAACGTCCGTTTTCCGCCGCCGTTTTCCCGAGCGGGCGCCGTCAAGCGCGACTTGAAGGTCGACAAGACGCTCGTTTTCCGCCCGCCGTTTTCCGTTTTCCCCTTGCCGCTCGACGCGACGTCGTTTCGCCCTTATGCCCTCCGTAACGCCCGACGAATTTATCGATTACCTGAAGCGCAGCGCGCTTTTGCCTTCGCGCGAAATCGACGCCGTCGCGTCCGAAATTCGTCGCGCCGTCCCGAAAGCGCTCGACGACGCGCCGCGCCTCGCCTCGGAGTTCGTCCGTCGCGGCTTGTTGACCGAATGGCACGTCCGCCAACTCTTAAAGCGCAAATACAAAGGATTTACGCTCGGTCGTTACCGCGTTTTGGGGCGTCTCGGAACCGGCGGAATGAGTTCCGTTTATCTCGCCGAACACGACATTACCAAGCGTCGCGAAGCGCTCAAAGTTCTTCCGAAACCCCGGGCTGAAGGCGAGTATCTGAAGCGTTTTCACCGCGAAGCGCAAGCGCTTGCGTCGCTTGCTTCTCCTTACGTCGTAAGCGGTTACGGCGCCGACGAGCGCGACGGCGTCCATTTCGTCGCGATGGAATATTTCGACAGCCTCAACTTGCGACAGGTTGTCGAAAAGCTGGCGGAAAACGGCGAAGCGTTGCCTTACGAGGACGCGGCGTCGTATGTTCGTCAAGCGGCGCTCGGACTCCAACACGCGCACGAGCGCGGCCTCGTTCACCGCGACGTCAAGCCGGAAAACGTTCTGGTCAACGAACGCAAAGAGGTGAAAATCATCGACTTCGGACTCGCGCTCTTCGTCGGCGCCGCCGTTACGCCGGGTAGCGAGAAACGGATTCTCGGCACCGCGGACTATTTGGCGCCGGAGCAAACGGTCGACAGCCACAACCTCGACGCGCGGGCCGACCTTTACGGACTCGGCGCGACCCTCTATTTTTGCCTCGTCGGACGCCCGCCTTTCCCGAACGGTTCGGTTCCGGAGCGTCTCCTCGCGCACCGCCGCAAAGAACCGACGAGCGTTTTCGCCGAGCGGCTCGACGCTTGGAACGATTTGCTTCAAATTTGCGCGAAGTTGATGGCGAAGAACCCCGACGACCGCTTCCAAACGGCGGCGGAAGTCGTCGACGCGACGGAGCGTTGTTTAGTGCGACACGGCTTCGCGCAACCGCTCGACTTCGGGCGACGCGACGTCGACTTTGCGAACCTCGGCGACGGCGATCTCGGGGTCGACGTCGAAGGGCTTTTTCTTTCGAGCGACGCCGCGTCAAAGCTCCCGGGCGCGGAAAAGCTCGACGTTTCCGACGGCGCGGAAGTCTTGTCGTCGCGTCTTTTATCGTCGGACGACGATTCGTTCTTAAAGTCGATGGGTTTCTAAACGTCGCCAAGTCGAGCGGTTCGGCGTTTAACCCCGAACGCGCTTCGTTTTGTTTTTTCTCCCGACGCGCTCGTTTCCATTGACGACGCGGCGTCAAAAATCGAGTGAAAATCGTCGAAAAGCCTCCTTCGCGACTTGCCCCTTTCCCCCGTCGCCGACGTTTCAAGCGACAAAAAAACCCGTTCCTCGCCGAAACGAGAAACGGGCTTCAAACTCGTTCGCTAAGCGACGTTAAACGTCGAAATTAGCGGGGGTTGAGTTCCTTGTATTTCGCCCAAACGGCCGGGTCCGGTTCGAAGAGTTTCGCTTCGTCGGCGGTCGGCGGGGTAAGCGGACGAACGACGCGGAAACCGACGTAAGGCGCTTCCGTCATCCACCAAATCGATTGCGGGAACATCGGGTCTTGCGCTTTCCATTCTTTCGTCGAAACGATGCGTTTCGCGCTACGGCAATCTTTCGCTTCGTGGAAGCAGGAACCGCCGCGAGCGACTTCGTTGAACATCGCGTAAACGGAGAGGGCTTTTTTCGGCGCGACGAACGGGGTCTTGATTTTGCCGCCGTCGAATTTCTTGTACGCGCCTTTGTCGTATTGGTCCATAACCCATTCGCAGACGTTGCCGTGCATATCGTACAGGCCCCAAGCGTTCGGTTTCTTTTGCATCACGGCGCTGTAACCGTCCGGGCTGTTGCCGAGGTACCAAGCGTAATCGTCGAGCGCGGCTTCGTCGTCGCCGAATTCGAACGCGGTTTCGCTACCGCAACGGCAAGCGTATTCCCATTCGATTTCGGTCGGGAGACGATAATAACGACCGGTCGTGGCGGTGAGCCATTTGCAGTACATTTGCGCGGCGTAACGGGTCATCCCGGAAGCCGGGTGATCGCCCTTGCTGCTGTTGCTGTAGCTAATGTGGCCGATATCGTAAGGCGCGGTCGGGGCGGCGAGCGCGTCGGCGATCGCGTCGCGGTCGGACGTCGATTCGACGTTCCCCGCTTTGCGAGCTTGGGCAAGATAGAGAAGCCCGAAGAGGCCGTATTCTTGCCAAGTAACTTCGTGTTCTTCCATCCAGAACGGCGCGACGGTCGTTTTGAACGCCGGAGCTTCGTCTTTTTCACCGTTGTCGGAACCCATCGTGAATTCGCCGCCCTTGATCGGGATCATTTTGATCTTGAGCGTTTCGCCGGCGATGTTCGTTTGGATGGTTTCTTCGTAAACCTTCATATCGGCTTCGGTCGCGGCTTCGGCGTCCGGGTTGGCGACCGGGTTGGCGAGCCATTCGGTTCCGTTTTTATAAGCCGGGTTGCCGCTCAAATCTTCTTGCGCGTAGCCGACGGCGCCGCAAGCGGTCGCGAGAGCCAACGCGGCGAACAAAATACGTTTATTCATTGCAACTCCTCAAAATACGCTGCTTCGAACGCCGCGGGGGACGCTCGGCGCGACAAAGCGTCGAACGCTCGTCGCCAAAAACACGGTTCGACGCGAGACGTTCGCCGCCCGTTCCGACCGCCTTCGCGGCAAAAAAATCGGACGGTAAAACGACGACGCAACGCGCCAACATACTCCCCATTATACTCAAAATTTTCGTAATTTCAACCGCCGCCGCGCCTTCTACGCTCTTTTTCCCACAATTTCCCGACTTTTTCTCTCGCCGTCAATCCTAACGACCGGCGCGTTCGGCGCAACCGTTTCAACCGAACTTTCCCGCGCAACCGTCGCGACGCTCCGCCCGGACGCCGCGCTCGCCCTCGCCGTCGCAAAGAACGGAATAAAATTTTGCGAAAACCGCGAAACGCTATTTTCAAAACGGAGGAAATCGCGTATAATAATAACGTCGACGCCAAACGCGCTTCGTTCGCTTGCCGTCGACGCGATTCCATCCCGCCCGCCTTACCTATCCTGCCCCGCTTAACAGTCCTATGGCCGTTCGATTCGTATATTTCGATCTTGGAAACGTTCTTATTCGTTTCAGTATTCAACGTATGCTTTACCAAGTCGCCGCGTTGACCGAAAAACCGGAAGCGGAAATTCGCGACGTTCTGTTCGACGGAAAACGTTATTACCGTTACGAAAAGGGCGACATTACCGCCTCCGAGTATTTCGCCGAGGTTTGCGCTCAACTCGACGCGACGCCCGACGTCGACGATTTTATCGCCGCGACCAACGACGTCTTTTGGGTCAACGAGCCGATGCTGCCGATCGCTCGGCGGTTGGCGAAGTCAAACTTCCCGCGCGGCGTCCTGTCGAACACTAACCCGATGCACTGGAAGTACTTCGAAACGGCGTTTCCGCGTATTTGGAACTATTTCCCGCAACACAAAATCGCCAGTTTCGAAGTGAAAACGGTGAAGCCGCTCCCGGAAATTTACCAAATCGCCCTCGACGAAGCGCGCAAGGAGATTCCCGACCTCCAACCGAACGAAATTCTCTTTGTCGACGACCTCGAAGCGAACGTCGTCGCGGCGGCGGAGTTCGGTTTCCAAACGATTCACTACGCCGACCACGACGCCTTCCTCGCCGAAATGGCGAAACTCGGACTCCCGACCGAGTAACGACGGCAAACGCGGCGCCGCTCGCTCGTTTTTCAGCCGATTTTTCCCCTATTAAGCGAGAAAACAGGGGAAAAGTCGGCTTTTTTCATCTTTTCGCGTCCACTTTTCTCGCTTTTTGCCGCAATTTCCCCAAATTTCCAAAACTGTCGTTTCTTCCTAATTTACCGCGTCGCCGCGGAGAAGATCGGCTCAACGTTGGAAGGAAGGCGGCGATTCGAGATTTTCCGCACTCCTCTTCTTCGCTCGGAGCCGTCGCGATAATCGCTCCAAGTTTCCGGAACCGTCGCGACAATCATTTTTAGTTTCGCCGACGGAAATATGAAATCGCGGAATCGATCGCAAACGGGCGTTCCGGCGTCTCAACCGTCCCGAACGACGCGACGGGCCAACGCTCAACGAACGCCGAAAATTCTTTGCAACCGTTTCCGTTTCCCCACTTCTCCCTGTTTAACGTTAACCAAGCGGCGCGACGCCAAACTCGACCCGCCGTCGTTGGCGCGACTCTTCAACCGAGCGCCGTCGTCGAAGGAGCAACGACGCGACGGAGCGGCGCCGTTTTTCTCGCCAAAATCGCTTCCGTCTCCGCGAATCGCCGAGCGTTCCGCCCTCGCTCAAAAAATTAGATTAATCTAATTAATCCGCTTGACAAATCTTTTTCTTAGATTAAACTTACTTTTGTCGACGGAACGCTCCCTTTCGAGCGTCCGCCTTTTCGCGCTCTCCGGTCGGAGCGGAAACGTCTTTTCTCCCGGACGTTCCGCTCCGACTCGTTCGGCGCCTACCCGTTGTTTTCGACTTTTCATTAAGTCGATTCCCTCGCTCCGCCGCGCCCAAATCGTTTTTTTTCACCGGAAAGTTAGGTTAATCTAACAGCGTTAAGCGACGATTTCTCCGCGACTCAGCCGTTTAAAGGAAAATACGTTATGTTACGCCCTTTTGAAAACCGTCGCGGTTTTACGCTTGTCGAATTATTGGTCGTTATCGCGATTATCGGCATTTTAATTGGACTTTTACTCCCCGCCGTGCAAGCGGCGCGCGAAGCGGCGCGTCGAATGCAATGCGCTAACAACTTGAAACAATACGGTTTAGCCGTCCACAACTACGTCGGAACCAACGCCGACGCGTTCCCGCCGCTCGGCGACTCCTCCGCGACCGTCTACTCGGTTCAAGCGCGCCTCTTCCCCTATATGGAAGCGGCGAACATCGCCAACTTAATCGATTATTCCCAACCGGTTTACAAAACAATTTCGCACGGAACGCTCGGCATTCTCAACCACTTGGCCGACGCCGTTCAAGAAAACGCGTCGTTTCTCGCCTGCCCGAGCGACCCGCTCGCCGGAACCAAAATTACTTCCGACTTCAAAATTTTCGTCGACGCGGCAAACGCAACCGCCGAAACCGCCGAACTTTACCCGTCGAGCTACGTCGTTTGCACCGGCTCCGATTGCGCGAAAATCGGAACGAGAGTCGACGGCAAACTCGCCTCAAACGGCCTATTTTACTACGGCGCGAACCGCAAACTCGCCGCCGTCGTCGACGGAACAAGCGCGACGCTGATGTTCTCGGAAGCGGGAATCGGCCCCGGCGCGGGCGCGACGGTCTCCGGAACGGTCGACGAAGTCCGCAACTCGCCGGAAATCAAGCGCGTTATGCTCAAAATGTCAGCCTTTTCTAACTTTTCCGTCCAAACGCCGGCGGAAGTCGATTCGATTCAGCGCGGAATCGCCTCCCCGACTTGGCAAACGACGCGTTGCGGAACTTGGCTCTCCGGGTCGCCGAGCTACTCGACTTTCGGCGCCTTCCTCGCTCCGAACGCCCCGCAATTCAGCTGCAGCTATATGAATTACGGCTTTTACGCGGCGCGAAGTTACCACTCCGGCGGCGTTAACGCGTCGATGGCCGACGGAAGCGTCCGTTTCGTCGGCGACTCGGTCGACCTCGACGTTTGGCGCGCCGCCGCGACGGTCGCCGGGAACGAAAGCGAATCCCTTTAATCGCGTCGCGCCGTCGGCGCCGAAAAGTTAGTCGCTTCTTCAAAGTTAAGCGCGCGTTGCCAAATTAGTTGCGCTTAACGAAGTTAGAAACAGCCAACGCAAGCCGCCGTTCCTACCGCCGGCGCTTCGTTTGAAACTTAAACTGTTAATCCAACGCAAGCGTTCGCCGCGCCGCGCTTTAACGCCCCGACTGCGCTCGCTTCGCCAATATTTTCACCGCCAAAGAAAGGTTAGTCCAATGAAACTTTGTTTGCCGAAACTTACTCTCGCCCTCGCCGCCCTCGCTTCCTGCTTCGTCGTCGGAGCGTCGCCGGTCGCCGCGCATTCGCCCCAAAAATCCGCCGACGCGGCGACTCCGGCGGTCGAACTCGTCCCGCGCGGCGAAAAGACGGCGCTTCTCCTTATTTTTCACGGTTCCCCGTCGCCGAGTTGGCCGAAATTCACCGGTAAAATCGTCGACCGCGTTCGGGCGCTGAACGAGAAAAACCCCGTTTTCGCCGTCGTCGAAGGCGCGCAAATGGAGTTTAGCAAGGCGCCGAACGATATTGCGTCCGCTTATAAACGCATTGAGGAAGCGACTTGCGACGCGGTCGTCGCCGTTCCGGTCTTCATTTACCCGACGAGCCACGTTCAGTTCGACGTCGCGGCGATCCTCGGAATTTACGCCTCCGCCGAAACGCGGGCCGCGTTGGCCGACGAAGGAATCGCGGTCGTTCGCTCGAAACTCCCGACCGTCGCGACGCCAACGCTTGCCTCCGGCGACCTGCTGAAAAACTTCGTCGTCGCCGAAGCGCGGTCGATTTCCAAGTCGCCGAAAAACGAACGCCTCCTCGTAATCGCCCACGGCGACGAAGGTTACGCCGGTCTCGTCGACGCGCTCAACGAAGACGCGCTCCAAGCGGCGGCGCGGCTCGGGTTCGATCGCGTCGACGCGGCGTTCTGCGGAATCGGCCAAACGTTCGCCGAAAACGTCAAACCGATCGTCGAAGCGAACGACCGCGACGGCAAAAAGACGCTGATCGTCGCGATTTACGTCGCTTCGTCGGCGGAAAGTTTCGTCGCTCGCTTGCAAAAGGGGGAAAACGCCGCGAAAAATTCGCTCGAAGGCTTGAATTACGAATGCTCGAAGGGCGCGCTCGGCGACTTCGACGAAACCGCGCCTTGGATTTTTGAACTCGGCCGCGAAGCCTCGCTTTTCTAAGTCGGCAAAAGGCGTTTCTCGGCGCCGCGTTAGCTCGGTCGCGACGCGGCGCCGTTTTTGCGTTTTTTCGTTCTCGTCTTTCGAACCGATTTCGCCCTTATTAATATATTGTCAAAAACGCGGTCGTCGCGGCGGCTGAGTTCCGGCGGAATTCGGTTTCCCAACGCTTCACGACGTCGACCGCGACGACCTCGCCCAAATAACGCGACTCGGGCGTTCAACCGAGCGACGACAGACGCTTAACGCAACGTTATTCAGCCTTAGCGCCGATTTTCCTTTTTTTAGCGCGGAAGTCGGCGTTTTTTTACGTCTCCGCTTTTAAGGGACGCTCCGTTTCTCGACAATTTTATCCAAAAAAGCAAAATTGTCGAAAAAAATTCTTGACTTTGCTTTCCGCGTCGGTTAAAATCGACGCAACGCAAACGCGAAGGACGGCGGCTCGCGATTTTTCGCCGTTTCGCTTCCGTTCCAAAGCGTTCCAGATTTTGCGACTTTATTTATCCGCGTCCCGTTTTTAGTAAAAGGCAACAAAATGACTTGCAATTTTTATCAAAATGTCAAGATGGGGGGGGGGGGGCAATCTGCGTAAAGCAGGTTTTACCCTCGTCGAACTTCTCGTCGTTATCGCCATCATCGGTATTTTGATCGGTTTGCTTCTCCCGGCGGTTCAAGCGGCCCGCGAAGCCGCGCGTCGGATGCAATGCACGAACAACATGAAGCAAATCGGCTTGGCGATGCACAGCTATCACGACACGCACAACTGCTTCCCGCCGGGGAACACCTTCTTCAACGGCCAAAACGGAACCGACCTCCGCGGCACCGGCAAAGGTTGCGAAGCGGGGGGCGTCTACCACGGGATGATGGGTTGGGCCGCGTTCGTCCTGCCGTTTATGGAACAAAACGCGCTCTACGAACAAATCGACTTCACCAAACGCGCCTACGCCAGCTACGTCGAACTCGGCAACTACGGCCACGAAAACGGCGGAACCTGCGGCGACGAAGCGAATAAAGAAGCCGGTTCGAACTGTCCGTCTTACCTCTCTTGCCCGTCTTGCCCGCAATCCGGTTTGAAAGGTTCGCAAAAAGACTACTGCGTCAACGGCGGCGCCGAACTCCCGGAACGCACCTCGACCGACTCTTACGCCCCGACCAAAGCCGCGAACAACGCCCGCGCTCCGCACTTCGGCCTCTTTTGGCAAAACAGCGGCCTCGGGATGCAATCGATCACCGACGGCACGTCGCACACCTTCCTTTCGCTCGAACTTTCCAGCGTTACCCTCCCGAACGCGACGAAGCAAAGCAAAGGCGCGAACCCGTTCATTTTGGTCGGCCACTGGTCGGAAGGCTACGGTATCTTCACGCACCACAGCGTTATGAACATTCCGCCGAACTGCATGACCTACCACGAAACGACCCGCACGCCGCGCTCCTTCCACGCCGGCGGGATGAACGCGACCCTCGCCGACGGCAGCGTCCGTTTCCTCTCGGAAACCTGCAACCTCCACGTCTATATGGCGACCTTCACCCGCGCCAACGCCGGTTCGAAACAAGGTCTCGGCGACCTTCAAGCGGGCGGCGGCGAAGCGCTCTTCTAATCGACGCTTCCCCAACGTTTGCCCTCGCGCGGTTCCGCTCGAACGCTTCGTTTTTCGCGGAGCGTTCGAACGCCGCGCTTCCCCCCGCGTTTTTTTCGCCGTCAATATTAATTAATAATGAATAATCGAAAGAAAGCGAAAAGATATGAATCGCCGCGTTTTTTTAGCGTCCCTCGCGTCCGCCGCCGTCGTCGCCGTTAGCGGTTGCGGCCCGAAAGCCCCTTACGAACTCGTTCCGATTTCCGGCGTCGCGACCTACCAAGGGAAACCGATCCCGACCGGGTTCCGCGTCGAATTCGAACCGACCGACGGCAGCCGCCCGAGTTTCGGCAATATCCAAGAAGGCGGCAAGTTCGAAGTCGTTCACACCGCCTCGCAAAAAGGCGTCAAAGCCGGGCCGTGCAAGGTCAAAATCTATTGGAACGGCAACCCCGAAACCGACCCGGTTCCGGAAGAGTTCGCCGAAATGATGAGCAAGTACGGCATGACCGGTTCCGACGTTAAAGAAGTCGAAATCAAGAAAAAAGACAACAATTTCAAACTCGACCTCGAATAACCCCCCTTCCTTAGCGCGTCGAGCGGCGTTTTGCTCCGTTCGACGTTTTCTCCGCTTTTTTCCGAACGCGACTTGAATAGCGTCGCGTTCGGTCTTGGCGTCGCGTCCGAACGTCGCCCGTTGTAATCGGCGCGCCCCGCATTTTACCATTTTCCCCCAATTTGAGTTTCACCAAGGCAATTTAACGAGCGTTAACTCGCGCCGAAACGGTTTTACTCTCGTCGAACTTTTGGTCGTCGTCGCTATCGTCGGTATTTTGATCGGTTTGCTCCTTCCGGCGGTTCAAGCGGCCCGCGAAGCCGCGCGTCGTATGCAATGCGCAAACAATATGAAACCAATCGGCTTGGCGACGCCAACTATCGCGACGCGCGCAACTGCTTCCCCCCGGGAAACACCTTCTTTAACGGCGCCAACGGAACCGACCTCCGCGGCTCCGGCAAAGAATGCGAAGCGGGCGGCGTCTACTGCGGTACGACGGGCTGGGCGGCGTTCGTTCTTCCGCTTATGGAACAAAACGCGCTTTACGAACAAATCGACTTCACGAAGCGCGCCTACGCGAACTACTGCGTTCACGCCAACGCTTACGGGCGCTCCTCGGGAACCGAATGCGGCGACGTCGCTAACAAAGAAGCCGGGACGCGCGCTCCGGCCGCGCTGTCCTGCCCGTCTTGCCCGCAAACCGCCGCCAAAGGCACGCAAAAAGACTACTGCGTCAACGGCGGCGCCGAACTTCCGGAACGCGCCTCGACCGACGGTTACGCGCCGATTCAAGCCAACATCGACAACCAACGCGGCCCGTTCATCGGACTCTTCTGGGCGAACAGCGGTTGCGGCATGCAATCGATCGCCGACGGCGCCTCGCACACCTTCCTCGCGATGGAACTGTCGAGCGTTACCCTCCCGAACGCGACGAAAGTCGGCGACTCGGCCAACCCGTTTATTTTGGTCGGGCGCTGGTCGGACGGTTACGGCGTCTTCACGCGCAGCGGCGCGACGGACATTCCGCTCAACCGCCTCGCCTACCGCGTCGACGACGCGCGCCGCGTTCCTTCCACGTCGGCGGCATGAACGCGACCCTCGCCGACGGCGGCGTCCGTTTCGTTTCGGAAACCTGCAACCTGCGCGCTTATCAAGCGACCTTCTCCCGCGCCGGCGCCGGCGGCGTCCACGGTCAAGGCGGCGCGAACGCGGACGGCGGCGAAGCCCTCTTCTAATCGACGCGAGTTCTCTCGCCTTGAACCTTAGCGCGACGTTTGCGACTCGGTTGGAAGCCGTTTCAAGCGTCGCGCTTCCGTTTTTCTTGTTTCGCGTTTCCCTTTTTCGCCGTTCAAGAATTAAGGAAAAAACGTCGACCCGGCGTTTCGCGTCGGGCGGTCTTCTTCTCCGCTCGACGTTTTCTCGCCGTCTCCCCCTTCTTTACCGCTTCGCCCATTTCCCCCGTTTTGCCGCGCCTGCCAATTTTGCGCGATCGTTGCATTTTCACCGTCCGTTTTTTCGTCAAATTAGTCAAAAAACGCGTTCGTTCGACGTCGCCGCCTGCCAAAATGACGCGAAACGACCGCCGCCGCGTTCGCGTTTGCGCCGCCGATTAAGTTTTTCTCGCTTAAAAAATGTCGCCGACGCCAAAAATTCGCCCAAAATTCGCGAAAATTTCAAAAAAAGGGGCGTTTTTTCCAATTTTCTCGCGTACAAACGAAAAGAAAGCGACTTTTGGCGCCGCGTTTGCGTAATATTTAAGCAAACGACGGCGCGGCGAAACGTTGACGACGCTCGCCGACCGTTCGCGCTGAAAAAACGGCGCGACGCTCCGCCGTCGAACGTTTTTAACCTATAACGTTTACGTCGAGTTTTCCGCTCGTCCGCCCTTTCGCGGCGACGTTTGGCGGTTTTTAGTCGCCTCCTTTTTCGCGAAAACTCGACGAACGCCCGAACTTTGCGGCGCCGATCGCTCGGTTCCGCGTCGCGTTCCGTTTTCGTCGACCGACGAGGGCGCGACGTTGCAAACACCCCCTAAGGAGTTCCCAATGGCCAAGAAAAAGTGCGGCGAAGCCGCGACGGAAAAATGCTGCGGTATGAAATTGCAACCTCTCGGCGATCGCGTCGTCGTTCGTCGCGACGAAGCCGAAGCGCAAACCGCCGGCGGCCTTTACCTTCCGGAAACCGCGAAAGATAAACCGGCGCGCGGCGTCGTCGTCAGCATCGGCGACGGTCGCGTTCTCGAAAACGGCGAACGCAGCCAATTCACCGTCAAGGAAGGCGACCGCGTCCTCTTCCTGTCTTACGCCGGCGAAGATTTCAAATTCGGCGAAGACGAATTCCTCCTGATGCGCGAAAGCGACATTTTGGCGATCATTTCCTGATCGTCGAGCGTTTTGCGCGCCGTCGACGGCGGTTAGCCGGTCGACTTTTGCCGACGTTAACGGTTTGAACGCTTCCCGACGCCGACGTTTCTCGCGTCGCGTTTCGGACGTTCCCCCGACGCCCGGCTTTTAATTAGCAAAATCAGTAAAATCGATATAAAAGGAGTTATTGCAATGGCGAAAATGATCGCTTTCAATCAAGAGGCTCGCGAAGCTCTCCGCCGCGGCGTTTCGAAACTGGCTCGCGCCGTCAAAGTAACGCTCGGCCCGCGCGGTCGCAACGTCGTTATCCAAAAGAGCTTCGGTTCGCCGCTCGTTACGAAGGACGGCGTTACGGTCGCTAAAGAAGTCGACCTCGAAGACGTTTACGAAAATATGGGCGCCCGTATGGTTCGCGAAGTCGCGTCGAAAACGAGCGACGTCGTCGGCGACGGCACCACCACCGCGACGATTCTCGCCGAAGCGATCTTCAACGAAGGGATGAAAGCGGTCGTCGCCGGCGTCAACCCGCTCCATATGAAGACCGGGATGGAAAAAGCGGTCGAAGACGTCGTCGCCGAACTCAAGAAGATGGCGATCTCCGTCAAAGACAGCAAAACGAGCATCGCGCAAGTCGGCGCCATTTCGGCGAACAACGACGCGGAAATCGGCGGCCTCCTCGCCGACGCGATGGAAAAAGTCGGCAAAGACGGCGTCATCACCGTCGACGAAGGCAAATCGCTCAAGACGGAAGTCGAATGGTGCGAAGGGATGCAATTCGACCGCGGCTACCTCTCGCCGTACTTCGTCACCGACCCGCAAAAAATGGAATGCGTTCTCGAAAACGCTTACGTCCTTCTCTTCGAAAAGAAAATTTCGAACATTAAGGACTTCATTCCGGTTCTCGAAGCGGTCGTCAACAGCGGTCGTCCGCTCCTCATCGTCGCGGAAGACGTCGACGGCGAAGCGTTGGCGACGCTCGTCATCAACCGTCTGCGCGGCGGTATGAAAATTTGCGCGATCAAAGCGCCGGGTTACGGCGACCGTCGCAAGGCGATGCTCGAAGACCTCGGCATTTTGACCGGCGGCGAAGTCCTCTTCGACAGCCTCGGTCGCAATCCGGAATCGCTCACCCTCGCCGACCTCGGGACGGCCAAGAGCGTCGTCGTTTCGAAAGATTCGACGACGATCGTCGAAGGCGGCGGCAACCCGGACGAAATCAAGGCCCGCATCGCTCAACTCCGTCGCGAAATCGAAGTTTCGACGAGCGATTACGACAAAGAAAAGATGGAAGAACGCCTCGCGAAACTCGCGGGCGGCGTCGCGAAGATCAACGTCGGCGCGGCGACCGAAGCCGAAATGAAAGAAAAGAAAGCCCGCGTTGAAGACGCTCTGCACGCGACCCGCGCCGCGGTCGAAGAAGGCGTTCTCCCGGGCGGCGGCGTCGCGCTTCTCCGCGCCGCGTCGAACGTCGTCAAAGCCGAACTCGGCGAAGACGAAAGCGTCGGTTACAACATCGTCCTCCGCGCCTGCGCCGCTCCGATCACCCAAATCGCGGGCAACGCCGGTAAAGACGGCGGCGTCGTCGCCGAAAAAGTCCGCGAAGGTTCCGGCAACTTCGGTTACAACGCCTTGACCGATACTTACGAAGACCTCGTCGAAGCGGGCGTCATCGACCCGGCGAAGGTTACCCGTTCCGCGTTGCAAAACGCCGCGAGCGTCGCCTCCTTGATGCTGACCAGCGACGCGCTCGTCGCCGATATGCCGAAAGACGACAAAGCGGGCGCCGCCGCGCCGGATATGGGCGGTATGTACTAATCGCCGATTAGCCGCTTAACCTGCGAACGCGCCGTTTCGGCAATCCGCAAACGCCGCGTTCGCAACGCTTAACGCGTTTTTATTTTTAAACGTTCTCGAACGCGACGTTTTGACGCGTTCGAGAACGTTTTTTTACGTCCGCGTCGTCTCTCTTTTCTTCCCCTCTCTTGCCTCTTGCGACGCCTCTTAGCGCGTCGCGTTTGACGCGCCGTCAAATGGACGCGCCAAGCGCGACGTCTTACTTGTCGACAGGTTGTCGTCCCGTTATTTAAGCTCGGTTTTCGCGTTCTTACTCGTTTCCGCCAAGCGATTTTTGACCGGTTGCGTTAGTCGGTGAACGCCGAACCTTCGCGCCGTTTCGCGGAAAATCGCCTCTTCGTCGTCCCAACTTCCAAGTTCTTTCGCGACGTCCTTTAACGCGTTAACGAGTTCGACGGTCGGAATTTCCGCAAATTCGCGCGCGTTCGACTCTTCGCCGGGAACGCGGTAACCGTCGTATTCTCGGGGATTTGCGTCGACTCGCCAAAACACGTCGCCGTCGCCGTCGCGAGTTGTCGCCGCGTCGCGAGGCGTCGCCGCTCGCAACGTTTCGCGAATCTTTTCTCCGGCGCGCGAGAATCCCCAAAGCGTTCGCATCCTCTTGAATAGCAACGCTTCCGAAACCGGCGACTCGACGTCGATAATTTCGCGCATCTGCCGCCGCAACGTTCCGCGAAAATCGGGATCGTAAAAGCGCTCCGGTTTGTCGAGCAAACCGGCAAAATTCGGCGATGTCGCGTAATCGAACGCCGGATAGACGCGTTCGTCGGCGTTCGACGACGCGGCGCTTGCGTCCGTTTTCCGCTCGTTCGTTTTATTTTCAACAACTTGCGACGCGTTCCAAGACGTCGCGACGCGCGTTTTTTCTCGTTCCTTTTCCTCGACTCGCCAACGTTCGAGAGCGGCGACGACGGCCTTTTCAAGTCGTTCTTGGGCGTCCGTTCGATTGAAAAGCCAATCGGTCGCCCAAACGCGAACCGTTTGCCAACCGAACCTTTCCAACATTTGCGGTCGCAAGACGTCGCGGTCTCGCGCCGTCGCAGCCGACGCGTAAGTCGTTCCGTCGCACTCGATTGCAACGGCGTACTCGCCGTCGCCGCGCCGCGTTCCAGGGGCGACGACGGCCAAATCGACGCGACTTCGCGAACGTCCGACGCGCTCGACAATCTCGAAACCTTTCGAACGCAGAAAATCGGCGACCGACCGTTCGAACGCAAAATCGTTCGCCTCCGCGTCGCCGCCGGACGCGTCGAAAAGAAACGCGCCGCCGCTTTCCGCGTACTCGAGAAACGCTTTTAAGTCGCTTGGGCCCCGCTTTTGCGTTCGCGAAAGCTCAATCTGACTCGAGCGAATCGACGAAAAAATAACGTTCTCCTCTTTGGCGCGCGTTATTGCGACATTAAGTCGCCGTTCACCTCCTTCGGCGTTGAGCGGTCCGAAATTCATCGAGACGACGCCGTTGACGTCGGGCCCGTATCCGATCGAAAAGTAAATAACGTCGCGCTCGTCTCCTTGAACGTTTTCCAAATTTTTAACGAAAACCGGCTCCGGTCTCGCGGACTCGAAAAACGGTTCGATTTCCGGATAATCTTGCCGGGCGTCGTCGAACAAATCTTCAATCAGCCGCCGTTGCGCTTCGTTGAAAGTAACGACGCCTAACGATTTTCCGGCAAAACCCGGAGACCTAAGTCTTTCGACCGCTTCCTTTACCAACGCGACCGCTTCCGGTTTATTCGTCTTCGACCCGCCCTTTTCGTACAAGCCGTTTTCGACGAAACGCAGGCGAACGCCCGAGGAATCGTTGCGCGACGACGGAAAAGTCGTCAACTTGCCGTCGTAATAACGTCGATTGCTGAACGCGATCAAAGACTCGCGCCGGCTTCGGTAATGCCAAGTCAGCATTCGCGCCGGAATCTGCGCCGCAAGACATTCGTCCAAAATGCTTTCCGTTTCTTCAACGTCGCCGCCGCCCGCGTCGTCGTTTTGCCGCTGAAAAAACCCGGTCGGCGGAAGCTGTTTCGAGTCGCCGACGACGATTAACTGCGTTCCCCGAGCGATCGCGCCGACGGCGTCCCAAACGGGAATCTGCGACGCCTCGTCAAAAATAACGACGTCGTACTTCTCGCCGCCCGCCGGCACATACTGAGCGACCGACAACGGACTCATTAAAAGACAAGGCTTTAGCTTCGAAAAAATCGGTCTCGTTTCGTCCAGCATTTGCCGAATCGAACGCGTGTGTCGCTTTTTTCCGATTTCCCGTTGCAAAAACGTCAAAGCGTTCGTCTCCGCCGCGGAAAGAGCGCCGCCCGTTCCCGCTTGCGGAAGCCTGCTCGCAAGTCTCGCAACGACAAGACGTTGCGTCAACTCCGAACGTCGCGCGTCAAGTTCGCGAAAACGTTCGATCAACCGTTCGCGTTCGGCGCCGACAAAATATCGCAACGTTGGCGACGCGTCGACGATCTCGTCCGCAAATTGCGCGAAAAGCGAACGCCGCCAAACAGGCGCGATTTCGTCGGCGGCGATTTCGCGTTTCCGAACGGCCTCGACAAGTTCCGGAAACTCTTGCGCGACGGAGACTTGCAATCGGTTCCAACGATTCCAAAATTGAAAATTTCGCTCGTTTCGCAACACGCCGTCCGCAAAGCGGCAACAATTGGCAACGTATTCGTCTCCTTGCGACAAATCGACGCAACCGCGATACGACGCCGCGTCGACAAGTTCAGATTCGAGCTTTTTCAACGTTTGTAAGTCGCGCCGAACGGCCTCCGCGCGCTCGCCCAAAAGCGTTTGCGTTTGTGTTTTCAAAACGTCGTCGAACGCGACGCCGCATCGATCGCAAAGCTCGAAAAATTCGGAAGATAGGCCGTTCGGTTCGTTCTCCTCGCCGTCGCAAGTTTCGCCGATTAAAAAACGAACGAACCGTTCTAACGCCGACGCCGCGTCGCAAATTTGAAGAGCGGCGCGCGCGTCCGGTTCCCCGTTCAAATAAAAGCGGGCCGCGTTCGCGCCTAAGGAACGCTCCGTTTTAAACGACCGAATTCGCGCCAAAGCGCAACGCAAGATGTTCCCAACCAAAGAATTAAGCGTTAGCGGCAACGCGTCGCAACGTTGTTCCTCGTCTTCTTCCGTTTCTGCGACCCCCTTCTTTTCTCCGCCTTCCAACGCGGCGTCAAGTTTAAGGATTCGCGCGACCGAAAATTCCAACGAGGAGTTAACGACGTCGCGTCGCTCTTCGTCCGCCCGCTCCTTATCGTCGACTCCAACGCCTTTTATTTCAACGTTTGAAGCGTCGCTCGATTCGTCGTTTTCGCATTGAAGGCGTTCTTCTTTTTGCAGCGCGACGTTAAATCTCCCAATCCAAGCGTCGTATTCGTTCCAAAGTTTTAGGAATCGGTCGACGACGTCGCAAACCTCCTTCGTTCCTTCGCTTAAATCGTTCCAAAACTCGTTTAACGGCGTCCAAAAACGCTCGATCCGTTCGATCGCCGTCGGATCGTCGTCCGCAAGAGCGCGCGCCGCTTCGGTTATTCGCTCGCCGCCGTCGATCGTCGTTTCTAAGTCGTTCCAATTAACAGGTTGCGTCGTCTCAAAACGCGAGCGATACGCGGCGAAACCAAGGTTAAATTCCTTTGTTTGTTCGTCGCGTTCCGCCTTCCAAGACGCGAAAAGCGGCGTCAAACGTTCCCAAGATTCCTCGAATCGCGCCCAACTATCGAGCCAACGCCGAAGCGCGCCGCCCTTTTCCGAATCGACGGAAGCCGAGACGCGCCAAGACTTTCCGAGATAATTTAACACCGTCGGAATCTGTTTCGGATTTGCGGCGAGCGCCGTTTGCACCCGCTCGAAAATCGCGTCGCCCGCGTCCAAAACCCGCGTCAAAACGTCGACGTCGACGCCTTCGTTCCGCGCGCCGTCGACGCCCAAACGCGGCGCCAACGTCGCGAGCGTCCTTTGAATCTCGCGTTGAACCAACGCAAACTCTTCGTTCCAAGTCTTGAAACTGCAAAGGAAAGGCTCGAGCGCATCCGCGAATCGTTTCCAAGATTCGTCAAAAAATCGAACGTCCGCCAACGCCGGCGACTCGGTCGAAAACGCGTCGCCCGATTCCTCCGTTTCGCTCGACGCGTTTTCTTCCGCCGCCGAATCCAACGCAAAGAAAGCGGCGACAAGGGCTTGCGATTCGTCCAAACCGTTTTCCTCGTTCGATTGCGACAATTTGCCGCCCTCCGCTTCGGCTCCGCTCGCCTTCCTTTCGCAATCGTTTTCGGACGCTTTTCGCAACTCGCGCGCCAACGAAACGACCGATTCCGCGACAAAACGTCGCTCCGTTTCGTTCTCGGTCGCGGCGTCGAGAATTTCGACGACCCGATCGCCGGCGTTCAAAGAGTCGCCGAAACGATTCCAATCGCCGCTCGTCGCCTGATCGCTCATTCGCCAATCCCAACGTTCGCAATATGTTGCGAAATCCGCGATCTCTTTTTCCCATTTTTCTTGCTCGCGTCGGGCAAGAGCGCGAGACGCCTCGATCGTCTCGCGCAACGCCGCGCGGGTTTCGTCGCGTCGCAGGTCTTCCGCCCTCCAACGCTCGATCGCGTCGCAAAGTAATGGCGCCCGAGCGAAAAAATTCGACTTCAACGCGTCGTTTCGTTCGGGTCGAAGCGCTTGTTCGAAGTATGCAAGCGCCTTTTTTTTCGACTTTAGACGAAACAGAAAGAAACCGCTCGTCGCCGCTTCAATCAACCGCCGCCCCTCCGCGACGTCAAAACGTTTAAGCGCGTCCGGATTAAAATCTTCCAAATCAAGCGACGCCTCGTCATATTTTCGGCTCGCCTCCAATTCGGCGGTTCGCGCTTCGCTTAAGTCTTCAACGATCTCTTTCCAAGCCGCCGAATTCCAACGAGTTGCGTCGTTTTCCTTCGCGGCGAAAACTCGCCCGCTCGCCTCCGCCGCTTCCGCCTCGCGACGCGTTGTTTCCTCAAAACGCGGTTCGTCGGTCGCCTCGCCGACGCCCGATTCGTCGTTTCGCGTTGTCGCCGCAAATGTTTCGCAAGCCCGCGCAATTTCAATCGCGTCGCGCCCTCGCCGGCCAAAATCGTTCCAATCGCTTGCTCCCAAAAGACTTAGCGGAAGCTCAAAATCGCGCGCGGCGTCGAGCAAACGACGAGAGAAAATCGCCGTTCGCTCGCCGTTCGTCTCTTCTCTTAACCCAAGACGGCGCGCTAAGTTAGAAGTCGCTTCGGCAAGCGCGTCAAGCGTCGGTAAAAACGCGTCCGTCGCGGCGCCGAAAGTTACGACGCTCGATTTCTCGTCGTCGCTCTTCCTTTCTTCGCCGCCTTCGCTCGATTCGACGTTTGGATTCGCCGAAACGTCGACGTTTTTTTGAACGCCGCGCAATTTCCATACGCCTTTCGGAACGCCGGAAACATCGTCCAACGCTTGATTTACATTAAACGCCAAAAGAATCGACGCGTCGTAACCGTCGATTTGCCGCGCCAACGCGTCGCGCTTTTGAATCGAAGCGACTAGGCGTCGCGCTTGCGGCGAAAATTCGCTCCAATCGCTCGCCAAAAAAACGTCGGTCGGCGGCGCGAACTCGGTCGCGGTCGCGCCCAATAAGGCGCGATAAAGAGAGGCGACGCGTTCGTTCGGCGAATCGCTAATATTATATAAACGAAAGACTTCCGCTCCTAAATCCCAAACGTCGTCGAGCGCGCGCAACGTTTCGTCGAGCGAAGTTTTCAAAGCGACCGCTCGGTTCGCCTCGTCGCGCGAAAATCCGGCGGCCTCCAATTCGTTTTGCCGCTCCGCAAACGCGGCGCTGTCCGACTCGTTCGCCAAGGAAGTCGCGACGTCGCATTCCGGCGCCCCGCTTCGAACGTCGCGCAAGGAAAACGCCCCGGACGGCAACTCTTTAATCCCTTTACTCGCAGTCAGTTGCGTCAATTCCGTCGACGCGAGTTTCTCAAGATCAAATCCGGCGAAAAAAACGCGTTCCGCGTCGCGACGGCGTCCTAAAAACGCCAAGCGACGCGCCGTCGCCGAAAAATCGCGCCAGTCGGCTCCAAGTAAAGAACGCGTCGGCGTCGAACGCGAACGGAGCGCCTCAAGCAATCGACGAACTTCCTCTAAGCGGCGCTCGTCGACAAAACGCCCAAACGCCGCCGGATTTAACGACGGTAAATCAAGTCTTTGAACAATTTCCGAGAACGCGGCGACAAGTTGCGACAGAAACGCTTCGAAACCGCGAACCTCCGCAAGTTCGTTCTCCTCCGCGTCGTCTTCGCGAAAAGTCGCCGACGGCGCAAGATCGAATCGGAAAACGGCGCGATGCGTCGCAAGTCGTTCGTTCAACGACGTTTCCCTCCAATTTACAAGTTGACGCAAACCGTCGCGTTCAAGCTCGTCGAACGTCGTTTTAAACGTTTCGTTAAGCCGCAACCAACGCCGCGCCAAGATCGCCGTTTCTCTCGGCGCGTTCGCCAAAAAGCCGAGCGGCGCCGCGTTTCCCGCTTCGACGACCGCTTCGGCAAGCTCCGAGAACGTCGCAAAGTCAGAAACCTTCGGCCTTACAAAACGCGACGTCGCGTCGCTTCCGACGGCGATTTCCCAAAGTCTCGCGACGTCGGTTAGCAAATTTTGCGCCGCGTCTCGCGTCGCCCGGGCGGCGTCGCAAACCTCTCGGTTCCAACGCGGCGTCCAATCGGTCGCGGCGAAATCGCGCAACTCCGCCCAAGCGCTTTCCTCGATATTTCGCAACACGGAAGCGACGGAATCGCCGATGCTTAGAATCTTTTCAAATCGCTCGACCGAAACGTTTGACAACTTGTCGCACCAATTCCGCAAACGGAGTTTTGACGCTTTGTCGCGCCAAGGTTCCGTTTCGCTCAAACGAGCGATCGCTTCGTAAAGCGTTCGTCCGTTCGGATACACGCGGCGCAACTCCGCGACATACTCGTTGAGTTTGTTTTTAAGCGTTTCAATTTCTCGGGTTACGCTCGGCCAATCTTTAATCGCCGCTTCTTGCGAAAACTCGAGCGCGCTTTGCAACTGTTCCAAAAGCCGCCGTTTCCCCGATTTATTCGAATGCAATTCCAAGCAAAACGGTTCGAGCCCCAACCCGCAAAGTCGACGGTGAACGACGTCGAGCGCGGCGCGTTTTTCCGCGACAAAAAGGGTCGTTTTTCCTTGCGCGAGGCAGTGCGCGATCATATTCGCGATCGTTTGCGATTTCCCCGCGCCAGGCGGCCCCTGCAACACGAAATTTTTTCCGGCCGCGGCGGTCAAAAGAGCGGCGATTTGCGACGAGTCCGCGCTGAGCGGCGCCAAAATTTCGTCGGTCGAAAAGTCGGCGTCGACGTCTTCCGAGCGCGTCTCCGGAATCCCGTCGTCGAAGCGTTCTTTCGGCGTCCAAACCAAATGCTTCACGAGCGGCGTTTCGATAAGTTCCTCCATATGGTCGTTTAAGTCCGACCACATCACGAACTTTTGAAAAAAGAAGTTACCGAGACAAATATCTTTTTTCAGCTCCCAACCGTCGAGTCCGACCAATTCGCGTTGAAAAATTTGAAAAATTTTATCGACGTCGACGCCCTTTTCGTCGGTCGGCAAATTCTTAGGATCGATTCCGGGAATCGTTTTATTATAATCGCGACGCAAAAGTTCCAAAAGCGTTACGTTGATCGAAACGTCTTCGTCGGAACGACTTAGCGCAAAGCCTTTTTGCTTCGCCAAACGCTCGAGCTTCATCGGAACCAACAAAAACGGCGCGCGATAAATCTTACCGTCCCGATCGACGACGCGTTCGACCATTCCGAGCGCTAAGAAAAGGGTGTTGACGCCGCCTTCGTTCAAATTTGACTCCGCGTCGCGAAAAATTTTCGTCAAGCGTCGCAAAAGTTCCGCTTCGTCGAGATTCGGCCAAGCGAACAACGCGCCGCGCCTAAACTCTTCGTCGACAAGGACTTCCAGCATATCGCGTCCTTCGCGGCGTTCGATCGACTCAAGGTCGCGCAACGCCGAGTCGCCAACCTTAAGCGAACGCGCCGACCGAATCGCGAACGTTTCGCCGTCGACCAGTCGATCCTCCAAGGCGCCCAATCGATTTTCCGGAAAAAGGAAAGCGACGGTTTGCGATTCCTTGCAATTCAACAACTTATTGCGCGCCGAAAGATCGAGCAAACTTTGTTTCCAACGATCGACCCGAGTTTTCGGCGCCGCCGGTTCCACCTCGGTCGGCTCCCAGTCGGGAACGAGCGACCGCGCTTCGTCGGTCGACGTTTGCGCCCTTTTACCCGTCTTTCTCGCGTCGAAATCGATTTCGCAACAATCGTCGACATTCCGTCGCAACGGTATCGGTCGAATGCGCTCGACGCGCGCCCGACGAACGTCAAGCGCACCGACAAAGCGTTCGTCGTCCGCAAGTCTTTTTTTCGCAACATTTTCCGCAACGTTAAAAGACGCGCTTCCGCCGACCGTCGCCAACGTCGTTTCAAAAACGACCAACTCGTCGAGTTCCGCCAATTTCCGCAACGCTTGCAAGTTGTCGTCGAACGACTCGCTCAAACACGTTTCTCGCAAGTGGCAGCCGACGAACGCGTGTCCGGCGTACAGCAAAATCAACGGATGCAAACCGCATTGCTCGAGCAAGCTCGCGAAAAGAAGCGATAAATCGAGGCACGTTCCCAACTTATCGCGCAAAATTTTGTCGGGAAAACGAACGCGCTGTCCCGTCAAACCAAACGACGCGGGCGGGTTCGCATAATGAATTTGCCGCCGAACGACCGCTTGGTAAACGGCGCGCACAATCTCGTAAACCCGTTTTTTGTCGCGCGCTTGGTATCCTTCCAGCGACGACTTAACCCCTTGTTCTTGAAGGAGTTCCGCAACCTCCGTTTGCAAACGAGCGATCCCGTCGACGTTCGGCGTTACATACGCGGCCAACAGACTCGGCAAAACGGAGGCGCCCAACCATTCGTCGTTCGCGCAAACGGCGATCGAAAATTTTTTCGCCATAATCGGCGTTTCCGACGCCTCGGTCTCTCCGTCGCAAGCGTTATCGTTACACGAGTTAGCGTCCGAATTGCCGCCGCGCTTGCCGACGTTTTCAAACGCCTCCACCCGAATTTCGCCTCGCGTCTCTTCCGAAATACTCGCTAAGTAGTCGAAATTCAACGAAACGTCGAAGCGGTCGACACGAAGCCTTTCCCCCGGCGCCACGCGATCGACGCGGACGGAAAACGGTTCGAAAAATTCGGGCGTCGCCCAAAAATCGACGCGCAAGTCGACAAGTTCGCGCTCCGAATTGTTCGTTACGTCAAACGCGTTGAAAATTCGAAAATCGTTGAAATAAAGCGCGCCGTTGATCTTAGGAACGCAACTAAGTTCAAGCGTCGGGCCTCTTTGCGATTCCGCGCCGCTCCTTGCGTTCTCTTCGGAAAAATCGACGGCGTTCGAGTGAAACGAAGCGCTATTTTTGAAAAATCGATTATCGAACGTCATATTCGCCGCCTTTACTTTCCTCCGTTCGTTCGCGCGCCGCTTTTCTAAACTTTCGCGCTCTCCGCCGCCGACGCGACGCGCAAAAACGAGTCGCCAACGATAAAATTTTTCCCAACGCCCCAACGGGCCTTCTATATTATACCCGTCCGCCTAAAAAAACGCAAGTCTCGCCGGAGCGTCAAACGCGCAATCGACAAAGCTAACATTTGGAATGACAACATTTAAAACCTTTTCAAAAAATAAGCGTTTTTTGCTGGAAATTTCCATTACGAGCGGATATAATAAAAATTAACGCGTTTTTGCGTCGCCGTTTCGCTCGCCGACGCGAACGAATAATTTACGACGTAAAGCTAGATTCACCGTCAGTTTAAGGAGTTTTTTATGCGACGTCTTTTAACCAATTTTATCTTATCGTCCGTCGCCCTTTTATTTGCGTTCGCGGCGCCGCTTTCCGCTTTCGACGACGAACCCAACGAACTGAATTGGGACCGGCTCGGCGGAACAGCGACGAGTTTTCGTCATTTTTGCGAATTTGCGCGACAAAATCCCGAGTTTCGACGCCGACTTCTCGCCGAACAGCCGGAAAACGCGTTCGACCGTCCGACGAACGCGCCGCAAACGCCGACGACGGTTTGGGTTGCGCCCGACGCCTTCTTAGCCTATAAAGCGAACCAATGGACGCCCGAGCAAGTCGACGGCGAGGACGTTTTGTCGTATCCGGCCGGACACGGCGGCGGGTTCGCGCGCGCCAAAATCGCCGTTCCTAAGTCCGGTTATTACCGCGTTTGGGCCCGCTACTATCATTCGCGAGGGACGACTTCGACGTTTGTTTTCCGGCTCGAAGACCCGCGCGTTTTCGAATTTGACAATATGACGCAAACGGTCGTTTCCGACGTTTTCTCTTGGCGGTTCGACGCCGCCGAAACAGGACGCCGCAACGACCCGCTCCCGACGCGCCGCGACGAGCCGACCGGCTGGATTTGGGAAGCCGCGCCGACCGTTTGGCTTGAGAAAGGCGACCGCGTAATCGCTTTAACAGGAACGATTTGCGACGGCCCGTTCGCCCCGCGCCGCGTCTCGGCGGTCGTTTTGACCGAAGAGCCGCTCGCCGAACCAAGTCGGCCGCTAAACGCGAAACCGGCTCGCGGTCTCGACGGCGTCTTCGTCGGAACGACGCCCCTTAGCGACGAAGCGAAAAAAGTCGCCGGTCTTTGGCGCCGCCGTCCGGTTTCGGAACCGACAAACCCAGAATTAGCAAAACTTTGGAGCGTTTGGCGCGACGCGTTTTTCGCCGACTTGGCCGAATATCGCGTTCCCGGAATCGAAGGTCGGCGGCTCGCGTCGCTCGTCGCGTTCGACGCGGCGTCGAATTTGATTGGGACGCCGCGTCAACTCCGCGACGAAAAGGCGCGAATCGAGCGTTTCATCGCCGACTTTCCCCAAAACGCGTTTCTGCAACTCCTTGAAGCGGAAGACTTTAAGATTGAAAACGGTTGGTGGAACGACGGGAACGCCGACGCGTCCGGCGGACGAATTTTGACCGCGAGTTACGGCGACGGCGCAGCGGCGGCGAACGCTTTCGCAACCGTCCCGAAAACCGGGACTTACCGCTTTTGGGCGCGTTATTTGGAGCTTCCCGGTTACTTGTCGAAATTTCGCCTTAAAATCGAGTCGCTCGTCGACGCGTCGAAGTCTTGCGAAATCGAACTTTGCGCCGACAAAGAAACAAATAAAACGTCGCCCGGCTTTCGTTGGGCGCCGCTGACGCTCGACCTTCCGGCGGGCGAGTTTCGCTTATCGCTGACGGTAAACGGCGGCCCCGGCTTGACTTACCGTCGCGTCGATTGCGTCGTCGCGACCGATAAACTCGACTGGACGCCCCCGGAACGCGGCGCGCCGGAGTTGATCGCGCCGTTCCCAACCGACGAGAAATTAACGGTTTGGCGCGTCGCCGACCCGTTCGCCGGCTTCTCGCGCCTCTCCGCCCCTAAGGCGTCCGAAAACCTCGCGCCGTTCGACGTCGAGTTGCCCTTCGAATCGGTCAAGACCGTTTTGCTCTTGGCGCGCAACGCAACCGACGCGCCGATAACGGTTTACCCGCAAATTCAAGACGATCCGGCGGGCCTCCTCTCTTGGCGCGTTCCGGCGTTCTCGTTCTCGCCGGAGTTCGGTTGGCAACCGTCGCAACTCTTGGAGCGGTCGGCGCTTACCGTTCCGCCGCGTCAAACCGCCGGAATTTGGCTGACGCTCGACGGCGACAAACCGAGCGGCGCCGAAACGATTTCGCTGAAAATCGACGACGCTAACGTCTTTGTTTTGAACGTCTTGCGAAAAGGCGACTTAAGTTGCGCTCCGCGACCTTACGTCGGCGGTTGGTCGGCGCCTTACGAAACGGTTTCTTGTTGGGAAACGTTCGCAAAGCTCGGCCTCAACGTCGTTAACGGCGCGCTCGTTCCGCAAAACGAAGCGGAAAAATACGGGATTCGTCTTTTCCTCCACCTCAACGACGGCGACGTCTCGCCGCAGAATATCGAACGGGTCGCGCGGCTTCACGCCGATTTCGGTATCCCTTGCGAAAACTGGGCTTGGAGCTTTATGGACGAGCCCGGAAACGCCGCGGCGGACGCTTGGGTCGAGTTGGCGAAGACATTTATCGAAAACAAAAATCAAAATTCCGCGACGTCTCCGATTCGGATTTGGTGCAATCCGGGCGAAATCGAAGGCGCGTCGCCGGAAAGCGTTCTCAAACTGGCGCCGTATATCGACTGTTTCTGTCCGTTCGCAAATCATTATTGGACAAGAGGTTGGAACAACGCCGACTACCTCGCCGTTCTTGAAGGAAAAGACCGCGAACGTCCGATTCGACTTTGTTACACGACGCCGTGTTTCGGCGAAAAAGCGCCGGGTTCGCCGGGCGATATGTTCGGGCCGGTCGGGGCGTCGCTCGAATATAACCTCGACGGTTGGATGTTTTACGCGCTTCTCGGGCGGTACGAGTACTGCAACGGCGTTTGGGACGAGGCGAACGCCTACGTTCCCGATCAGTCGATTCACCTTTATCCCGGCGCCGAGTTTCGAACGATTTCGACGCGCAACGCCGAAGCAATTCGCGCCGCCGTCGACCATTGGCGGAGCGAGCGGCTCAAGAAAGCGTCCGACGCAACCCTTTAAGCGGCAAGCGTTACCCCGCGACGCGTTAAACGGCGAAAAGCAAAAGTCAAGAAGCCAAAATTAAACGCGGCGACTTAACGTCGAACGACGCGGCGGCAAGAAACAAAATCGCGTCGACGCGAACTTGCGTCGACGCGATTTCTTTTGGTCGCTTTAAACGCGCAAACGGCGTTTTAACAGCGCTTAGAACGAGTGAATCCCGAGTTTTTCCCGACGCGCGGCGTCTTCGGCGGCCTCCAAGCGACGCTTCATCTCGTCCGAAAAGCGGTATTGCGTTTGCGCCCTTGCGAAGCCGGCTCGCGTTAACTCTTCGTTTAACGAGATTTCCGAGTCGGCCAAATAAACGAACGCCAACCGTCGCCCGTATTTGTCGCGTCGATCGCCGTCGGCGACCAAGCGAACCGCTCCGCTCGCCTCTTCAACGCGACGCTTTGTAAACGCCGACGCTTCCGGGCCGAACGGCTCGACCGGCCAATTCGGCTTGACCGTTTCCGGCGTGTTCGCGCCGATCAGCCGCACGCGCTCCGCCGTTCCGTCGTCAAAACGAACGATCAAGGTGTCGCCGTCGACGCAACGCTCGACGACGCCGCTTTCAACGTCGGGAACCGAACGCAACGCGTCCGCGGTCGACGCGGTCGGCGCCGAAGTTCCCGAACCGCCGGGAGTTAGAACGTCGGAGAACCGCCCGTCGCGCCCTTCGAAAAAGGAAACGACCGCGACCAAAATCAGGAGAAGCAAAACGCCGCCAACGCTTTTCGGGCCGCTTTTACGACCGCGCCCCTTGAAAAACGCTCGAGCGATATTTTTCGCCAACTCTTGTTCCAACGACGATTTACGCACCGTTTTTCCTCCGTTTCGCTCGACGAATTTTTATTTCGCCGGAGCTTTTTTCTTATCGACGCGGCGTCGTTCGCCCGCGACGCACCGGAATCGACGCATCGCCGTCATTCGTCGCGCCCTCCGCGCAATCCTTGGAACAACGTCCAAAGTCCGACGACGACAAAGGCGACCAGGAACGACTTCCAAGAGCCCCAAGTGAAAAAACGCCCGCGCGAGTCGCGCCCAAGCCGCTCGACTCGACCGCCGCGTCTTATACGGCGGCGCGCTTGCGGACGCAAAATCGACCGATCGCGATATTCGTTAGGCCTCAAACGCTCCTCCTTCGCTCGATTTTACTTCGTCGAGCGTTCGATTTCTCGCTCCGGGTCGCGACGTCGCTTAACGGAACGCCGCAACACCCAAACCCCAACGCCGTCGACGTTATTTAAGAAGGTCGATCTGCTCGTTTTCAATCTCGGCGACGCGTCCCAAACGGCGAGCGTGTCGCGGTTCGCCGGAAAACTCGGTTCGAAGCCAAGCGTCGGCAACGTCGGCCATCGCGTCGGCGGTCAAGAGATCGGCGCTTAAACACAGCACGTTCAAATCGTTATGACGGCGGCTCAACTCGGCGGTAAAGACGTCCGAAACGGGCGCGGCTCGGACGCCGGAAAATTTGTTCGCGACGACGCTCATTCCGATTCCAGTGCCGCAAATCAAAATACCGCGATCGATCGTTCCCTCCGAAACGGCGCGCGCCACCGGAGCGGCGACGTCCGGATAATCGACCGACGCCGGATTGTCGGGAGTCGGCCCTGCTTCGATCACTTCGTGTCCCCAAGCGCGAATCGTCCGCGCCAAGTTCATTCGAGCCTCGATTCCGCGGTGATCGCATCCCACCATAATTCTCATAAACGTCGCCCCCAAGCGCGCAAAACGCCTATTTTGCCGTTTTTAACCGTTTTTACTTCCGCTCGACCGCGTCGCCGGAAGGTTGCGGAAGCCGCGACGGCAAACCAAGTTCGCCGCGCGCCGCCTCCGCTTTTAAGACTCGAAGAACGCCGACGTTACCTCGCCGTTCTTCGTCGTCTCTCGTTCGTCTTTCCGCTCGCCGCGTTATCGCATCAACGCTTCGACGCGGTCGCAAAGTTCGTTCGCCCGTTCGTCGGTCGGCGCTTCGGCGATGACGCGGCAGATCGGCTCGGTGTTGCTCGGACGCACCAAGACCCAAGCGTCCGGCCAGTCGATTCGGAGTCCGTCTTCGAAGTTTTTGTCTTCGTTCGGGAACGCCTCCGCGACCGCTTCGACGACTTTGTCGAATCCGCCTTCGGGCAAGTCGAGCTTGCGCTTAATAATCGAGTATCCCGGGATTTCGTCGGCCAACGCGGAGACCGGCTTTTCTTCGCGGGCCATCGCTTCCAAAATTTGCGCCATTCCGACGAAGGAGTCGCGCACGAACCCGACGCTCGGGTCGATCGGGCCGCCGTTCCCTTCGCCGCCGAAGATCGCGTTTTTCGCTTTCATCAGGTCGACGACGTTCGCCTCGCCGACCGGGGAGCGGAAGCAGGCGCCGCCGAAACTTTCCGCGACGTCGATCGTCATTCGGCTCGTCGCGCAGTTGATCACGAGGTTGAACGGACCGGTTTCGCCGTTCTTTTTCGCCTTTTGGAGGCGGTTTTTCGCGCAGATCGCGACGGTGTATTCCTCGCCGATATACCGCCCGTTTTCGTCGACGACGGCCAAGCGGTCGGCGTCCGGGTCTTGGCAAAAACCGACGGCGGCTTTCGCTTCGACGATCTTTTCGAAAACGCTTTTCAGGTTGTCGACGGTCGGCTCCGGGGTATGCAGGAAGTCGCCGTTCGGAGTCTCGCCGCAAATAACGACGTCGCAACCGAGCGCTTCAAGCAAGCGTTTGCCGAGCAGGCTCCCGGACGCGTTGTTCGAATCGAGGAGGACGCGGAATTTTTTCGCCCGAATCGCGTCGGCGTCGACCGTTTTCAAGACGGCGTCGAGGTGCGCTTTCGTCGAATCTTCAATCGTCGTTCGTTCGCCAAGTCGGTCGACGGCGACCCAATCGGCGGCGTTTTCCGTCCCGGCTTCGAGCGCCCGATACGTTTCCAAGACTTTTTCGCCCTCCGCTTTCGGAACGACGCGCCCCTCGGCGGAAAATAGCTTCAAACCGTTGTATTGTTTCGGGTTATGACTCGCGGAAATTTGAATTCCGCCCGCCGCGCCGCAGTCTCGAATCAGAACGCCGACGGTCGGGGTCGCGGCGATTCCGGCGTCGAGCGTCGAGCGTCCGACGGCGTTCAGCGCGGCGCAAATCGCGTCGGCGAAAATCGAACCGGAGCGGCGCCCGTCCCGAGCGATCACAAACGGCCCGTCCGACGCGACCGACTTCGAATACGCCAACGCGTATCGAACCGCCACGTCCGGCGTCAACGTTTCGCCAATTTCGCCTCGCAACCCGGAAACGCTAATAATCAAAGGACTCGCCATCTTTTTCGCCTCCCGTCGACGTTCGACGCCGACGCTTTCGTTCGACGCCCGCGCCTCCGAACGACGCGATTTTGGCCGGTCGGAACGCGAACGCAAAAATTTAAAAGAACACCGCAATATTTCCTATTTTAAAGAAATCGGCAAATTAATCAAGGCGTCCGGCGCCAAGCGCGGCGAAATTTTCCCGATTTACCGACAAATAGAGAAGGCGACTTTAAAAATTTCCAAAAAAATTTCCAAAAAAACTCGCGTCGCCGCCGTCGCGCCGCGTTCTATATAATATATTGAGAAAAATATCGCGGAAAAACTAAGGAGAAAACCCCAAGAAAAATTTCGGACGCCGAAAGCGACGCCGCGACGTTTCGTCCGCCGCGAAAACGTCGACGTAATTTCGCCGACTTCCGCCGGACGGTCGCCCGAAAAACGACGCCGTTCGCGGTCCCGCCGACGCCGACTTCGCCCCTTGCTTCCCCTTATTTTTTCCCGCGTCGAGAAAAAAATCGCCAAAAGCGTTCGATTTTTTCCTTCGAAGGCCGCGCTCCCGTTGCGCCTCCGCCAAAAAAAGTTACAATAGAAAAAACGTCGCGGCGGAGTTGGCGTTTGTCGCCTCCGTTTTCCGTTACGCTTTCCGAATTTATTACCGTTAAGGAGCCCGTTATGAAAAAATTTCCAAACGGCGCCGTTAATCTTATTTTAGCGGCGGCGACCGTCGCCCCTTCCCTCGCGACCGCCCCGACGTTCGCGCAAACGCCGACCGCCGAACTTCCCGCGCTCGCGCTCCCCGGTTCGCTCCCGACTTCAAGCGACGCGAACGCCGACGAAACGCTCGTCGCCGAAACGGTCGTCGAGTCCGAATACGCCGACGCCGCGATTACGCCGGACGAAGCGCTTCGCCAACTAATCGCCGGAAACGCCCGTTATTTAAAAAGCGGTTCCGACGCCGCGAACGCGCTGCCGCGCCTCTCGGACGCCGCCGAACGTTTCCCGATCGCGACGATTCTTTACTCGTCCGATATGCCGGTCAAACCGGACGCCCTCACGCAAACGACCGACCGCGACGTTTACCTAACGCCGATTCAAGCCGGCGCGGTCGCGTCCGACGATTTGGCGGCGGTCGAATACGGCGTCCTCAACCTGCGAACGCCGCTCCTGCTCGTCGTCGGGCATTACCCGAGTCGCGACGTTTCGAACCTCGTCCGCGACTTCGACTCGCTCGAAAAACGCGCCCAAGCGGAAGCGGCGAAAATCTCCGTCGACCAACGCCTCGCGACCGACGCCGACGTTCCGGACGACCTCAAACTCTACAACCTCGTCGGCCCCGCCGTCGCCCGCGCTCGGGAGGCTTACCCCGACTTGCAGGGCTACGACTTGGCGAACGTCGTTTCGGAAGCCCTCGTTTGGCAGTCGCTTGAAACGATTTTGCTCAAATCGACGGTCGTTCAAGACTTGGTTCGCGCCGGTCGTCTCGACGTCGTCGCCGCGTTGGCCGACGACAAAACCGGGCGGCTCCATTGGCTCGGTCAGCATCCGCTCCAAGAAGAATTCGTCAAACCGCTTCCTGAAGAATACGTTCTCGCCGAGGACGCCGACGCCGCAAACGCCGACGGAACCGTTATTTTGAGCGAAGACGCGCTCCCGGCGCCGCTCGACGCCGACGCGATTCAAGTTTACGTCGAGCGATACGAAAACAACGCCTATTACGCCGATTACGTCGACGAATATTACCGCGTTCCCGTTTATTACGAGCCGAGTTGGGCGCTTTTCGACGCTCGCGCTTGGACGTATCGCCCTTGGAACGGCGTTTGGGTCGACTCGTTCGTTCCTTGGCCGCACTACCATCCTTGGGGCCCGCCTCCGGGTTCCGCGCCGGGTTTCGGTTTCTCGTTCGTCGGCGGGCATTTGAATTTCTTCATCGGATTCAACCGCCGCCCGGACGGCCCGCGTTACGTCGATCCGCGTTTCCGTCCGCGCGACGCTTGGTGGGGCGCCGACTTTTTCGTCGACCCGAGCCGCCGCCCCCGCGACCCGATTTTCGAGCTGATTTTCGGCGGACGGCGACACGACGTCAAACCGCTTCCGTTCGACAAGCGTCCCGGTTATCGCCCCGGCCCGACTTGGCGTCCCGGCGAAGTCCGCCCGCACGAGCGCCCCGGTCGTCCCGACGCTCCGCCCCCCGGCGGTTTAACGCCGATTCCCGCGCGTCCCGGCTTCAACGTTCGGCCCGGAAACCGACCCGGTTTCGACGTTCGTCCCGGTTATCGCCCCGGCGTCGACCGCCCCGGTTTTAACGTTCGTCCCGGAAACCGACCCGGAGCCGAACGTCCCCAAATCGGAAACCGACCCGGAGCCGAACGTCCCCAAATCGGAAACCAACCCGGAGCCGAACGTCCCCAAATCGGGAACCGACCCGGAGCCGAACGTCCGCAAATCGGGAACCGACCCGGAGCC
>JAFSDX010000043.1 GCA_017436025.1 Thermoguttaceae bacterium
GTTCGCGACGTCGGTCAGCGACTTCCAAGCGGAAGCGTGGCGCGAACGGAGCCAAACGCGGTGTTCTTCTTCGTGGCAAGACTGGCATTTTTGCGAACCGACGTACTTGCCGAGCTGTTCCGAACGGGGCGCGCGCGCCGGGTTTAGGCCGAGCCCTTCGCGGTGTCCTTTGAGCGTGATCAGCGTTTTCAAGATCGATTGGTAGTCTTGCATTAATAAAGCGACGTCTTCCGAAGACTCGTAGCGCGAGTCGAGCGCGACGCGTTGGTAGCGGATTTCGCCCGATTCGTAAAGACCGAGGACGACGGCGTACTTGCCTTTTTCGCCGACTTCGATCAACAGGCGGTCGTCGCCGAGCGACTTCGCTTCCGCCGGCGGCGCGCTCGGGGAGTCGGCGGTGAGAACGAAGTCGAAGATCGGGAATTTTTTCGCGAGCGCTTCCGTTTCCGCCTCCGTTCCGTGAACGATCAGCGTCCATTTGTCGCAACCGGCCTTCTTCATCCGCGGCGCCAACTCGGCGAGCTTTTTCTCCGGCGACTCGAGCAGGAGGTTTTCGTCGCGGTGGTCGAGGTCGTCCGACGGGCAAACGACCGAAACGACGCCGATTTTGAGTCCGCCGCGTTCGACGACTTTAAGCGGAAGCGCGTAAGCGTCGTGGAAACCGTAAACGCCGACGTTCGCCGACGTAAAAAGGCTCGCCGAATCGGCCGCCGTCGGCGCGGTGAAGGTGAGGAGGAAGTAGGCCGGGAAGCGGAGTTCGCCCTTGCCGATTCCGATCGCGTCGTACTCCATCAACCGGAACGCGTTCATCGCCATATCGAATTTGAGTTCCTCTTGAACGCCGAAACCGACCGTCGTTTGTCCGGCGTCGACCGCGACGACGTCCCAACCGCGCTCTTCGCGGAGGTTTTGGAGGAAGTCGCGACGGCGGCTGAGCCCGCCTTTCATCCGATCCATCCCGGCGCAACCGCAGGGTTCGATGTAACCGTTCGTCAAGCCGGTGAAGACGATCGCGACTTGCGGTTTTTCCCAACCGACGAAGTACTCGCCGTTTTCCTTAATCGGGTCGTAAGGCGCGCGCTCGACGTGGTTTGAGTCGGCGGCGCTCGACGTCGGCTTCGGCGCCGGTTCTTTCGCTTTTTCCGCTTTTTCCGTTTCCGGAGCCCGAACGGTCGACGTTTCGTCGGCGACTTCCGCGTTTTCCGGTTCCGGTTCGAGCGTTAACTCAAGGGTCGAGGTTTCGACCGGCGTCGCGTCGACGGCTTGCGGGGGCTCGGCGCTTTCCGGGAGAGGCGCGGCGAGCGTCGGCGTTTCCTCCGACGGCGCCGGTTCGGAAAAACGCGGCGCGACGAAACGAACGCCCTCCGACGAAGGCGGCGTTTGAGCTAAACCGACGAGCGGCAAAGAGAAAAGAAGAAGCGGAACGCCGAACGCGCCGACCTTAAAACGATAATTTTTCAACATTTCTTGGTTTCCGTTGCGCTTTTATTTTTGCGTTTTCGCGACGCCGTCGAGCGTCGGAAACCGCGCTTCGAACCGTCGTCGACGCGCGATTGGGGAAAACGTTAGTTTCGAGGAAATGGGGGGAACGGGCGATTTGCGGCTTCGGGGGAATTTCCGGAAGTCGCCGGGCGGCGTTTCGAGACGCGTCCCTTTATCCTATTATATCAAATATTTTGATTGGTTAAAATTAGGATTTTTTCCTGTTTTTCGAAATTTTTCCGTTTTCGCGGAAAAAAAGGCCCCGACCTTCCGCCGACGAAAGGAAAAAAAGCGAAATGAGCGGCGGCGTCTGTTAAAATTGGCGAAAAATAAAACAAACGACAAAAAAAAAGTGAAAAAAGATTTGTGTATTGATATTTGGCGATCGTTGTGAAAAATATCGTTTTCAAATAGACGTCTGCGCTGAATGCGATGAGATTGTTGGATGCGATGGTTAAAGTAATAGAAGCGAATAAAAAGAAAATGGCGGTTTTAGTGATTTTAATAGATATGCCGGTTAGGATAATAGAGGCAAATAAAAAGAAAACGACGGTTGTAGAAGCCGCGTCGATAAAAAAGAGCGCCGCGCTTAGGATAACGGCGCGACGATATTTGCGTTGGAGTGAAAATATCGGTTTGATCGATTATAACGGGTGGGAAGGACGCGGGGTTTGGGCGATTCTGCGAAGACCGTCGACGATTTTTTGTCGAACGGCGTCGGCGTCGATTTGGCGAACAATTTCGAGATCGGGACGGCGGTCGCCGGGCGCTCGGCGAGGGGCGGCGTTGAACGTTTCGAACGCGCTTCCGCAAATTTCGTCGATCGAAAACGCTTCGACCGTCGAAAAAAGATTCGGGGCGACCAACGCGAAATAAGCGGCGAATTCTTGTAAATAAACGACTTCGGAACCTAGCGTTCGGCGTCGCGCGCGCAATATTTTAAGAAGAGAACGACCGATAAATTCGCCGACAAGCGCCCCGCGCGAGTCGAGCGACCTTAAATCGTCGAATGAAAAAAAGAGATCGGCGACCGCGTCGAGCGGAACGAACGTTTTAGCGCAAGGGGCCTGAAAGACGACGCGCGCGGCTTGCGGGTCGCAACAAATATTGAATTCTGTCGCGTGCGAGCGCAAGGGAAAGGGGACGCCTCCGCCGGCGACGACTAAACGATCGAGAAGCAAAGGCAGTTCCGGATCGCGGCGAAAAGCGCGAGCGACGTTGGTGAGCGGCCCGAGCGCGAGAATCGACGTTTGACAAGGGTGGGAACGAACGGCGTCGCGAAGAATCGACGCCGCCGAACGAGGCGATAAACGTTCGACAACCGGAAATGGGAAGTCGTTGAAATCGCTAAAATCGCCAAAGACCGACGCTTTTTGGTCGGAACGCGCGTTTTTGATTTTTGGGCGATCGTTCTTTTTTTGTGTTTTCGTGTTGAAAATGATTTCCGTTTCGATTCCGACGCGCGGGAGACGCGGAGGATCGAGAAACGCGACGAGACTTTGCAAGTTGCGAGCCGACGTGCGCGAGTCGACCAAACCGCCGACGGAGGTGGCGGCGACGATTTCGACGTCGGGGTCGAAAAGAGCGAAAGCGAGCGTCAAGGCGTCGGCGACGCCGGGGTCCGCGTCGAGCGCGATTTTCCGCATAGTCTCGAACTCCTGGGTAAGTTAAGCGGGATGGGGGGAATGGGGGGATTGAGAAAGCGAGCGCGTCGCCTTTGGGCCGTCGAGGCGTTACAATCGATTTTATTTTGTTAAATAAGGCAAGGGGGCGAATAGAGTAAAAATGTTAGCGTCGCAAAAAAAACGCTTAAAGAACGCGACGCGGCGAAGAAACGTTAAAATGGGAAGGTTGGGGAAAAGAAGCCTTGGACGACGAAGAAAATTTTGACAAAAGTTAAACGCGTCGACGTTTCTTGTAGGGCGTTATCGTTCCGTGTTGGCGTAAATTTCTTTCGCTTTATCGCTCATCAAAAACGTTTGGCCGGGGTCGACTTCTTTTTTTGTTTTCGATTTTCGACCGAAAGACGAAACAAAATCGGACATTTCGGACTGTTTTTTCCTTTCCGAATCGAAAACGTTCTCGTCCGAACTTTCGGGTTTTCCGTTTTCTTCAGAATCTTCTTCAAAATCGGAGATTTTCGTTTCGTTATCGCTTTTTTTTCCGAAAATCGCGCACCCTGTCGACGAACCGAGAAAGCAGGAGGCCAAGGTTGCGACTAAAATAGCGTTGTGGAAATTGCGGTTTTGGTCGATATTAAAAAAACGTTGCATAATAATGGCGCCTTGACAAAAATGTGGCGAAAGGGACAAGGTTAAAACTGGTTTTTAACGATCGTATCGGCTTTCGCGGGCGTTTTATTTGGTATTTTCCGGAAAAAACTGAATTTTTGAAAATTTGTTAAATTTGCTTGGCGGACGAAAATTTTTAAAAGCGTCGGATTTTAAAAATTTAGCGTTTAGAATTAAGGCTTTGACGGGCGCGGCCCTTGTATTTTTTTACGTTTGTGTTATCGTATTATCGTTCCTTGTCGAGCGTTGCGCGGAGACGGCGACGCGCCGGAAGCGAACGTTTAACCTTGATTCCAGTAGAACGACGAGATAAAACGTCGCAAAAAAGAAAAATATCGCTTCAGGATGAATAATGAGTTAGGAAGCGATTAAAAATAGATTAGAAAAACAGACAAAAATGGGTTTAGGTTCCGATTTAAAAATACTGTATTATTTGGCGTGTAAACGAACGCGGGGCGAGTCGCACGCCGAGCGGCTGGAGTCCTTTTACGGCGGGCAGGCGAGCGGGTACGACGAGTTTCGCAAGCGTCTTTTGACCGGACGAAAAGAGCTAATGGAGGCGATGGAGCCTCGCGCGGGCGAGGTTTGGGTCGATATGGGCGGCGGCACCGGCGCGAATTTGGAGTTTCTTGGCGATAACTTGGCGAAGTTGGAGAAACTTTACCTTGTCGACCTGACCGAATCGATGCTGAAAGTCGCCGACAAACGGATCGAGCGCAACGGTTGGACGAACGTCGAGACGCGGCAGGCGGACGCGACGACTTGGCGCCCGGAATGCGGAAGCGTCGACGCGATTTGTTTTTCGTACTCGTTGACGATGATTCCGGACTGGTTCGCCGCCGTCGACCGCGCTTACGAGGCGCTCAAACCGGGCGGAACGATCGGCGTCGTCGACTTTTACATCGCGCGCAAATTCCCGAGCGAAGGACGGGCGAAGCAAAGTTTCTCGACGCGTTCTCTTTGGCCGGTTTGGTTTTCGTGCGACAACCTGTTTTTGTCGAGCGACCATCTTCCGTATTTGTCGCAAAAATTCGAGGAAGTGCGCTTGATCGAGCGCGCCGACCGAATGCCGTATTGCCCGTTTTTTTGGAAGAAGATGCCGCGTTATATTTTTATCGGACGCAAACCGATTGACGCAAGGTAACAATAGCGCGTCGCGATTTCGAACGACGAACGCTTAAACGCCGATTTATAAGGAGATCGCAATGAAACGAACGATGTTAACCGTAGCGCTAACGCTTGTCGCGGCGACGCTCGGAACGGTCGCGGTTTGGGCGAAGGAGCCGCTTTGTCGAGCCGCCGTTTATAACGGGCCCGGCGCGAGTCCGACGTGCGCCAACGCGTCGCTGGAAATTTTGGCCGCCGCGCCGAATTTTGAGGCGAAGTTTATCTCCGCCGAAGAGATACAAACCGGAAAATTGCGGGACTTCGACGTCGTTCTCTTCCCGGGCGGCTCCGGCAACGGCGAGTCGCGAGCGATCGGCGACGCCGGGTGGCGAGAGTTGCGCGCCTTTTTGAACGACGGGGGCGGGTACCTCGGAACGTGCGCCGGGGCGTATATGGGGCTCGTCAATTTGAACCGCGACGCCGGGCGACTGATCAACGCGAAGCTGCAAGAGGGGAACTGGGAGCGCGGCGAAGCGATTCTGGAAATTGAGCTAACCGACGAAGGAAAAAGGGTTTGCGGCGACCGCTCCGGCCGTTTTACGATCGCGTATCAAAACGGCCCGGTGATGCTTCCGGCGAATTACGAGCCGCTTCCGGAATACGACGTCTTGGCGTATTTCCGAACGGAGGTCGCCGAAAACGACTCGCCGAAGGGCGTTCAAATCGACTCGCCGGCGATTATCGCCGCGCCGTATGGGAAGGGGCGCGTTATCCTTTGTAGCCCGCATCCGGAGTTGACGCCGTCGCTGAACGAGTTTGTGCCGAGACTGACGCGTTTCGCCGCCGGAAAAGAAACGAAAACGGAGTGAAGGAAGCGTTCGTAAGTCGATGCTTTGTAATGAGTTATGTAAGCGCGAATCATTGAAGCGAAATCGCGCTGAAAAACGAAAACGCTCGTCGAGTTTTGCGTCGACGAGCGTTTTTTATTGGGCGAAAGTTCGCGAAATTAATGACCGCCGCAACCGCAACCGCCGCCGTGCGAATGGTCGTGCCCGTGTCCGCCGCAACCGCAACCGCCGCCGTGCGAATGTTCGTGCGAATGTCCGCCGCAAGTCGGGCCGGTCGCGCCGATTTCCTCGCCCGCCAACAACGCGGCGACCGCAGCGTCGGCGTCGCCCGAGACTCCGGCGTAAAACTTGATTCCGGCGGCGTTTAGCTTCGCGAGCGCGCCGCCGCCGATTCCGCCGCAGATCAACGCGTCGACGTTCTCTTTAGCGAGAAGATTCGCCAAGGCGCAGTGCGCGTAGCCGTCCGTTGCAAGCGTTTGCGTCGAAACGACTTGCGAACCGTCCGTTTCGTAAATTTTGAACGTTTGCGTTTGCCCGAAATGACCGAAAATTTGCCCGGCGTCGAAAGGAACCGCGATCTTCATCGAAAAACCTCCTGAATGACGTGATGCGAATCGATGTTCGTTTTCTTAAGTATAGTCGTCCGGCTTCTCGTGTCAAGCGGCGACCCGAAATTTTTTTTGACGAGACGGCGAACGAAGATAAATGCGACGCGGTAGAGCAAGGAGAAAAGAACGCGCCGCCGTTCTCGGAAGTCGAGTCGGAGGCGCGTTTTATCGAAAGAAAACGTTGTAGAAACGACGCGGCGTCATTCAAGGTCGGGGCCGGCGATGCGTTCGCCGCGACGTTGGCGTTCTTGGTCTTCGACGTTGAACGTCCCGTAGAAAAGCGCGTTGACGTCTTGCCAAGTGTTGAGCCGTTCCCAAGCGTCGGCGTCGAGTTTAACGTCGTAATGGCCGTCTTCTAAGAGTTTAGTTAACCGACTCGGGCGCGAGCCGAAACGGTCGGGTTCGGTGATCGGCTCGAAGTTGCCGTTCGGGGCGCCCCAAGCGGAGTAGGGAACGAACTTAACCAACGCGTTGTAGGACTTTGTATAAGCGCCCTCCGGCGTCGAAGTTAAGTCGACGCCGCCTTCCGCTTTTTCGGCGTTGTGGCAAGCGACGCACTTCTTGTCGAGAACCGGTTGAACTAAAATGGGAAACGAGAACGGTTTAGAACCGTCCGGGCCGGGTTCGATTTTGACCGGTTTCTTCGTCGACGCGATCGTTTTTGCGCTCGGAACCGCCGCCGTTCGGTCTTCGTGGCAACCGACGCATCCGGCGGACTCGCCCGGTTGGAGGTAAACGAGGGAGCGCATCCCTTGAACCATTCGCCCGTTTTCGTCCAACGCTTGGAATAGCAACGGTTTGCAAGCGGGAACTTCGAAGTGCGCGGAGCCGTCTTCTTCGACCGGAACCGTTCCTAAAACCTGTTTGCCGGGGGACGCGTTCGCGGCGCCGACGGTCGGTTGGTTCGCGTTCGGCGTTGTTTTCGGCAAGACTTGAACGATTCGCAGCGATTTAATTTTCGCCGGCAACTTCGTCGGCCAACTTTCGTAAACGTTTTGCAGGAAGAAGGTTCCGGTCGGCGACTCGGCGTCGCGAGCGTTTTCGTCAAGCGTCGACGCGGAGACCGGCGGAATCGGGCGCGGGCGAATCGGGAGCGCCCAAACGCTCGAAATATTCGGGTCGCGGTAAACGAGTTCGCGGTTCCCGAACGCGTCGCAAAAGTAGACGCCGTATTGGTTTGGGATGTTCGGGCCCGCTTCGCCGATCAGCTTGTCGTAACTGTACGACGCGACGAAGTATTTCTCCGACAGCGGGTGCGGCGATTTGAACGTGTGAACGGGCCAGCGTCGTTCCTCGACCGTTTGCTCGGCGCGTTCCGCTTCTCGCGTCGCTTGCCAAAAACCGGTCGGAACGTAATCGAAGTCGCTTAAATGCGGGAGTTGCGGAACGTTGGGAAGCGGCGCTTCGCCTTCGGGGAAACGAACTTCCGGCGTGAGGCGTTCGAGCGGTTCCGGGCCGTCGACGCCGCGGCTAACGTCAAGCGTAACAACGGTTCCGGCGCTCATACCGTGGTGCGGGCCGGCGATCGCGAGCGTTTTCGAGGAGCCGGGGATCGCTTTCGACTCCCAAAGGCCGCAGGGGTTGAACGTGTTGTTGCCGTAATGGATGCGGACGTCGGTTCCATCTTGTCGCGTCGACCAAAGATTTTGGTAGTACACGGCATCGCGGTCAACGTAATCCCAACGCGTGTAAACGACGCGACCGTCGGACGTTAACGTCGGATTCCATTCGTTCGTTTCGTGGAAAGAAATCGGGCGCGGGTCGGAGCCGTCGCCGCGCGAACGCGTCAACGTGTAAACGTAACAGGGCCCGGCGCCGCAACGGTGGAAGCCGCCGCGTCGCGTCGAACAAAAAATTAGGTCGCCGTCCGGGAGAAGGAGGGGGGAGAAATCGTCGTAAGGGCCGTTGGTCAAACGGGTTGCGTCGACTTTTTTTCCGGCGAGAACGTCGACGAGCGACGTTTTGTAAAGATGGAAACGACGCTCCATCGTCTCGGGATCGCGCCAAATTTTCGGCGTCGACGGCGTTTCGCAGTAAGCGAAGTAAAGCGTTTTGCCGTCGAAAGATAGCTCCGGCGTCATATAGGAGCCAAGCGGTAAGTTTTGCGGCGTAATGTCGCGAGTTTTCATCGAGCGACCGGGTTCGTCGAGGACGAAGAGGCCGCCGCCGGGGCGCGCGCAGTAGCCGTAAACTTGCGTAAGTTGGTGCGACATAACGCCCGGCGCGTGTTTGACAAAAAGTAGCGAGCCGAATTGGAACAAAGGCGACTCGACCAAAATTTGTCGCTTCAACGTTCGGACTTCGCGCCAAAGCGACTCGGCGTCGCGTTCGAGTTGGGCGGCGGTCGTCGCGTCGGCGTTTGCTTCGTCGGTTTTGATTTTTAGTTCGCTGAAACGTTTTTCAAAATCGGCCCAAGCGGCGTTCCAACCGTCGAGACGCGGGGCGAACGCGTCGATTTTTTCGCCGATTTGCTGGTCGTAAGCACTTAAATTGTCGAATGTTCCGTCGTCGATCGACGCGCCTAAGTCAGCGAGAAGCGCGCGCCCTTGCGGAAGTTGCTTTTCGAGCGCTTGGAGGAAAGTCCGCGGTTCGCGCTCCGTTCCGATTCCGTCTTGCAGGCGCCAATCCCAATTAACGGCGGCGTTTGCGAGCGTCGGGCGGAAGTCGGGCGACGTTTGAATCGGATCGAGCGACTGCGGTTTGCGCGTCGGTTCGAGGGAAAACGGCGCTTCGACCGGGCGCGTCGTCGTTTGAAAATTGGAAATTTCAACGGCGCAAGTTGAGCGACTGTCAGGATTTGCGTTTGATTCGGTGTTTGACGACTCGGCGTCGAATTTCGGAGCTTGAATCGTTAAAACGAGCGCGCCGTCGCTCGGCGGAAATTCGGCTTCGAGAGACGTCGCGGACGGCGCAGCGGCGAACTCGACGGCGGAGGCTTGCGAATCGCGCGACCAAACGGACGTCGCCGGAACGGAGCCAAGTTGTTTAATTTCGCAACTTGCGGAGGCAAGTTCGCGCGGCGACGCGACCGGAATCGTTAAACGAACGACCGACTCCGAGTTTAAGTCGGCGACGAGGCGGTAATTAGGCGCTTGCTCGACGCCGCCCTTGGGAAAGCCGAGCAGAAGGAGTTGCGAACCGTCGGGGCCCGCGTTGTAAAACCAAGAACCGGCGACGGTTCCGAACGACGGTTGGCGGACGACGCCGTCGATTTCGACGACGACTTTCGGGGGCGCTTCGGCGGTCGGCGACTCGGCGCGAACGCTCGGCGAAGGGACGGGCGCGACCAAGAGCGCAACGGCTCCGAGAAGCGCAAGGAACGGATTTTTAAGCGTCATATGGAAACCTTAATCATTGAAAATAAAGGGAAAACGTTGTTGAAAGAGCCTTTGACGGCGAGCGTCGAAAAAGCGTTCTTGGAAATTTGATAACGGCGTCGAAAACGACGTTTTCAAAAGTTCTTGCGTTTGTCGATAAGACGCGAAACGGCAAGGTTTGCGTTTGCTTCGGACGGCTCGTCGTTACTCGGCGTCGTTTGCTTTTTCGAGCGCGTCGAAAACGAACTCCGCGGCGGTTCGGACGTCGGCGTAAGTCGTCGAATGACCGCCTTCCGGACGGTAAAGGAGAAGGACGGGCGCGCCGATTTTTTGAAGCGTTTCGGCGAGGCGTTTCGCGGAGTCCGGAGGAACGAGACCGTCGCGACCGCCCAACGTAAACGCCGACGGTTTCTCGATTAAGCGTTCCGGGAAATACTCCGCGCTTCGATTTTTGTACTCGAGCGGAACCTCCGTTTTCGAGCCGCCAAACGACGCGCCGATAGCGTCTTGAAAGTTCTCGTATTCGAGGTGGTTCGCCGTCCCGTTGATCGAAACGACGCCGTCGATTAGGTCGGGGCGACGAACCGCGAAGGTCAGCGCCGAGGAGCCGCCCATCGACGCGCCGGAGATAACGACGCGGTTTATGTTGCGCTTATCTCGCTGTTCCGCAACGATTTGCGCGACGTCGTTTTCCGCCGCCGGGCCCATCCACGACGTTCTGTCGCGGTAATCGGGGGAAACGACGATCGCGCCGCGCTCCGCCGCGACGTCGAGTAACGCGTTAAATTCGGCGTATTTTCCGGCGAAAATTTGCGCGCCGTCGGAACCGTGTCCGTGCAGCGCGATTAGGAGCGTCGTCGGGCGTTTCGGGTCAAAATTTTCCGGGAGCCGCTCGAAATAACGTTGCGTCGTTCCGTCGAACGCGACGAACTCGACTCGGGTCGCGGAGCCTTCCGGGACTTCGTCGGCAAAAACGGTCGGCGGCGCGGCGTTTACGAACGCGGAAAATGGGAGAGTTGGAGAGAATAAGGAAAACGCGAGGGCGGTCGACAGGAGCGACGGCGCGGCAAGCGAGCGAAGGAAAGCGGAAACGGAACGCATCGGGAAATCTCCAGCGTTAGGCGGAAGTTAAACGGTCGCAACGCGTTAGCGAAAACGCGTCTGCGGAGCGGCGCTCGAAAACGCCGTCCTTATTATTTTAACGCAAAGGGCGGGCGATTGCAAGGAAATTTCGGCGCGTTTGCGAAAAAGGCGAAAATAAGCGGTTTCTAACTTCTGGTTTTGGAAACGAATTTTATAAAATTGAACGGGATAAGCGGAGGCTAATTTGGGGGCGTCGTTTGTTTGGAGCCGGGATTTGCGGGAGTAAGCGTTGGCTAATTTTGCGGACGGTTGCGTTTTTTCGGCGTTTTTTCGCGACTTTTCGTTAGACGCGCTTTATTTTTCGGCGGCGAACGGGTATAATGGGCGAAAACGCGTCGAGGTGCGGCGCGTCGCGACGGTCGCGGCGGCGTTCGACTTTAACAAGAGCGCGTTCAATAATAAAGGACGTTAAAATGAAACGATTATTCGGAAAAAACGCGGCGTTGGCGCTGGCGTTTTGGGCGGCGACGTCGCTGACGGCGTCCGGCGTCGGCGCGGCGGAAACGTCGACGTTGCAACCGTTTGGGACGACGGTCGAAACGACGGCGAACCCGGTCGGCGTCGGGACGGCGAAACCGCGGTTGAGTTGGAAGTCGAAGGACGTTAGCGGCGGCGACGGTTACGCGCTGACGCAAACGGCGTATCGGATTTTGGTCGCGTCGTCGCCGGAAAAGCTCGCGGCGGACGAGGGCGACGTTTGGGACAGCGGCAAGGTTGCGTCCGATTCTTCCGTTTTTGTCGAATATAACGGCGCGCCGTTGCGGTCGTTGCAACGTTATTATTGGAAAGTTCGCGTTTGGGACGGCGCCGACGTCGCGAGCGCTTGGAGCGAGCCGGCGACTTGGTTGCAAGGCGTCGTCGACCCGGTCGATTGGCGCGGCGAGTGGATCGGCCAGCCGGAAACGGTTCGCCCGAACGTCGATTTGACCGGCGCCGCTTGGATCGCGTCGGAGAAGGAAACCGAGACGCCGCAAGGGTTTGCGCCGGAGTATTTCCGTCGCGAGTTCGTCGTCGACCGTCCCGCGAGCGACTTCGAGGCGAAAAACCTCGTCGGGACGCTTTATTTCGCCGCCGACCAAAAGTGCGACCTTTACGTAAACGGCGCGAAAGTCGGCTTTACGATTGGGATGGCGTTCAACCCGGATCAACTCCGCTCGGTCGACGTCTCGTCGTATTTGCGTCCCGGGAAGAACGTCGTCGCGGTCGCCGTTGCGAACGATTCGAAGAACAATACCGGGACGAAATTCGGAAACGGCAAGGTTCGTTCGAGCGCGCTGATCGCGAAACTTGAAGTGAAAGCGCTTGATAAGTCGAACGCGCCGAAGAACTTAGCGACGCCGAACCGTTTCGGCGTTCCGGGGGAAACGCTCGTTTCATTCGCGACCGGAACCGATTGGCTCGCGTCGCTCGAAGCGACCAAAGGCTGGAACGGGCTCGAATTTGACGCCGCGTCGTCCGCCGCTTGGAGCGCCGCGAAAGTCCGGTACGCCGACGCCGACGCCGGGCCTTGGGGCAAGCTCCGCCGCCGAACCGAAACGGTCTCGCCGTTCTTCCAAAAGTCGTTTGACGTCGCGAAAAAAGTCAAGTCGGCGACGCTGGCCGTCTGCGCGCCCGGCACGTTCGAGGCTTACCTCGACGGCGAAAAAATTAGCGACGCGGTTCTTCTGCCGGCGTTCACAAGATACGACCGCCGCTGCCTTTACAACGTGTTCGACGTTACCGATCGGTTCCAAGACGTCGCGCAAAATTCGGCGAAAAAACGCGAACTCGGCTTCTTGCTCGGGCACGGCTGGTACGACGTCCGTTCGATCGTTACTTGGAACTTCGACGCGGCGCCTTGGCGAGATTTCCCGCGCGTTCGGGCGCAACTCGAACTCGTTTTTGACGACGGCACGTCGCAAACGGTTGCGACCGACTCGAGTTGGACGTACTCGACGAGCCCGGTCGTTTTCGACTGCATCCGTCAAGGCGAAATCGTCGACGGGCGTTGGAAGCGCGAAATCTTGGGGAACGCCGTCGTCGTCCCGGCTCCGATCGCGAACGAACGGATTACCGCGCAGGACGTCGCGCCGTCGAGGATAACGGAAACCTTTGCGGCAAAAAGCGTTAAGGAAGTCGCGCCGGGCGTTTGGGTCGTCGACGCGGGACGCAACGTCGCCGGTTGGGCGCGGATTTCGCTGAACGGACAAGAAGCGGGGGACGTCGTTCGTTTCCGTTATTCGGAGCGCGTCGACGACAAGGGCGCGATCGAGCGTTCGGATATCGACCTGCACTTTATGGAGGGAACGCCCGAGAACCTGACCGGGTACAAGGGCGGCTTCCAAACCGACTTCTACTTTTGCAACGGCGCCGACGGCGAAACGTTCGAGCCGCGCTTCACTTACAACGGCTTCCAATTTATCGAAGTCGTCGGATTGCGCCAAGCGCCGAAACCGGAAGACTTTACGATCTGCGTCGTCAACACCGACTTTGCGTCGGCGGGAACGTTCGAATCGTCGAACGCGCTTCTGAACGAAATTCAAAAGTGGACGCTCAACTCGTATCGCGGCAATTACGTCGCCGGTTACCCGACCGACTGCCCGCATCGCGAGAAGAACGGTTGGACGGGCGACGCGCAGCTCGCCGCCGAGTTTGCGATGTATAACTGGGAAAATACCGTCGGTTACGAGAAGTGGATCGCCGACCTCTGCGACGAGCAAAAGCCCGACGGTAACCTGCCGGGGATCGTCCCGACCGGCGATTGGGGATACCCCTGGGGGAACGGCCCGGCGTGGGACTCCGCGCTCGTGATGATTCCGTGGTATCTGTACGTTTATCGCGGCGACGTGCGCGTTCTCGAAAATTCGTTCGAGTCGATGAAGAAATACGTCGACTACATGACGTCGCGCGAGCTGGCGAACGGAATCGTCGCGCACGGCCTTAGCGACTGGTGCCCGGCGAAAACGACGACGCCGGCGGACGTTACGTCGACCGGTTATTATTACCTCGACGCGAAAATCGTCGCGCAAACGGCGAAGGTTCTCGGAAAAGACGCCGATTTCGACAAGTATTCCGCGTTGGCCGAGAAGATTCGCAAGTCTTATAACGCCGCGATTTACAAGGGCGACGGCGCGTACTCGGTCGGAAGTATTACCGCGCAGGCTTGCCCGATTCATCAAGGCGTCGCGGCCGGATTATCCCAGGCGGAACAAGCGGCGGTTTTCGAACGACTTTTGAAAGCGGTCGAAAAAGCCGACGGGCGTATCGACGTCGGGATTCTCGGCGCAAAGTACGTGTTGAGAACGCTTAGCGAAGGCGGGCGGCACGACGTCGCGTTGGCGATGACGCTGGAAGAAGAAATTCCGTCGTATGGGTATTGGATTCGCAACGGCGCCGGGACGCTTTGGGAAACTTGGAACGACTCGAAGGGAACGTCGCTGAATCACGTGATGTTCGGCGACGTGTCGGCGTGGTTCTTCCAGTCGATTTGCGGGATTAAATTGGCTGGAGCGCCGGACGTCGTCGTCGCGAGCGTCGCGCCGGAAAGCGTTGGTTTCAAACGCTTTGTCGTCGAGCCGAAATGCGGTTTGAACGAAATCGCGACGCCGGGTCGCGAACCGCTGACTTGGGCGCGCGGAGCCGTCGAATCGCCTTACGGCGAGATTGTTTCCGAGTGGCGCTGGAACGACGCCCGAACGAAACTGACGTTGAACGTCGTCGTTCCGCCGAACGCAAGCGCTTGCGTCGTCGTCCCTTGCGACGTGAAAACGCAACAATGCGCCGCGACGGTCGGGGGCGATTTCGCTCGCCGCGTCGACGCGGAACGTTCGGACGCCGCCGTTTTCGAAGTCGGCTCCGGCGTTTACACGTTCGAAACGACCGCGAAGTAAGCGGTTGGTAAATAAACGGTTGCGCGTCGTCGTTTGTTTGGCGACGGCGTGAAGCGTTAAAAGAAAAACGGCGACGCGTTGCGAAGGCGCGTCGCCGTTTCGTTTTCTTGCCGTTAACTTGAACGGCGCGTTTGGACGGCTTGCCGTTAATTTTGACGGCGTTTGATGTAATTGATTGTCGTTTAACGAGTTGCGGTTATTTCTTGAGCGGCGAAATTTCGAGCGACTTCACTTTGACCGCGTCGCCGGCGTCGTTGATAAGTTGTAACGAACGCTCCGACGCCGCCGTGAGATCCGCCGTCAGCGTTCGCTTGTCGTCGACGCAAATATCGATCAAATTGGACGTTAGGACGCAATCGAACGCAAGGTTTCCGCTCGACATATCGACGCGCTCGATTTTGAAACCGCCAAGATAAACGGCGCGCTCCGAAAAGACGACGCGCAACTCTTTGCCGTCGGCGTACTTGAAAACGACGTCGCGTAATGCGTCGATTTTTTTCGGGTTGTAGGAGAGCGAAAACTTTATTCGACAACGACTTGGGAGCGACGTCCAAACGCGTTCCGACTCGGCGATTTCGCTTTCCGAAACGACCGGCGCGTCCGTTTCCGGAATCATTTCCGGAACGAATTTCTCGCCGAGCGTTCCGTCGTCGAAGCGGATTAGCTCGTGAAAAACCGCGCTCCCGCCGAAGCCGCGTTCGCGACTCCAGCCGCAAACCAAGCGACGACCGTCTTTAAAGCTCGCCGTTTGCGGAACGTTGATAATGCCCGGCATTAAAATATTCGGCGCGTTCGGAATTTCCCAAGGCCCGGTCGGCGATTTCGACGTCTTGTAATAGCCGTTCAGGTGGTTCGCGACGACGTAATAATCGTCCCCCCAACGGAACCAGTCGGGACACTCCGGCTCGCCCGGAAGATGCGCGTAAATTGGGTCGGTAAGCGTCCAATTTTCAAGGTCTTGCGACGTCGCGTGCGCCCAACAGCCTTTGCCGCGATACGTCGTCGTAACGTACATATGAAACGTTCCGTCGGTCGGGTCTTGGAAGACTTGCGGGTCGCGCGTTCCCCAAGAGTAACCGTCCGGAAGAAGGAAAATCGGGTCGTAACCCTTTTTCTCAAAATGGATTCCGTCTTTGCTCGTCGCCAAGCAAAGGAGCCCGTAAGTCTTGCGCTTTTCGCCGTCCGGCGTCTCGTATTCGACGGCGCGGTTGGCGTAAAACGCGTAATAAACGCCTTTATGATAGTAAACGCAACCGGTGCAGATCGAGCCTTCGTTTTGGCGGTCGATCGGAACGACGAACGGACGATGCGTCCAGTCGCGCAAGTTACTCGACGTCGCTTGAATCCATTGGTGCGCGCCGAGGCCGTTTTTCGCGCCGTGGCGGCCCTTGTCGAGAAGGTACATAAAGTGGAAGACGCCGTCGACGTAAAACGGCATACAATCCCCGACGCCGTAAGCGTTTGGCGGCGTCCAATATTGGAGCGACGCGCCGTCGCCAAGATCGGTGCGTTCGCGCGGGTCGACGCGGTTGGGCCCGCCGCTAAGCGTCGCGATTTCGGCGTTTGAGAGCGCTCGGTTCCAAACGGCGACGTGGTCGATTTCGCCGACGAAACCGGCGCGCGCTTTGCCGTCGGGTTCAATTTGGGCGCCGACGGTAAAAGCGACGTCGTTCGGGCGGAGCGTTCCGAGAACGAAGTCTTCGTCGTAACAGCGACCGTCGACGAAAAGCTCGACTTTCGCTTCGTCGACGCGGCAAACAACGTCGCGCCAAGCGGTTAGCGCGGCCTCCGGGTCGCGCGTTTCGGAACGTAGCGCTCGACAGCGGAGAAGGCCGTTGTTCCCGGTCGTCCCGATTTCGGCGCCGAGCGCGTCGTCGAGGCAATAAAGGTTGTACGCAAGGCGCTCGTGTCCGCCGTGTTTCGAGAGAATCGGCGAATTTTGCCAAATATCGGCGTCGTAACGCAAGCGAATGCAAAGGGTTAGCTCGGAACCGGCGACGGCGAGTTCGGAGTCGAGCGGCGCGTCGATTCGGAGATAACCGCCTTTCGAGATTCGGGCGATTTTGCCGTCGCCGCCGCGCAAGAGGGACTCGGCCTTGACGGTTTCGTCGAGTTCGACGCCGATTTCGACGTCGCCGAACGCTTGCAAAATGCTTGCGGCGCCGTCGGTTACGTTGGCGTCGTTAAGGTCGGCGAAGTTCCAAAAAGCGACCGCGTCGGCAAACGGCGACTTGGCGTCGACGTTGGGAACGGGGGAGTCGGCGAAGGTTGGGGACGCGGTAAGCGCCGCCGCTAAAAGGGTTAAGCGCCCGACTCGGGAAAGAGAGAAGCGTTTCGGCATCGAAGGCTCCTTGATCGGATGTTTTAAGCGTTGAAATCGCGTCGGTTGCGAAAAAGAAGAGTCGCGACCGACGCCGAAGAAAAACGAAAGAAACGGAACGACGAAACGTCGCGTCGCAAGGTAAAACGACGCGGCGTCGTTTAAACGTTATTTCGCTTGAAATTGTTTCAGGTCAACAGGTTGCGAAATTCCTTCGCGAGTCGGAACGATCGGCTTGATCGAGCCGTCTTCGTTGAAGTAAACGCGGTCGAGGCAAGTTTCGCGCGCCCAAGGATTTTTGCCGAGCGGGAGGCAAAGGCGGTGATAAAAGACGTAATTCTCGCCGTTCGGAAGGAAAAGGAACGAGTGGTGGCCGGGGCCGTAAATCTCCTTTTCCGGGACTTTATAAAGGACGATCGGGTCTTTTTCCGGGGCGACGAAGGGCCCGAGCGGCGAATCGGACGTCGCGACGCGGACTTGATACTCGACGCTGCGGGTGTCGTGCTTCGACCAAGTGAGGTAATATTTGCCGTTTCGGTAAAATACATAAGTTCCTTCGAAGAAGTCGGGCGGCGTAATGTCGCGCTTCGTTTCGAGTTTTAGCGACGTCATGTCGTCGTTAAGTTCGCAGACGCAAAGGTAGCTGTTGCCCCAATATAGGTAGTTTTTGCCGCTGACCGGGTCGGCGAAGACGTAAGGGTCGATTTCGACGCCGCCGCGACCTTCCGGGCGGAGCGAGCGGTCGATCAGGACGGAGCCCTTGTCGACGAAGGGGCCGGTCGGGTCGTCGCCGACCGCGACGCCGATCTTCTCGTTGGCGCAGAAGTAGAAGAAATACTTGAACTTACCGTCGATTTTCTTTTCGATGATCGACGGCGCCCAGTAACTGCGCGTTTCCCAACTGACGTCGGCGTCGGTCAGCACGAGGCCTTCGTCCTTCCAGTCGACGAGGTTGTCGGTCGAGAAAACGCGGAAACCGTTCGCCTCGGACGTCGGATAGACGTAGACGCGGCCGGTTTTTTGCGAGTAGAGAACCTCCGGGTCGGCCTTTTGACCGGGGAAGATCGGGTTGCGCTCGACCGGTTTCGTGGAGTCGTCGGCGAGGAGGGCGGGGGCGAACGCGGTAAGCGTCGATATTAAAGCGAGCGATAACAACGTGTTGCGTCGCAGGAACGGAAGCGCGAAACGCATCGGGTTTCTCCTTATTACTATAGGGGGGATTTTCGGGTGAAGATTGACGCAAACGACGGCGAACGTCGGGAACGCGCAAAAATCGGCGTCGGCGACGAAATTTCGATCGTTTGAAACGCGTTGAGCCTATATTTTACGGGGGAAACGCGCTTTTTGCAAGTCGAAAGAAAAAAATTTGGAAAAAAAGTGAAAAAAGGTCTTGTAAAGTTCTAAATGTATGTTATATTTATTTGCAGATGAGGGATAAATAAGCGAGAGCAAAAAAATGAAAAATCCCCAAAACGAGTTAATACAAGAGTTTGCGGAACTTTGCCGAAGCGTCGGCTGGAAGTTCACCTCGGCGAGATTTGCCGTTTGGCGATACCTTCGAGGGAACACGGAACACCCGGTCGTCGACCGCGTTTGGGAAAACGTCAAGCTCGAACTGCCCAAGATTTCGCGAGAAAGCGTTTTTCGGATTTTGAGCGAATTCGCGGAGCGCGGTTTGATCGCGATGATGGATCGCCCGAACGTGTTGGCTCGGTTCGACGCGAACCCCAAACGGCACGACCACTTTTACTGCTCCAAGTGCGGGCGCGTTTTCGATTTCGAGATCGAAAATTTGGAAACGCTCCTGCCGGAAGCGGCGGTGAAAATCGGAAGCGTCGAACACGTCGAAACGCGGATTCGCGGCGTCTGTCGCGAGTGTTTGCAAACGGCGGAGAAACAAGAGGTTGCGTAA